>NZ_CP099393.1:0-300000 GCF_023913515.1 Natronococcus sp. CG52
CGTGCGACTGCGGCAACAGGCGATTCGCTCGAACTGCATTATTCGATGTGAATCAGATAGAGCACTGTGAGTCCTGTGATCGTGAACTCCTTCCACAACAGGAGTGTTTCTGCGATGCACCGAACACGAAGACATCAGTACGAGGATTCACACACTACAAGCAGGTCGACGAACGCGGACAAATTCGAAGTCCGACCGATTTCCCGGGTGCAGTTCCGTGCTATGACCGTGGAAAATCGTATGGGAAGTCGAACAGATACGAATCGATGCTCCGTGGACCTGGGAACACTGCGGTAACGACGTCACAATATCATCTTCGATCGGTCGTAGACCGGGACAATCCCGAATCGTTCCGGCGTGCCAAACTCCTCTCGTTCTCTGATAGCCAATCAGATATGAAGGAGTTGACTCGTGATTTCAACGAACCGGAGGAAGACCTCTTTTTCACGCAACTCGTTATCTCCGCGATAGACGATTCGTGGACGTCATTAGAAACGATTCAGCAGGGTGTATGGGAAGCAGCACAGGCATACGAGGAAGAACTCAAAACCGAGATAGATACAAATAGTTTCGCATTCTTGAATGATCTGACTACGTACGATGAATCAACAAAAGAGTACATCTATAACGAAGCGGCTGCACGGATCCTTTCTGGCCGGTTCAATAATCGCTGGTCGACCCGTCTGCAACTTCCGACCGATGGAATCGTAAACGTCCGACTCGACGCGGAACTGGACTCGCTCTCCGATGAGAAACGAGCTTCGTCGCCTCGCTCCATACACAGGCGAAACGATACGTCTCGTCACTCTCCGAAGAAATCGATGGAGTCGGACATCACATCGACGAACTGGTTGACGACGGGCTGTTGGTGAAAGAAAATACCGACAACGGGTATCTCGTCCGCTTCAACCCAGAATCCGTCGAATGCGCACTCGTTTCGGAAGCGATACCGATCGATTACGATTCTGTCGAAGAACGGTTCTATACTGAATTCGACAAAGAAGTGTCTGAGATCGATGCCGATCTATCGACGTTTACTGCCGATTACAAGGATCGGGCAGATCTCCGGCATCCATATTTTACACTGACCGCCTTCCGGATTGCATCGTCTGATCCCGTTATGCTGTTGGGCCAATCGTACTTCGGAAACACTGAACGGAAGGATCGGCGTCGAATTGAGTATCAATTCCGCGAGGGGCGACATCCCCACTTTCTCTCGTCCGGTCCAGCGATGGAACTCGGCGTCGACATTGGTGATCTAGATTCGCTCCTCCTCTATGGAACGCCTCCAAATGCGAACTCGTACCTACAGCGCGTCGGACGCGCCGGTCGGAAATCCGGTTCGTCGATGATCCACTCCGTCAGCCGTCGGAATCCGATCGACTACTACTATTTCGAACGACCTGGCGAACTCATCAGCTCTGACGCACAGCCAGTCCCGTTGAACGAAACCAACGAGGAGGTATTGACGAGATCGCTCACGTGGGCCATTTTCGATTTTATCGCTGCAACGAAATGGATGCCGTGGCGACGTGAAGCGAGCGCTCTTCAAGATGCGTTCGTCTACGATACCGACGACGGTCCAACTGAACGGAGTGAGACCCGACCAAACGAGATCGTTACGTTCAGTTCTCTCTTGGCGAAGTCGTGTATTCAGCTTCAACCGGAGCTGACGTCTCTCCACTCGAAGGAATTCGGGATGTCATCAGTGAACACGAAACTGAAGCACGGTTGTGGATTCAGGATCTCCTTCGCTTCAGTTATTGCCAGCAATGTGGGCGCAAACACGATGCCGGATACGAAGGGCCATGCGCGAACGATTCGTGCACTGGGACGACAGTCTCCGCACTCGAGGAACATAGTGACGTTGTCGAGACAGCACTCGCCAATATCGAGTCACAATTTGTCGACGCCTATGTCCGGTTCGAAAACGACCTCTATGACGAACTGGACCGGATCGAAGACCGGATCAGTGATTTGCGTCGGTCTTCACGAAGCCGCCGAAATCGAAGGAGTGGCGCTTCGGAGGGGTCCGATGATCGTGAAGAACTCGAGCGCCTTCGGGAGCGACGGACACAACTAGACGAGTTTCTCCAGCGCCTCGAGGAACAGTCGTTCGGTGATTTCCTCTCGGCTTACAGCAACGGTGCGTTTAGTTTGCGAACGGTTTCGGATACGGTAACATACGAACTCATCGGAGATGATTTCGAACATGTCACCCAGAACGCGCTCAATCGGGAAGTGCGTATGGCGTTGTCTGAGTTACATCCTGGTGCTGCGTATCTACATTCGGACAATCAGACGTACGTGGTGACAGAGGTCATCGAGGATTCGTACGAGACACCAAAGATTCGAGAGGACCTCCCGGATGAGGCGATTTGCCTGACTTGTGGGATGGTCGATGAAATCGAAGCGGGTACCTGTGATAGTTGTGGGAGAGAACTGAAACGGCTGACAACCATCGTGCCGAAGCGTGTCAGAGCATATAAATCGAACCTCCCACTCGAGACACTGTCGACTGGTGATCAATTGACACCAAGTCGTATCTATCGAAATCATACTGAGGAAATACAGAGTACATACGCTCCGGTCGATAGTGAGGTCGTGTCGTTCGAACCTGATGCAGACAGAGCGTTCGAGATCGTCGACGGCGATGGGACACGACTCGGAACCTTCGCTCACGGTGCAGTAGAGATTCGGTCAACGACGAAGCAATTCAAGGCTTCGTACAAAGGCGGTGGGTCAGATCCACTGCCAACTGTCTTCGAACTCTGCGGAAACAACGGTTGTAATGGGGTTATCAGCCGTGACAGCGAGACAGCCTACTGCACCCGCCACCCTGAACACGACGTGAGCGACTCCAGAGCAGTTCGATTGGCTACCGAGTTCGGAACGCAAGGTGTTCGCGTCCAATTAAATCACAAAGAACTCGAGCATACAGTTGCACACGGACTCCGGATTGCCCTTCAGTATATCGGCGGTGTTGGCGTGAGGCAGGTTCCTGAAACCATCGAAGAGGACGGAACGTACGTCTACGACGGTGATAAAGGGGGCAGCGGGATCACCGTACTGCTGACCGAAGGTGCCGAGGACCCCGATGGGAAGTTCCAGCGCGCACTCGAACTTGTCGAAGAGGCGTTCGAATGTGATTGCGATGATGGATGTCCGTTCTGTGTGTTTCAGTACGGCTGTACCGAGCACAACGATCCCCAGTCGTTCGATAAAGAGGCGTTCCAATCGCTATTGGATAATGGCCTCGAACTCGATTCAATTTCGACAACTGAACTCGGAGGGGAAACAACTGCGAGAAAGATGGATGACTGAACGGTTACAATCATCGGCATCAGAATTGCGAATTCGCGACCCTGAGCACGTTTGGGGCGTTTCGCTGGAAAGTGTCTACCTCGCAGCAGCAGCCATCGCTGCAGACGAATCAATGGCTCGAGGTCTCAACTCTGGTTACCGGGCGAGCATTCTTGCCACCAATACGAAACGCGATCGAACAGTCCATACAACCGTTCACGAGGTGCTACTGTCGAAGCTGGGTTTGAGAACTCGAGGGGGAAGGCTGACGAACACTGGAGTAATTCTCGTCACTTCTGATGATCCGCTCCCGTTGCTCCAGCAACTCGTCGTTACCGAATTACCTCGAGTGCGGGCATTGTTGAGACGCCTTCCAGACGATGTCCAGGGGTTCTCACGGAGAGAATTCGAATCGTTCCTCCAAGATGAATACGACGAGACTGTCACAGCACCACTCCTCGCCTCGTTCGGTTTCGGTGACCTGGGGACATACGGATACGAACCCTGCACAGAGGAAGTAGCCGATGAAATACTGTATGATCGGCCCGATCAACCGCTGCCGTCATATGCCTGGACCACCGAAGTGGTTCGGGCGATGACAGGAGTGCGTGACGAGATGTTACTGAGCCAGATCGTTGCCACACTCGAGGACGAAGACCAGCGAGTCAACGTCCCACACACGAACCACGATGTGCTCTTGGCAGAACCGAACCGAGAGCCGTGTCTGGATCCGGAAAGCATCACAGCAGCGATTTCCGTGGCTGTCGACAGATTGAATCGTGAACAGACAGTCATACAGCAACTACTGGTCACGAACGAAGACCACCTGCGAGAGAACGGTTCGGTGATAACGATAGAGGACGTCGTTGAGACGACTGAACTCTCACGAACTGCCGCACAATTCGTTTGTGAGACTGTGAAGACGTGTCGATCACGGGGTGTTGATCAACTTCCAGCCGAATACAGTTCGACTCGCTTGGACACTACCGTTTACAAGTCGTACAAATTGTTTTCGTCTGTCCCTGAAATAAGCTGCCAGTTGACCGAGCGAAACGGCGTTCAACTGCTACGGTTTCACGAGTTACCAGTAGTAGAAGGAGCACGTGACCAATGGGAAAACATCGTCGCGTTTCTCATCGATCGATTGCAAGATATCGAGACGAGACGCGAACAGGCCGCCAATTTGACTGTGGGTGTCGAGCCGTCTGTCCGGGAGTCGCTCGCTGTCAACCAGTTTGAACAACTTGAGGAGGGCGTTATCGAGCCGACATACTTCGCGTACACGCTCCCGGATCCAGACGTTCTCGGTGAAGAACAGATGAATGCATTCGTCGGCGATTCGACGGGGCTTCGGAAAGAACGGGCGCAGTTGAACCGGTGGTCGAAGACGAAAGGGCCGGACTCTCGTCGGTTCACCGAACTTACGGACGAGTTGGTGAGCAAGGGCCTACACGAAGAACTGGATGAACGCATCCTGCGAATTATGACGCCGTACGACGACGACACGTTTTCGGAGTACGCATCACAGTTTCGCCAACTCCTGAGCGAGGGATACGAGATTCGGTTGCTCACACGCCATACACGGAAAAAGTGGCAGTGGGAACGATTGCGAGACAATCTGATCGGTGAACTCGATACGAATCGTGAGAACGTAACAATCCGAACCTACTCTCGCTACAAGGAGTTTGAGCGCATCACATCCGAAACAGATGCGAGAGAACTCGCCGAATTCGGAATCCATGCAAAACTACAGGCGATCGGCCACGCCGAGGAGGGGGCGACGCTTATTGGGTCAGCAAACTTCATGGAAAACAGCTACGACTGGAATCCCGAGTGTGGTATCTACACGGAAGCGACCAACTTTGGGGCCGCCGCTCGAGAGTTCTTCGACTTCGTCTGGCAACTGTCCCAAGCAGATGAAGTGGATCTCGATCGTCTTCAAAAAATCCCGAAACAGGACTTCTACCCCACATATTACTATAAATAATATATTATATATGCCTAAATGAATGGAGGGGGTAGTCGCATATATGAACATAGGTGAAGTGGGGAGATTCATATAGAAGAACGCGCAAACCTTGAGACGGTGAACACTATCTGTGAGGTTCTACGTTCCTGAATGGGATGACAACGTCGATGCTTACTATGACTTCGAGCACGACGAGCACTCGGAGCTCGGGACCGAGGAGCGCGAGCAACACTATATCTGGGATATTTTCGACTACGAAACAACCCCAATAGACGGCGTGCTCATTTCACGCGAACAGGTCGAAGAGAGCGCCACGAAATTCGATCAACTCACATCCTATGGAGTCTACGACGAACGATCAGATCTCAATATCCCTGACTGGCTCCCGACGATCAGTGACTGCGGCGCCTGGGGCTACAAATCGCTCCCGTTCCCTCCCTACGACAACGACGAGATGCTGGCGTTCTACGAAGACCTCGGCGTCACAGTTGGCGTGACGATCGACCACCTAGTGCTCGGGTCTGGACACGAGACCCGTCTCTATCTCGACAAACGCGCGTTCGCTGACTCCCCTCTCACGCCGAGTGACCTCCCCGAAGCGTTGACTGACGAAGTCGACGTCATGGTCGACGACTGGCCCACAGAGTGGCCGGACTACGTCGATGACTACGACCCGACGATATACGATGTATCCACCGTCGAGCCGTTCGAACAGGAAGATTTCGAGGGCGATCCGGCAGCAGTGCTCGAGCGCCTTGACGACGACCCCCGGGCCGTCTACCGAGACGACGACACGGAGTTCCGATACCAACTGACGCTCAACAACGCCGCGGAGATGAAGGAGTTGTACGACGCTAACAACTACTCCTTCCGGCTGATGGTCGCGATTCAGGGCTGGGATCCGACGTCGTACACGCGAGCAGCGGATCAGGTACTCGACCTGGGCTATCAGTACGTCGGTATCGGCGGCGTCGCCGGGAGCAACGCTGGCAGAATTCGGGATATCGTTACCGGCGTCGGGAACGCGGTCAAAGAACACGAACGAGCCCGGAAGACGCGAGTCGATACACACGTGTTCGGGTTCGCGAAAACCGATGCGTTCGATGCGATCGGTCAAACCGGGATGACGAGTTTCGACAGCGCGAGTATGCTCCGGTCGGCTTGGACCGGCGGTGACAACTACCACCTCGATAGCGAACGCCGCTACGACGCGCTTCGCGTCCGATTCGGCTCGAACAGGGATCCACTCGAGGAACAGATCGAAACCGCCCTCCGTGGACAGGAGTTGCTCCATTCGCTGCGAGCATTCGACGAGGATGAATCGATGTCCCAAGCGATCAGAGAGTGGGCCGCTGAGGCGGAAGACGCCCTCGACGAGTTGGCGTCCTACCTGAGAACCATCGCCACGACGACGAGTACGACCAGCGTCTACTTCGGGATGTTGAGGACCACTTCCGTGACCACTACGATCACGGTCGCGAACTGCGGGCGAGTTTCAGTCGCTCACTCCGAAAGCAGGTAATCAAACTTCTTCGAGAGGACGACCCCGAATCCCCTGTCGAGTTCGAACAGTATCAAACGTTGATCGGGACTGCTCGAGAGAAATTTGAGGAGTTCCCTAGGATGGCAGAGACAATCGAACAAGACGAAGAGGAGATAGATGATGTTGCTACGTTCAACCAGATCAAAGAACTCGTTGAGGATTATGCGGACTGGATCGGCGATGAGCGGTTGCTCAAGGAATACGAGAAACTCCTCAAAGAAGAGCCATGGACGGAATGCGACTGTGAAATCTGTCGAGAATACGGCATCGAAGTCGCTATCTTCCGAGGGAACAATCGCAACCGTCGTCGAGGATTTCACAATACGAAACGGTTCTACGATCAGTTCCAGGAAGATCTCCCGAAAACACTTGTCGTCACACCAGCTACTGATGCGATCGCAAAAAAGAGCTCGATAGAGGGATATTTCCTTACCGAACACACAGACTTCTGGTCGAGCGTCCATGACCTACCGGTTGCCGAGGTTGGCGTGATAAGCGAAACGGGCGTTCACGAGTGGTGGGCGGACGCACCAGCGTCAGTTTCGCTCGATTCGGATGCCATGGCAGTATCCGTCGGCGAGTTCTGTGCACGATACCAGAATGTCTTCCTATACGATCCCGAGGAGACGATTCATCGTGATGTCGTCCAGAACATCGAACAACACGGCTGTGCCGTCGAGTCATACGAGCGATCACAGGACCTTCGGGCGGCCGTTCTCGATCGACTGGGATATGACAGCGAGTTCGTGCCGGAATTTATGGTTCAAAAGGGGCTGATGGAGTTCTAATCATGGACATACTCATCATCGATCAGTGTTCGAACAAGAAATCGTACCCAGACGAGAGCGCCGTCTTCGACGCGGCAGACATCGACAAGGCGGGTCTCGATACCCTTCGCGATCGTGAGGAGGCTGTCAGTCTGCCGGCACGAAAGCTCTATGGGGGGCGCCAGCAGCGGTACATTAGTGAAGCAACAGACTCCCTCCGCGCCGATCGGCATACCGTCGACCGCTATTTCATCAGTGCCGGATTCGGACTCGTCGAAGAGCGCGAGGAACTTCCGCCGTACGACGTGACCTTCGCAAAGATGACTGATAGCGAAATCGAATCCCGTTCTGCGTCACTACAGATTTCGGAGCGCACGCAGGAAGTGATCTCCGCCACCTCTTACGACGTTGTCTTTCTGGCACTTGGGAGGGATTACTATCAGGCCCTGGATGTGCCCGAGATCTTGGCTGCATTGCCCGAGACCTCGATCGGCGTGACCTTCAACCAGGAGGAGGTCGCAGATCGATACGAGAACGTTGTTTCGGTTCCCGCTCGGACCGACCAAGCGAAGGAACAGGGCACGATCGTCGTTGCGCTGAAGGGGACCTACCTGAAAAACTTTGCAACCCGTCTCGACCCTGGTGGTGAACTCGAAACACCTGACGAAGTGGAATCAGCCTGTCTCTCTAAGCCGACCTCACAGCAGGATCTGTCTGATTTCTAGATCCTAACTCAGGTACTTTGTCCGTTCTCTCTATCTGTTCTAGATTAGATTTAAATATTGTAGTCTTAATATGCAAATTACTTTATTTCGGCCAACTGAGCTAAAACCCGATGCTGTATCGACAGCAAGTGCTCGATCTTCCACATGGAGAACTGCATACCCCAGTTCTCTTTCCCGTCCGAAACCTTGGGAAGCGGTCGAGTGACAACACACCAGCATACGTAGACATGATCCCGGATCTCCCAACGGCGATGATCAACGCCCGTGCGATCAGAAACCGGGATCCAATGTGGGAGCGGTTGACTGATGGGGTGACGCTCAGAGAGGAGATGGGTGTTCCGGAGAACACGATCGTCTATGCCGATAGTGGTGGGTACGATTTCAGTCAGACAGCACCAGATACAACACCTCGAGAAACTCTCGAGACCCAACGGTTGTTCGATGCCGATATTTTTGGCACAGTAGACATTCCACTATCCAGAGAGAATCGGGCGGCAAAGAATCAACGTCGAATCGATCGAAGTGTTGAACTTGCGTTAGAAGCGAGCGATCGTCATAATGGGGATGAACTTCTGCTCGCAAGTGTTCACGGGTATGATCCGGAGACGATTCAAAACAGTATTCGATATCTAGAAATCCGAGGTGATTTCGATGGATATGCGCTAGGGAGTCTCGTCCCAATACGAACAGATTACAAAAAAGTCACAAAACTCGTTTTGGCAGCCCGAACTGCGACGGAGAAACACCTCCACGTCTATGGGCTTGGCGGACTGGTCTATCAGCCCCTTTTGCTCTATCTTGGAGTGGATAGTTTCGATTCGTCTGCCTTCATTCGAAGCGCAGGCAATCGAAACTACTTGCTCCCCGGATTCGGCGGTGAAGAGCTGTGGAATATCGATGAGCTTGAATACCTCCCTTGTCCCTGTCCCGTCTGTGGGTCCCGAACACTCAACGATATCCGAGAGGATCGTGATGCGCTGGTTAAGCACAACCTTTGGGCACTGGCCGCGGAATTACGCCGATTTCGGTACGTCTCGGCTGCTGGCAAGGATATCGAGGACTATCTTGATCTCCGGTTCCAGGGCAACGAAGTAACACAACGAGCATACAGAACGGCCAAGCAGCAAGTTCGGAGGTTATCATGACCACCGAACGCGCAACGGTTCGCCCCGTGACTCTTGGCCGACTCACGGAACTTACTCACCTCTGTGAGACGATCGGGAACACGACGGCCGAGATCGAAGACGCACTGGATATCACGAATCGACGCGCCCGAGAGACGGTTCTCGAAGCCACACGGATCGGACTACTCGAAGAACACAACGCGGAAGACAGCGAGGAGGAAGCAGTCTACCGGACGACCCCTGTTGGAGAGCGGTTTCTGGACGCAATCCGTGACGAAGATTGGTCGACAGCGGATGATATTCTGACTGTTCGAAGCCCGCATTACAGTGCCTTCTCTGAGGCACTGTCCGAAATCGGGCCAATCGGCCCCGATAAACTGCTCAAACACCTCGAGGACGCACACGAATTCTCGTCCTATTCGTTCAACCAGACCGGGATCGAGGTCATTGGAAGTTGGGGTGAACGACTCGGCGGAATCCAACGGAACGCCTTCACAGGCGATTACTACGTCGTCAATCGTGTATCCCTTCCGGAGAATTTCCAGTACGTTCTCCTCGAGATCTACGACGAACTCGAGGAGACGGCTGGTGTCAACCTTCGCCAGCGCTATCTCTCGATCCCGCGGCTCCGAGAGCGAACTTGTGAACGACTTGGATGTACTCGAGAGACGTTCGACCGAGGACTCTCGAAACTCTGTCAGGAGAACGTCGGCAAACTCGAGTTATCAGGTGCGCCGCTGGATACGGCGGCGAAAGACTCGGCGCTGGGTATCAAAGAAATTGAACTTGCAGACGGTGACTCACTCGTTTCGACCTCGCAGTCGACTCGCCAAGTAATGGCCGGCCTCGAACAGTTCGACAAACAGTACTACTATCTCGCGGTGTACGACCGCGAGATTACGTTCACACCAGACCAATGAGCGAAGCCTTCAACATCAGCGACGAGGCACAGAACTACGATCAATTCGGACTCGACGAGAATCCGTTTCCGTATAGTCCGGTTCCCGCGAAAAATCCAGAAATATACTGCGGGCAAGAACAAGCGACGGCTGCGATCAGTTCGACGGTCTCGACGACGCTATCAACGGGCAAATCGAAGCACCTTGTCGTCACTGGAAAGTACGGTAACGGCAAGTCTCATACACTCAAGTACACACGATCACTTCTCCGAGATCGAAAAGACGTCGTCGTCGGCTACGTCGCTCAACCCGGAGAGGGGTTCGTCGACATCTATCATGAGTTCATGTATGACCTCGGCTTCAGTGAGGTACAGGATATCGCGTATGAGTATCTTGCATCAATTGCACGAGAGATCACCGAGACGAACCCCGTTGGTGCAAATGCGATGCGCTCGCTTATTGACGAAGGAGAGGTACTCCTATCAGAAATCATTCCAGAGACCATCAAGCGATTGAGCGACGTGACGCAGTTCGCAGACTTCGCTGAGCGATCGTGCATATGGTGTACGAGGACACGAATCTATACGCGTGGCAGTGGCTCACCGCAGAAGGAATTCGATACGAACAGCGGAAAGAAATGGAGATCCACACGGCTCTAGACGACGATACGATGGGCGTACGAGCGTTTACAGCACTGAAGAATGTGCTCCTTGAGTTAGGATACACTGCCGTTTTTGTCTTCATCGACGAATTTGAGAGCATTGCGCGACTCTCGTCTAAAGACGAGCAGGCAACGCTGAACAGCATTCGTCACCTGATGGATCAAAACAGTGAGGGGCTCTGTCTTTTGTTCGGTTGTGCACCCGAAGTTTGGCAGGACGTGATGAGTGAGTACCATGCATTCAGTGAGCGAATCGGTCAAGAAGTCGCCCTTCGACCGCTTACGAACGAGCATCTCCATGAGTTGGTTGAAGAGTATCTTGAACAGGAGCGCATAGGCGAAGCAGTCGGTGTACAGCCGTTTACTGAGGATGGACTAGATATGGTATTACAGCGGTCACAAGGAAATATACGTCAGGTCCTTTCAGTCTGTAGCCGTCTTTTGGACTCCGCAGCACAGAGTCAGCAGTCTAAAATCACTGCAGAATTTGTCCAAGAATCGCTTTGATCAAATCGACTAACTAATATATAGAAACAAGCCAGTTTTCGGATATATTTGAGGTTGATGACAGCGTTTAAGTAATTATCTTAGTCTAATTACTTGAATCCAATCCTATCTGAAAAATTCTTATATCCATTAATTCACATAAATCCCTCCTAACCCAAATATTTCCTGCGAAAGGGAGAGAATTTTCAAGTTAAATTCGGAGTCCAAGGGGATATCTATGAATTCCGCAGTTCTCTGTATGACCAACCAATAAGACTATATGCTCTACCCATATTCTACAGATATGATTCCGAGAAGGACAGAAGCTACCAGAGATAGGATTCAATCATTGTTAGTGTATAACAAGAGGTTCCAGATCACGTGGGTGATTCTGCGTGCAAATTGAAGACACTCGAGCGATCTTCACTGCCCTATTTGCAGGATCCGTCGTGCTCGCTAATGTGCTGGCAGCGAAATTAACATGGATCGAGTTACTCGGAATCGGCGGAGTCGCTATCCCGGCCGGATTCGTTGCGTTTGGCGTCGCATATCAGCGTCTGACTTGCTTGTGGAATACCACGGGCGTGAGTACGCAGCGTCGGTCGTGAACGGGACTGTCTTCACTCTCATTGTGGCATACGTGCTGGTCTTCCTGGCGATCTGGATGCCAACAGCACCGTTCTACGAAGGTCAAACAGCGTTCGAGGCTACATTGGGTGACTCAGCATCGATTATTTTGGCATCGGTTGTGGCATTAGCAATCGCTCAACACCTGGATGTTCGACTGTTCTCGAATCTCAAGTCTCGAACCGGGGATAGCCATCGGTGGGTACGGAACTGTGGTTCGACGGCCGCCAGTCAAGGCGTTGATACAGTTGTGTTCATCACACTCGGATTTGCGATTTTTCCCGCTCTGGGACTTGGTGGCGACCCATTATGGGGTTGGGCGCTAGTATCGATTGTCATTGGTCAGTATGTGGTCAAACTCCTGGTTGCACTCGTTGACACAATGCCGTTCTACGCAGTAACAGAAGTCGTTGAAGCGAAGGCTTGAGCGGCTAAAGAAGGCGAAGTTGGGAGCAATACGCGAGGTTCTTCGGTAAATAGCAAAAGTGTAAGATGCACGCTCAAGTAGGAGTACTGTGGGTGTGGATTCCCTTCTCTAATACGATCCTCGAGCGCGGATTCACACTCGAACAACCCGTTCAGAACGATAAAACAGCTACTGAGTCTGACCGAACTGTCGCATTTGTCCAGGGCACCAATACGTATCTGCATCGGGACTGCGGGAAAATCCCGCTACAACGTCTGCCTTGGAAAACTGATCCACTTCTGTAGCAGAAGCTGTAGCTTACGTCTCAAGCCCGCCAATCGTGATTTAGCCTGTTCCGATATCGGCTACTTCGAAATGGATAGACAGACTCATTGGAAGAAGAACATTCAACTTCCTAACGTAGCATCTAACAGTATGGCGAACGACCGCCGGATGACTACCGATCGCTTCTTCGGGGGCGTTGAAGAGCGACTCGAGAACCAGCTAGCACAGGTCCTCAAACGGAAATTGTGACTCAATGGCCGCCTTGAGAGAGGGAGTTTTGCCCTACACTCGAAATTCATCCTCCGAATTGGACACTGACTTAAATATAGTAGTTCGTCGATTTAGTAATACCCTCGACTTTCGATCTCTTCCAACTACGTGACCTCGGTCAGATCCCAAATCGTGCCCTCTTCGAACAGTGGAATGGAATTATGGGTGTCACATCCATCGAAGAACGATTCTACCGAATCATCGAGTGGGTCCCGAAACTCCTCGAGCCGAGTATTACTACGAACTGGTCGACACGCCATACACCTGGTCTATCGATTCATTGTAGAGTTCGTCAATAGTCGCGATCAACTCCTCGTTCTCAACTACCAAGTCAATGAACGCTTCCTGTAACGCTGCAACATACGCGTCGAAGAAGTCCTCATGAGCGTCGACATCAATATCGTACGTTGCTACCATCATATTTCGCTTGTTACCCGTAACCTCCGCAGACGATGGATGCAAATTATCAATCACAGACTCATTCTCGTAGAACGAATCCGCGAACACATCGATAAACGCCTGACCGTTCGCCCCCATGTTCCGAAAGCACACTTGCAGCGTTCGCACCCCAACAGCAAGGTCCCGGTTCCGTTCAAGCCGATGATGAAACCCAATCCGGACGTCGTTTCGATCATCGGGCCGCGCGTAAATCTCTCCGTCCAACTCAGCCGTATGTCGCTACCAGCCATCCTTGAAAATCATCCCTCAGTCCGAGCTGCTCGTCCGGAACTTCCAGCTGCGACTCCCACCGGCACCGGTCTCAAGCTCAATAGTAATCAGATCCTCATCAAAATTCGAGTACGTGCCGAGCTTCTCTCGCTCAAGCGCTTCCCCCTTGACATCCCGGTGGAGATCAGCCTCACGGCTGGCCAGATACAGAGACTAGTCGATATTCGTGCGAGTACCATCGAGAAGACGGATAAGGATTGAGAATATCTCTACCGAATATCTAGCTGATCCGGTGTATCTCATTTTACAATCAGCTGATAGTTGTTTCGGGAGTATTAACCTTTGATCTTTTTGATCGTATAACGCTAGATCACTTACCTTATCTATCCGACTAGTTTTGGTTATGGTACATCCATACTAGTACTTGGCAAATATGTGGAAAATTCACGATGTACGTAGAACGGTTTTATCTTTATATGGGCAGTGCTATAAGCAATGGCAACGACAAGCAACAACCCGGGTGAAATAATGGAATACTGTACTGATTGTAACCAAAATACGATCCATACTGTTACCATCCAAATTCGGACAGAGAGTCATAAGCAAGAGAATGCACCCTTCTCTCGAGAGCCATATCGGGTTAGTGACTGTCTACAGTGTGGACTCCGAGAATCACTCCGTATGAATAATGCCTGACATTAGATATATTTGCGAGCGAAGGCTGTTTATCGTGGACCTGTGCCTTTCAGGTACTTGGGATTCAAGAGCAAATAAGCGACGATGTTATCAGTAGATCAAACCGCCTTGGGGTCAAACTTTGAAGAGCTTGGCCTGCTACGCTTGCGGAATTTCGACCATACAGAATGATTCCATCGTTTACCAGAATGTTCATCAGAGAAAGGCCCTATAATTAACTTACCAGAGCCATGATTGTTTTCCAATTCGTGGCATCGAGCGGTGGTAATCAAACCAGGTTTCGGTTTTCGACTTTTCCGTCCACTCAGCGCCACACCAGAGATCCCCATATTATACAGTCTCAATTACTAAAATATTTTATATTCATTAGTGATCATAGTTGCTCACATAGATTAAAAATAATATAATATTTATATTCGAGATAGAAAATTTTAGATATTTTTAATATTCGGGGCGTCACATATGCATTTGCAATGTCCGATGCAAAGACTTGCTCCAAGAACCAGGCCGTTGAATTCCTCAAAGATCACCCACGGATGATGGGCGTGTTGTTTACCCTCTGTCTGCTCCTGTCGCAGGCGGGAAGTGTGGCTGCGGCGAACGGCGGGGGAATCCGCTAATCACAACTCCACGATATCGATATCGTGGCTCCAGCGTAATTCACCTTCTATTCGAACCGGGATATCTTCGAGCAGAAGAAACTGTTGAACTTCATTGGTAGAAAGTTTGAATGTTTCGAGTGGGCCTCCAGACAGGAAGTACCTGTCGTGTGAGTCAATATAGGGGATGAACACCGTTCCCATTCCATACAAGCTAGTCGGATAGGTTTTGATTTCGACCTCGTAGCCGTCGTCAGCGGACTCGATTTCACACATGTTTACTACGGAACTCTCCGCTTGAGCGATCGAAAATCCGCCGTCCCCGACGACACCGTATTGCCCACCCAGCAGTATCGTTTCGCGTGCGATTTCGTGAGCGGCATACAACGGGAAACCACGATTGAGCAGGCGAGCAATCGTCTGACCCATCTTTACTGCTTCACTGTCGATCAGATCTCCCAGCGTAGCGATCCCACCAATACTTCCACCTCGGATGAGATGACAACCCTGCCTGTAAGACCGACACGCGTTCAAGAAGAACGCGTCAATGCCGACAGCGTCGAGCGTCGCCGCGTCGAGCACCCCGTCTACGCACTGGAATCCTTCGTCGTCGATATGACCGATGTAATGAAGGAAATCGGTCTGTGTTTGAAGAATTGATCGTAATTCGTCGACCGTCGGGTTCTGGTGGATGGTGATTTTGAACGGTAAGTCATCACGGGAGCCGTAGACTTCGTCGACGATATCTCTCTCGTGATCCATATTAAAATCGACATCAGTTAATACACTCGAGAGATCGATATCGTTGTAGACGACAGTAATATCGATATCGTCCTCGGTCGGTCGTCGACCGAGGCGATTGTAATATGCATCGAGTAGCGCTTTGTTCGCTCCGAGTGGTATCCCGTTGCCAATCCATATTTCCTCAAGTGAGCCGTTGCGCTCTGGACGAATATACGGCTCAGCGAACGTTGCGGCACTCGTTTCTCGAGTTTCGTTGCTATTTCGAAGGAACTCATCGAGGAGTGCTTTTTGTTGGTTTTCCGGTGAAATCTCACGTCCGCGAGATGTTCTCACAACGGCGAGACGATGTGAAATAAAGGGTAGTACTTCGACGTGCTCGGGTTCGGGGTCGACGTGAGCAGTGACCATCCAGTCCGGGATGTGTGGCTCGATCGTCGAATACGGGACGTCGAAGTAGGCTTCGAGACGCTCAGCAGGTGAACAGCCATATAGCGAGACAGGATCGTGATCGAGATCCGGCTCTACTGCTCGACGCTCGTGGAGATCGATCGGGTGAACGCCTTCGGTTCGGACGATGCAGTCAAGGAAAAATACCTGTTTCAGTATCTTTTCGACAGTGTCCTCGAATCGTTTCCCTGTGTCAAGGGCGTACCGGAAGCCAGATTCGGTGACCAATTGTGGCGTCTCAGCCGGAACAACATCAGCCCCGAGATAGTACGCGAGCGGAGCGGCGGCGTAGATCGATGGGTAATTAGCCGGGATTTCGAGGCGGATATCCGAATCTAAACGCTCTATACCAGCCGGAATGTGCAGCTTCTCTCCAAGCTTGACGACTGGAGGATGACCGCGGTTCGAGGGAAACGATCGTTCGGGACTTTGTGTTTTGAGTGCTGACGCGAACGTTGAGACGGCGGCCATCATATCCTGCGGATTATCGGTCGTCGTGACGGTGGCAGCTGGCTCTTCGTGGTCCGAACACGCTCCAATCAGTACTTCTGTTTCATCACCGAAATCGATGTAGGTCTGTGTAAAATTCGAAGAGATAGTGATAGCACTCTGTACCTGAAGATAGAGTGTAACCGGGGCAGAGAGTTCGAGGGTATAGACTCCCTGAGAAAACGTTTCGTGTGATGACTGCTCGAGGCTTGATACAAACGATCTTGTTCCGTCCCGTACGTGTACTGGTACAACGGTTGGCAGCGTAATCGCGTTCGTCATTATCGATACTGCTGCGTCGACAGGAAACAAGAGTTGGTCGCTGGCTATCTGTTTCGGTGAAACGGTATTAGGTGTCCAAAGAACATACCGGTGTCGGTCGATTTGATCGAGGACCTCAACTCCACAGCCGCCTTCCACCAGCTCAAATGAGATGTCTTTCACTAATGTACTTTCATCTAAATGAAAGTGTGATTCGTCCGATACCTTCATCACTATCTTTTGGGGGCCGCTAGAGTAAATTTCTTAGGTTAGGTCTGTTCTATTGAGACAGAAAAATTGTATTTCTTATTGTATATAGTTAGTATTTTGTCAGTAGAAAATCACCTCTGGCAATTTGGGACGCAGAGCGCAGAAAGGTCACCGTCTGTTTAGTACCTCCGTTGGTGTTTGATCGATGAGTGATTGATGCGGTCGCTGCGTGTTATAATTCTGTACGCGATCGGAACCTCTCGTTTACCGCGGTTCCCGACGAGGAGGACAGCCAGTCCCGAACCGACAAGGTGCAACTCGTCGCAAAGGAGATCGCTGGCAACTATTTCGACAAGAAATACCAGGACCACACCGGGCGACCCGACGTGATCGTTCTCGAGATCATCTCGGAAGACGGCGACCACGAGTACCTGATCGTCGAGGTGAAGAATAGCGCCAACGAGGACACGATTCGGCGAGGGATCAAGGAGACACTCGAGTATCTCGCCTTTTTGCGCCTCAACGAGGAGTACGTCTTCGGACGCGATGACGAGGAGTACTTCGGGTCCGGGTGGAACGGCCTGCTCGTGGTCCAGGATCTGCAACGCGAGACAGCGTCGCTCGAGGAACAAGCCGAGAGCGAGATTAAGATTCTGCAGGCCTCTGAGCTTGAGAACTGGCTAGCACAGGTCCTCAAACGGAAATTGTAAGCCGATAGTCCCCTCGGAGTGAAAAGTTGTGCCAGATACTCGAAATACACCCCCTGGAGCGAGTATTTGTTTAATATGGCCGCGCGCTATATTCGCAATACTCCCGATTTCCAGTTGTCTCCAACTGCACGACCTCAATCCGATCCCGAATTCTGCCATTAGTACCCGCTAAAGAGTCAAAAGCACGTGCTGATGACCTCGAGAGACGTTGGCGCTACCGCTTAGCAACGATGAGAGGATAAAGACACGTACCGCACCCGTCCACAGTAACTTATACCAGACTCCATATGGTACTATATGTGGCTTGTTAGTTGGGCTCATATCGATATTCTATGTTTGATCAGACTACTTGGTCGAACGACGAACAGGAAACAAAGCGGGTAGAATCGATTTCAGAACCGAAAACGATAGACGATATCGATTTGACAGAGATTCGGCGTGGACCTGTCTCGAAATTCGTACTGGCGTTCCTCGTTGGGTTCGTGTTTTTTCTGTTTCCTATCCCCTGGGACGGGCAGGTGACGGTCCCGTTTGATATCGTCGTCAATTGGATAACCGGATCATTTCCGATGTTTGCGGGTGTCTATGCACTGCTTCTGATCATCACTGGCGGTCTCTTGACAACGATTGCAGAATTTCGGAAACGTGGTTTCCTTTCGATCGACGACGACCTTGCAGGGAAGTTGACGCTTCCGTACTGGGAAACGTCGGCACCGTTCTGGTTCTTTCGAGTTGCCGGCGCCATCCTTGCTCCCTTCCTCTTTCTCGAGGTCGGTCCAGCTGGATGATTGGACCGGAGACCGGTGGACTCGTCTGGGGGACGCTTATCTTGAGTGTCGCAGTGATTATCCCGATCGGCGCGATCTTTATCAACCTCTTCGTGGAGTTGGGTGGGCTCGAGTTCGTCGGTACAATGGCCCGTCCGATCATGCGGCCGTTATTCAAAGTCCCCGGACGGGCAGCACTCGATAGCGTTGCCTCCTGGGTCGGCTCCTATAGCGTCGGACTCTACATTACTCGCAATGTCTTCGATCGTGGAGAATACTCGAAACAGGATGTATACATCATCAGTACGTGCTTTGCAACGGTATCAATCGGGTTTGTCGGGGTCGTTGCTGCTACAGTGGACTTGTTAGAGCTGTTCCCAATCATCTTCCTGGCATACCTTGTCTGCATTGCGATTTCGGGAGTTATTCTGGTTCGAATCCCACCACTAAGTAACGTGCCTGAGGAGTATATCGCCGAACCGAACCCGGAGACGCCGTTCCGGGGTTCTGTTGGAGATTACTTTCACTTTGGACTCTCTGAAGCGGTCAAAAAGGCCGAAGAAGGAGGCACCATTGTTGGAGCATCGGCTCGTGGCTTCATTGATGGACTCAAACTTGCCGTCCTCATACTTGGAACGATTCTTTCGATTGGTCTCGCAGCAGTGATTATTGCCGAGCATACACCGACGTTTGAAATCCTCTCGCAGCCGCTCGTGCCAATCATTGAACTGTTGAGGATTCCCGATGCGGAAGTCGTTGCTCCAGCAACGATTATCGGAATCACGGAGATGTTCATTCCGGCACTACTTGTCGCCGAGGCTGATGCAATGGCGCGGTTCTTTATTGCTCTTCTCTCGATCTCCCAGCTGATTTTCTTCTCGGCAACTGCGCCGATGATGATGGATATGTTTAGCGATATTCCGATTCGGTTCCGGGACCTCGTTCTCTTGTTCGTCATGCGGACCGTGATTCTTGTGCCGATCATTGCTGCGATGACACACCTCGTTGCAGCAGTTGGTTTGCTCTGAGAGCGCCAATCTCCAGTCAGCATTCTCGTTATGAAGGTTAGTCACTACTCGTACACCGTCGGTATTGGTGGAGCTATCGAATTGAACCGAGCAGCAACACCCACCACAATCTACTTTGCACTATGGATACTCTTGTTATCTATGGATAATAGAAGTAGCCACAGTTCTGTTTCCATTCCGATACCCGTTCCAAACGAGGACGTTTTCAGATATACTGCCTGCGGGCCAATTCTTTCTCTCTTAGTCGACACCCCGCATTCCTCGTTCGGAATTCGCGATCTCGGACGTGCAATTGACCGTCCTCACCGAAGTATCTCACTCGCCGTTGAAGACCTCGAGTCGCTGGGACTGGTAACCACCACAACAGAAGGTGGAAAGAAACTCGTTCAGATCAATCGCAATCGACTCACCAGCCCCGACGATCCTATCCTTCGAGTACCACAGGAAGAGTTTCGAGACCCCGTCCACAGCCTCCAAGAAAAAATTCTCGAGGAACTCGAGGACGTAGCGGGAATCCTGCTCTTTGGAAGCGTCGCTCGAGGGAACGCAGACCGACGGAGCGACATCGATTGTTTCGTCTTAGTCGGCACGAACCGGGCAACCAATCAAAAGCGAGCTCACGAACTTGCCCAAGAGCTGGGCAGTCAACGATTCGACGGCGATCGGTACACCTTCGAAATACTAGTTGAATCCACCGAGTCGGCCGAACGACAAGCAGACCGCCTCCAAGAAATATTCGCAGACGGACTGACTCTATACGATACGGGACCGTTGAGCGACCTCAAGACAGAGGTGCTGGCCAATGGACGATAGCGACGTCGACGCTGCGCTCGAAGCGGCTGAGAGAGCGTTCGAGGATACTCGTGACCAGTCACTTGAGACAGGACTCGACGTAACTGACGAGGCGCTCGTCCAACTACGGAAAGCCTGCCGACTCCTCGAGGCCGCGACAACACTCCGTGAACGAAACGGCCACCACACCGTCGTTATCGAGACTTCGTTCGTCGCCATCGAACGGAGCATTCAGTTCTACCTCATCCACCGCAATACTGCAGGCGGTGCAGACCTTCGGCATGATCACGCCGCAGTCTACGAACGAGCTGTAGAGATCAACCTGTTCAGCGAGTCGTTTGGAGACCGACTACTCGAGCTCTGGAAAACGAATCGGGCAGCGGTGTACTATCGGGAGGCTGCTGCGACCGCAGAACAAGCTGATGCGATGCTCGAACTCGCAACTACCATCCACGAACACGTTCTCCGATTCTCGTC
Organism: Natronococcus sp. CG52; assembly: GCF_023913515.1. Lineage (NCBI taxonomy): Archaea > Methanobacteriati > Methanobacteriota > Halobacteria > Halobacteriales > Natrialbaceae > Natronococcus > Natronococcus zhouii. Next base: position 20,955 of record NZ_CP099393.1, read on the forward strand.
TGTTGGATACGAGTGTATCTGCAACCAATAGACTACGGTCCCCCAAGCTATGAGAGGCGTGAAATTTCGTGAACAGCTACAATGCCAAACTGCCAATATGGAAAGGAGCAGTGGCATACCAGTGACTCGTTAAAACCTTTCCAATCTATGTAGGGTTGGGGGTTAATGATGAGCACTCACGCGTCGTCAGTCACGTTGTGATCGTTGACGTCAATCGCATCAAGCGACGCTCCCGAGTCCTCGATTTCGTAGTATTCGTGCACGATGGGTCGGAGTGCCTGAAGAATAATCTCCGCAGCCAGCGGCGAGATATCGAGATCCTGAGCCATCAGCCGATGAGTTACCTCTCCACGTTCTCGTGCGACGGCATAGGTGAGTGCCGTCGCGAGCCCGGCGACACCGTGGCGGTCGATGTAGGTATTGATGTCACCATCGGTCTCGCGACGGCCAACAGCGTCGATCAGTACCGGCGTAATCGTGTACTTGCGATCACCACCGCCTGCCGTCACGGTTAGGTCGATCTCACGGGCGGCATACTGCCGGGGCTGTTCGTCTCGCGTCATCTCAAGGACACCACCGTCGACGAGCCGGTTGACGTAGGTGTACGCCGTTCCCTGTGCGAACTCGAGTTCGTCGATGACCTCTTGGACAGTAGCTTCGCCCTCGCGAGCAAAGTACGCGTAAAGCTGGGCCAGTTGTGGCTCCTCGAGGAGGTCCGCGACCGAGAGGAAGTCACGAATGAGGTCACCGTTAGTCCGATTCGAGTGCGTGACATGGTTTCGGTCCTGATTACAGTTTACAGCAAGCAGTAAAGGGTGTTTGGACCACTTCGCCGGTATCGAGACAGGATGATCCTTTTGACGAGCAACTGAATTGGCCTTGAATACCGTCGCGACTATCGTCTCATCGACCGGGTATTGCTCTGATTGGAAGCCGTCAAAATCAACGAGGAGTACGTCTTCGGACACGATGACGAGGAGTACTTCGGATCCGGGTGGAACGGGCTGCTCGTCGTCCAGGATCTGCAACGAGAGACTGCGTCGCTCGAGGAACAGGCCGAAAGCGAGATCAAGGTACTGCAGGCCGCCGAACTCGAAGACCAGCTGCACAGGTCCTCGAGCGAAAACTGTGACTACAGCTCTAATTCAGGAGCGCCTCAAATGCTGGTGTGGAACCAACATAGAAGTCGTCCGTCCCTCAGAATCCACTGATCAAGACAAATCTCGAATCACTTCTCAATGGAACTGTCGTACATCTCTCCGAACGCCTGTTCGCCGCGGATCAGTTCGTCTACGCCTTCTGTAAGTGTGACCTCTCCGAAGACCGTCGCTCGATAGTAGGTGTACAACCCATCCTGTCCCCGTTCGGTGCGTTGTCGCTTCTCAACGAGACTTACATCAAGAAGTTTGTTGAGGTGGTAGTGAAGGGTACTATCGTCGATCTGCATTGCCTCCTCAAGCTCCTTTGGACTCATCTCTCCGCCGTGAACGAGTCGGTAGAGGATCTCGTACCGTGTCCGATGACCAACGGCAGCATGCATCTCGAGGTATTCATCCAGAGAGAGGATGCTGTCGTTGGGCAACAACTCCTCCGGATCATCTGGGAAGTCCCCATTAGCAGCGCGAGAATTCGTAGCCATCTTGCTTCGAAAGACGAGCGGGAGACTCTTAGTCGTTGTCAAGCCAGTACTTCCCGGAAACACCGTTCTTTATATACTCTCGAAGAAGAGCAAACTCCATGGAAATTACACGAGATCGAATCACCGATCAGCGGGGGACGTCAAATACGATCGCTTCCTGTTCTATCTGATGGGCCCGTACAAGTCGTTCAATCTCAACTATATCCTGAGCGAAGAGGAGCGCCAAGAGATCGATATCGACGATCTTCCGGGACCGCTTCGGAGGCTCTTTCAGAACAAAGCCGACATCGACGAGGCACAGGCACTCTTGCGGCGAATACAAGGGGAGCTTCGAACTACGCCCGGAGTAAACGCGTTTCTGGCTCTCGACGTCGATGTGGATACGGATGATGTGGATGCAGTGACCCAGAGTATCGAGTACACCCGGTGTAGCAATGGCACCGCGTTCATCGTTCCCTTTCTTGGGCACAATTTCGGTGTCGGTGAGGAAGCTGGAAGCATCCTTGCCACTCTCGCAGAAACCCACGGTGACCGGCTTGTCTTCGTTCATGAAGACAATGTAACAAGTGCTATGATTCGGTCGGCAAAAGTACGGTGGGATCTGCGGATCGAAACATACGACACTGAGGCTGAACTCGTCGACACCCTCCGGCGGTTCGTAGGCGAGATTATGCAACGTGAGCACCGCGGCGGTCTCGATCACCTGCAGTGAGCGTCATATACTCAGGTACTGCAGGCCGCCGAACTCGAGAACTAGCTAGTATCGGTCCTCAAGCGAAAATTGGGATTCGATGGCTGCCCTGAGTGAAGAGGGATTATGCACTAAGATAGAAATTCACCCTCTGGATAGAGCACTATCTTAAATATATTATTGCACAACACGTGAACAACACGATATCGAGTCGACTCTTGAACTCTTCAAGCCGAGACTCATTACGAACTAGGTGACACGCCATACACCTGGTCTATCGACTCATCGTAGAGTTCGTCAATAGTTGCGATCAACTCCTCGTTCTCAACGACCAAGTCAACGAACGCGTCCTGTAGTGCTGCAACATACGCGTCAAAGAAGCCCTCATAAGCGTCGACATCGATATCGTACGTCGCCTCTATCATATTCCGCTTATTGCCTGTGACCTCCGCAGACGATGGGAGCAGATCATCAACCACAGACTCATTCTCGTAAAACGAACCCGCGAACGTATCGATAAACGCCTGATCATTCGCGCCCATATTTCGGAAATACACCTTCAATGTTTGCTCACCAACCGCGAGATCCCGTGGGCAGTACACGAGGTTTCCGATGAATACGGCTACCGTGTCTCCGAGGCAGGTGAGGACCAGTTCGTACTGGGACCGAAGAACGCACGGGTCTCCTTTCGGGACCTCGAGGAATTTCTGAACCGCTGAGAGCCCCATGACAACGTCCCAACGACCAGCTACGGCTACGCTTACGTATCGAGAAACGACCGTCTCAGGGTGATATAGATGTGGTCGTACAGCCAGACGGTCGCAATCTTCTGTGCGAATGCCGTGACCCTCGAGTGGTCAACTGGACCGATCCACCCAGACCCAATTGCAAACGTCATCGTGAACACACTCGTGATGATCGCCGGGGCACTCGTTGTTGCCCATGCGATGACGGTCGGGTAGCCGATGACGGACGCCTGCCAGATCGGTGAGCTGGTCCTCGAGATGGCTGAGGCCAAGTCCATGCCTGAGCCGCTCACAGAGGAGTACAGCGACCGGGTCCAATTGGCAGTTGTCGTCTACGAGTCGCTCGAGTTCACAGCTGACCACACGAAAGTTGCTGAGTCTTCGATATCGATCCCGATCTACTCGACGAAGCTGCCTCCGACTACGAGTGGCACAGGTTTCGCAAATATCATCGTTAGACAATTGTCAAGCTATAGCCCCCAAATCCAGTTCCGAATTGACAGCCATAGATTATCATCACAAAAATATTGAAGACGCTGTAATTGGTATGTTGTACCATGAGCCCTACTATCACACTTGAGCCGGTTGAAGATATCCCCTCTGATTCCCGAGTTTGTCACTACGATGAGCTGGCCGAAGACGCGAAGGAAGAGTTCCCGATCCTCACCGAAAACATCGACGTCTCTGTCGACAGTACAATTGCGAATGGACTCCAGGAGTGTGACCTCGTGAAATACACTGACTACTACAAGGTCTCCATTGGTTAATCCACGTACTGTGACTCCCACTCTCGACGTTCCTCAATTGCGGTTTGCCCTGCGTCGTTGATGTCGTAGTAATTCGTCCGGCGACCGATTCCTCCAGAATTTTATCCAGCGGACCGACTAATTGCTCTTTTCACTCGTCGGGCAGTTCGTCTCGAGGCGCCTTCGACGACACAGCATCGCGGAATTCCTTCCGTTCACGTTCGCCATCCAACTGTTCAAGCACGCACCCAGTGGTGCCCTCCATCGCCCCCAGTTTGGTTGCGACGGAGATATTGCGATCCAATATTCTTTGCCGCGTTGTAGTTGGTGTGGTATTCTTCCAGTCACCAACCATTCAATGGAAGGATCATATAAATATATAAACGTATTAGATATATTTATATACGAATTAATCTGATTGTTAGATTGAATGTCATTTAGAAGACTCATTGCTTGTTTTTCGCAGTGCTGATGGTGATGTCGTTAGTCACTACACCAGCTTTAGCAGGTTCACCAAGCGATCCTGCTCGCGATGAACAAGTCACGTCGACTCTTGGACAAGGTGCTAATGATGGTCCACCAGGAAATGGAAATGAACCGCCAGGCCACGAACGTGGAGCTGATGCAAACGTTACTATTCCCACGATAGAGGAGAATACAACGGTCGAATTACTCTTAGATAGCCGAGATCAACTCGAGGAACTCGACATCGAAGACGAGGAGGCTGCACAAATTCGAAACGAAAGTATCGAAGCGATCGAGGCGTCAGCCGAGACGTATCGTGAGCAGGTATTTGCAGATTCCAAGGTCACCTTCGAACATCAGAACGATACCATAGCTGCTCTCGAGGAGTTGCACGAGGTCGTTACTGGGGACGACGAGCAGACCGTCGATCGTGCGAAAGCAAATGTTCTGGAAGCAAGCAACGTGAGCGCGCGTCTTGCGACGCTCAACGCGTATGAAACGGTCTACGAGTCTGAAGAGGAGTTCCGGAATCCTGGCCAACGACAAAGTGCCGGGAGTGGACTCGGCAACGCTGTAAACGCAATCGAGCGTGGTGATAACGCCGAAGCGACCGATGCGGTAACCCATTACCGCAACGCCTGGGAGCATGCGGAGCGGTCACTCGACGTCGTCGAGAAGAACACTGATCCCGAACTCACGCTCACGCAGGGACCCGCATTCGAAGAGAATGACACAGTGACTACACCAGTCTACATTTCTCTCTCGGATGTTCGCCCGTATACGTACGAGAATGCCAAGGTGAGTATCGACGACGGCGACCCCAGAATCGTTGACTTCACAGCTGATCCGGTTGCAGGCGGTGTTGCTACAGGGAGCATTACGATCGAGTTCGATTCTGAACTCGAGAACCGGACGATCACCGTTGAAACCACCTCGACACGTGATTCCGATAGAAGTGTCACAGAGACACTCGAGATTCACGTCGACGAAGACGACATTATCTCCGAACGTCCCGATCCCGACGAGTACAACGAGATCTCGGTCACGGAATCCGATTCTGGTGTGACTGTCGGTGCAGGCGGAGACGGATTATGGGAGAATGACCTCTCGGTCACTGATAGGACACCTGATACGGACGACGTGTACCGTGCTGGACCGATGGTACGCATCGAGAATCGAACCGCAATCAATCAAGCCGAGGTGACGATTCCGATAGAGGGTGCTGATCTGGATCGAGATGCCAACCTTTCGATCGTTACTTGGGATCCACAGAGCGACGAGCCATGGACGCCTATCGAGACTGAAATCGACGAGGAGAACGGGACTGCAAGCGCCGAGGTCGATCACTTCTCGTTCTTCTCGGTGTTCTGGATTGGCGACTGGGAGGACCATACGAGTGATACGATCACGCTCACCGAGGACGATTTCACAGGCAACGATACGAATGTTGGTGACGGTGATCGCGATTTCGTGAAGTCCGATTTCGTCTTTGTCATTGACGAAAGCGGTAGTATGAGCGGCGCCCCCATTCGAAATGCCCGAGAAGCCTCGAAACGGTTCGTTGGTGCACTCGAGGACGACGAACGGGGTGGACTCGTTGGTTATGCCTCGAGTGCGAGCCTAGATCATCCGCTCACACAGGATCACGACGCGTTGAACGCGAGTATTAATAGACTCTCTGCAGGAGGTGGAACGAATACCGAAGCTGGATTACGTACTGGGCTCGATCACCTCGAGAAGAACGGCTGGGAGAACCGCTCGCAGGTGATGATCCTTCTGTCAGACGGTAAATCGAATAGTGGCTCCTACCCTGTACGAGCCGCCGAAGACGCAGCTGATCAGGGAGTCGAGATCAGCACCGTCGGACTAGGCAATTCGATCGATGAGAACGAACTCCGGCAGATCGCCGCCGCTACTGGCGGGGATTTCTACCACGTCGAAGATGCCAGTGACCTGCCCGACACCTTCGATCGCGTTGCCGAGAATCAAACTGGGCCCGAACTAAAGGATACCAATGGTGACGGGATCCCCAACGCAGTCGCCGAAATGGACCTGCGCATGCCGACCGGTGGTGACGGCATCGCAGGCACTCCCCTCAATCTCGATCCACTTCGAACGGATACTAGCGGTGACGGCTTGCTCGACAACGAGACCGTCGACATCAATTACCGAGTGTTCGAGGAAAACAACGAAACGAAACTCGAGGCACAGGTCACGAATGCGATTGCTCATCCCGCCCGATATGACACCGCCAACAATGGCCTATCAGACTACGAGGAGGTCGAGATATGGGAGACTGATCCGATGCTTGCCGATACTTCCGGGGATGGGTTTATCGATTCCGTCGATCCAGAACCGCTCGACAAAACGTTCCCTCCGGATGTTCAATTTAATTCGCAGGGATGGTTCGAACGAGAACTGGTCGTCGAAGCTCGGCACGACAACGGAATCGAATCGATCGACGTAGAAAAGTACGTTAACCCGCTCCACCGCAGCGCTCAATGGCAGGATGCATCGTTGAAGGATGAATATGTTGATGCTGGTTGGACAGTCAATGAGTTCCAGATGCGGGATGAACGCAGGCTCGCCACGACGAAACCCGACGAACTCGAAATTACTGTTGCCGCAGAGAATGACTACGAAGTGATCCTCGAGTTCGATAGGGAAACCAGTGAACTCTCAGTATCCACTGCATATCCCGTTGCGTCGAGACAGGTAAAAAAACGGAGCCTCGGTGTTATCCCTGTCGTTGGTACTGCCGTAGCCACAGGGCTTCTCGCATATGACGTCGGGAAATACGGGTATGGAGCGCTCACTGCTAATACTGTTAGCGGAGAGCAAAATGCCGAAGACTTCGTACACCACATTCCACCGACGCCAAACGAAGATAAATGGGAGACGCCCGAGGGCGTCGAGATATCGCTTCCAAGTGGGGCCGCCTTCGAAAGCGATGTTCATGACGGTCATGAGCGCAAGCACGGCTGGGAACAAATCCCCGAGACACCGGGTATCGATCAGCCCGACGATGTCGGCGAAATCGTCGAAAACAATGATCCGATCGATATCGATGGCCCATTTGACTTGATAATCGGAGAGACAAATGGTCACGAACTAATCTTCTGGATCTACGAAGGCACACTAGTCTTCGCCCAGGAAACGTTCGAAAAAGAGGAGGTCGCCGAGGAATCCAGTGAGGAAATTAACGAAGAGCGAACAGGAGAAGAGCAGGTCACCGAAGAAGAAATTGAAGACACTATTGAAGAGGAGCCGGACCAGGTCCTCGATAACGACCCGTATCACAGGTACGAAATCTATCACCTCGTTGCAAAGGGTGTCCAAGTCGTCATTCGAACAACGGGTGAGAAGATAGTCGACTACTTCGTCGAAGACGTCGAACAAGAACCTCGCTGCATACTCGCCGAAGAGGATATCGACATGACGGTTCAGGAGACCGAACGAGGGGAATTTGTTGCCTCTTCGAGCGAATACACGTCGTTCCTCGGAACGTTCGAACGGACAGCCAATCCAGTAGAGACTGAGCTTCGGTGTGTCGATGATCCAGAAGCAGTGATCCAAACGTACGCCGACGACCCGACCGACATCACTGACGGCAGTCTCGGCGAGAACGTCAGCGTCGAGTTCGTTGACGAGCGCGGACTCGACCTAGAGTGGCCCGAGGATGGCTTCGACGAGGGTGACGCTACCGAAATTGGACCGGACGTCGTTGCCTACGACGAAAGCAGTGATGAGTGGCTCATCATCGAGGCAAAAACGACGACCAACACCGAGGCCATTGGAAAGGATCTGCTGGAGACCGATGCCTACGAGGGAGATGCACAGCTCCATGATGCGTGGATCCGGAATAGTCTTGAAAAGCTAGAAGATGAAGGAAAAATCGATTCAGAAATCGTCGATGAGATTGATTTCGCGCTCACCAGTGGAACCGTTAGTAAGGAACTCGTGCTCGTAAAAGATGTTGAGGGAGCAAGTCACAGAACGTTACGAGATCCACAAAACAATGACACAGACATTAGCACCGAAGACGTTGCAGGGATTGACAAGGCAACTATCGTCGAATTAGCTGCAAACGAATAGAACAATGGTTGAATTCACCACAGAACAACAAGAACGCGCGGCAAAACAACTCGAGCGATATCGATCGCGAGCTGAGAAGCACGAGAAGTTGTACGAAGAAGGGAAGGTGGAACAAAAACTCTCTACGTTCTTTTCTGGGTTGGCCAGTAAATACGATAAACTTGCCATATTATCTGTGTATCACGAGCAGACGATTGAGGCGCGAGAGTACTTCGAAACTTCGGCAGAATATTATCTGCGAAGTGCCGAAGAGAGCAGCGTTACAGTTCCAACAACACTGACACTTGCCCGTGGCCTCTACAATGCTGCTCTTGCGGGCCATTCGGACTTGATTCGAGAGTTCGCTCGACAGATCACTGAGATAATCCAAACAGCGGACATCGACCCTGATGAGCCAGATGCTGATCGATATTATTTCTCGGGGTGTCTCGCAGGCGCCATCCTCGACGACGTCAGCGACCATCTGCTGGACGGACTTGCCACAGTCAACGAGGGGAAACCGGAGACTCATGCCTTGTATGGCAGTGGGATTCTCGCATTCACTCGCGGGATTCGTAACGACGATATCGATCAAATCGAAGACGGAATCACCACAATGATCGAATACCATACTCGCTCTACGAACGATGAGAACGTTGTCGATCTCGTCATGGCCCCAGAGGCGACCGCCTTACTCATCATCTCACGCTGGATGGGGTATGAACTCGAGATTGACAGCGATCATATCCCCGCGGAACTGGCCGACGAGAGCGCTTCTACCCACTAAATTTCCATTTCCATTTAATGGTCGAGAGTCATTGTCCGTAGCACACAATTTAGTTTCCTGGATTCCATCAAAAAATCTACTGCAAGTATGGCGGTGTCGCCAAGTCAACCGAGATCCCCAATGCTACTCCGTAATTAGATCGTATGACCCGAGATATCGCGTCCACTCCGTTACTGACTCGAGCCTGCAGACAACTTGCTTGGTCCGTTCGTGTTCGAAGTCCACATGGTAAATGTAGTCACCAAGTTCGGTCGTTGACGGACGGGCATCGAGACGAGTGAGATCGAGATTCATCGCTGCCAGTACCCGGAGGACTTCTGCAGGGAATCCTGGGTTATCGCTTCCTGGATACACCAGCACCGTCGACTTCGAGCCGCTGTCCTCTGTTCGTGATCTCTCAAACTTGAGAAAGCGTGTGACGTTGTTTTCCACGTCTTGGATATCGGTTGCAACCGCTTCCAGACCGAAGTCGTCAGCAAGATCAGGATGTGCAATCGCTGCGATCGATTCGTCCTCAGCGGCCATTTTGACGCCGGCAGAAGTACTGTCGATTTCTTGTTGTTCTACGTCGGGATACTTTTCTTCAAGAAACGAGCTACTCTGGGCGAGCGCCTGTGGATGACTGGCGATTACCTCAAAATCAGCTGACTGCGCAATGAGTGTATGGCGTATCTCCTCGGTCGCCTCTGCCGTTATGAAGAGGTCTTCTTCGATGAGGATATCTAACGTGTCGATGACTGCACCCTGAATCGAGTTCTCGATCGGGAGTACCCCAGCGTCGATGTCCTCGTTCGTGACGGCCGCCGCAACCTCAAACATCGTCTCGTAGAATTCGACGTCGTCCGACGTCTGAAGTGCCGCCCGATGGGAGTAACTTCCGGCTGGCCCCAGTGTGCCAACCGTCTGTTGGCCAGTGTCCCCTCCACTGGTTGCTGCTGCAGATTGAGTTGATACTGCTCCGATTGCAAGCGCTGCTCCTGTCCGATTCAAGAATTTTCGACGATCGATATACTCCATTAGCATATTCACGTAATACAACGATAAATTATAAACAATATCCTATCCAGAATGATATATAACTATACTTTACAGGTCACTCACCGCACCGTGTACACTTATACGTTAATCATAAGCTAGATGCTGTGTGCCGGTTTCGCGGGCCAAACCAATTGACCACCTCTATGAGGAATGTGCTGCGTACGATCTCGTCATTGTTTCCGACGCCCCATTAGCAAGGGCACTATTCGTACGGATATGATGAACTCAATTTCCAACATCAATACTGACTAAGCGAAGGGCAAGCAGCAGCAACCAAATTCAATATAAGTATTACTCATCATACCTGGATCCGACAGTAGATTGTGTCGGGATCAACTGCGTCTACCCATCACGGCTATTAGAGGCGCGATCAAATTCGAAGTCTATGCACGTCGCAGCTTTTACCGAACTGAATGGGCCGAACGGCGTGGAACTCATCGAACGACCGACTCCAGAACCAAGTACAGACGAGGTGATCGTGGACGTGGAGGCGTGTTCGATCAACCGCCACGACCTCTGGATCCTCGAGGGTGATTCAGCGATGGTCGACGCTGACGACCTACCGTTTATTAGCGGCCTCGACGTTGCTGGCATCGTTCGGCTCGTCGGCGACAACGTGACCAGAGTCGAGCCGGGAGACCGAGTCGTCCTCTGTCCGAACGAGACTTGCGGGACGTGTCGATTCTGTCGTGAGGGTCCCGAGAACCGCTGTGAGTCCTTCGGACTCTTTCATGGCGGACTCGCAGAAGCAGCTTGCGTCGATGCGGATCGACTCGTACGACTTCCAGACGCCGTCGACGCGACGACTGCCGCAGCGCTCCCGACCGCGTACGTAACCGCCTATCATATGCTTCAACGGGCAGGTGTTGGATCCGGCGATCTCATCTTTATCCCGGGCGCCACAGGCGGCGTCGGCATCGCATGTGTGCAGCTCGCAACCACCTTCGGCGCTAAAACCATCGGGACGTCCTCCTCGCTGAAGAAACTCGAACAACTTGAGGCACAGGGACTGGATCACCCTATCGAGGGAACCGATCCCGAATCGCTCCACGATGCGGTGGCAGCTGTCGGACGGCCGGACGCAGTCTTGAATCACCTCGGCGGAGCATACACCGAACTTGGACAGAAACTGCTCCGGCGCGATGGCACGATGGTCGTCTGCGGACGAACCGCCGGCGCTCGCTCCGAGATTGATATTCCGGACCTCTTCCTCGGGCACAAACGGATCATTGGTAGCACAATGGGTCCACAAACCGACTTAGAGACACTCGTCGATCTCGTTGCTGATGGCGAACTCGTTCCCACGATTGACCGAACGTATCCGTTGGCGGAGACAGCCCAAGCATTCGCCGCAATGCAAGACCGCGAGAACGTTGGAAAACTCGTTATCACCGTTTAGCTTTAATCGAAGGCCTGAGCCCCTTCCTCAGTGAGCGAAGTGAGTACGGAAGAGTACACGCCCGCAAGGTGGTTTTCGTGTCAAGAGGAAGTCTGAATTCAATGGTCAGCTTCGAAGTTTCCTGGCTGGAAGCGTTGGTGTCGGGTCGTGAGATCCAACCGGTCAAGGTGAACCGAATACTCGAGTAACCAGTGAACCGTCTCGGGGTTAAGCCCCGAGGCGGTTCACATGGCGCTCGAAACGCGCTACACATCAGAGATCGTCCCTCGGCTGAGGCGATCGACTCTCGCTCAAGAGGTGAGTAAGCGTTCGTTTGACGCGTTCTGGATTCGGAACACTACGGAAGGTAACGTCTTCGGTCGATGTCCCGGCAGTGTAAATGACGACATTACCGAACGAGAGCGCACGTTCGAGCGCAGACTGGTTGTACGCGGTGTTCTGCACCCTGTCGAGTCGAATCTGCGTGACGTCGCGGGAGATCAGCCCGTACTTGACGTAAATTTCCTCGTCGGTAATAACGTACAAGAGTCGAATCCAGCTGAGGTATGTCAAGCACACTTTACCGACACCGACTAGGACCAGCACCAGCGGTAGGTAGGCAGTCCAGGACGGCGCGCCTGTGCCAGGAACGATCGTCGAGAGCCAGACCGTGAGTACGATCCCGACCGAGATGATGAGAACACCGAACGCGATCGAGGACGCGATGGTGAGCCATGACGGCCGACCCGCCCATCGAATCTGCTCGCCGTCGGTCAGATGGAGCCAGTCGGCATCAGCGAGTTCCCTGTGGGAAGACTGCATATCGTCCATCGGTTCTACTCCCCTAAGCCTTTATTCTGGTCAATCCGAACCGTGTGCCTACTGGCGGCATCTAGACCGAACGGAAGCGAGCCGTCCTCCTTGTTCTTTGTCGGCGTTTCCGATTCGGGGCGATGCCGAACTTCGAAGCATCGATCGTCGAGGTCCACCGCTCACACAGTCCCGCGGCGCAACAACGTGTACCATTCGAGCGCGAGGACGACGTGAGCCCGAGACGCGTACTCGAATTTGGCGAAGGACTCGAGGATTGCCTAGGCGTGATCGCGTTAGAGCATCACGTCACGAACATTCTTCATGGATTGTGTTCATGAATGAACCTCATTAGTGAATAGAATGGAGTGCCAGTTCGGGATTCACAGGCGGTCGAGGCGGATGCCCCGACCTTTGAGGGCGGAGAGGAAGCTGACACTTGGGAAGAAACCCACGCAGCAAAAACAATCTGTCCTCCGATCATTAAGTAAGTACAGACAATAATGTGAAACACAGTGAAGTACCGTCGTACCGCCGTTATCAAGCTCGACACGCCCGACGGAGCCGACCCGCTCCTCCAAGAGACTGTCGAGCAGTTCAAACACTGCGCCAACACCGCGAGCGAGTGGTGCTGGCACGGCGACGACGGCTACCATGTCACCTCGAAAGCCAAAGCCGAACGAGCCCTCTACGACCAACTCAAAGACGAAACCGACCTGACCGCGAATCTCGTCCAGAAAGGCATCCGTAGAGCGGTCGAGGCCGTCAAAAGTGGCGTCGAACGCCTCAACCGTGGAGAAAACACCTCGCAACCCTATTTCTCGGCAGACAGCGCGGTGTACGACAAGCGAAGCGCGACGTTCCACCGCGACCGCGTATCCCTCTCCACCATAGACGGACGCATCGAGTGTGACTACATCCTCCCCGACGACTCGGAGACACCGCCGACCAAATACGTCTCCGACGAGGACTTCGAGTTTCGGATGGCTCACCTGCAGTACTACGACAACGACTGGTACCTCCACGCTTCGATGCGAAAAGTCGAGGCTGACGAGGAGATACCTGAATCCGAGTCCAAGCACAGTACAGTCCTTGGTGTGGATTTGGGCGTCAACAACCTCGCGGTTGCTTCAACGGGCCGATTCTGGTCGGCAGACGAGATCAACCACTGGCGTCGAGAATACGAGAAGCGCCGTGGGTCGCTCCAGCGGTGTGGCTCTCGTTACGCCCACGAGAACATCGAAGCCGTTGGGCGGAAAGAGTACAGGCGATTCGAGATACATCTGCACACGCTGGCGAACGAACTCATTGAGGAAGCCGTCGAGAACGACTGCTCGCACATCGTCTTCGAGGACTTAACGTACATCCGCGAGAACATCCCCGAAGCGACGTGGCAACATGTATGGGCGTTCCGACGCCTCTACGGGTACGTTGAGTACAAGGCCGATGAGTATGGCGTCGAAGTGGTGCGGGTTGACCCTCGGAACACGTCGAACAACGCTTCGACGTGTGAGTTTACCCACGATAACAATCGGTCGGGAGAGGCGTTCGAGTGCCAAAAGTATAGGTACGAGAATCACGCCGATTACAATGCTGCGAAGAACATCGGATTGCAGTATCTCCGTCGTCGGCAAAATGCAGACGATGGAGGCGCACCCGTAGACGTGCGCTTGAATCGCGGGACGGTGAACGTGAGTGGGGAGTACGTGCCCCCTGCCTCTGCTGAGGCATAGAACGGGAGTCCACGCGAAAGCCTCGGGGCTTGACCCCGAGGCAGTTTACATACCACCGCTTCATGTCTGTGAGCGGTTCGTAATCGCTAGGGACCTAGATTCGGGGTATCAACCACAACGCTGCCCATTGCTGCTACCGAGCAGAACCGAAAGGAGACTCGAGGAAGCGCTTTTCGTAATCGCACGTCAGGAGATGGGCGAAAGTCCAACGACGAACTTCGGCCGGATTATTACTCTTTAGCCTTAATCGAAGGCACTAAGCACCCTTCCTTGGCGAGCGAAGCGAGCAGGGAGGGGACACGGACAACCAGTGAACAAAGTAGCCCCGGCTGCAATACCGGTGCATGCCTCATGTTCGCGTGTTGAGCACCGGTGGAACGATCGCATCGACGACGTCATCGCAGCTGGCGATCTTAAGGGCGGTCAGGTCGACAGTGATGATGACGACGACGCAGGCGGCCCGCCTGCCGGTAGCCCCGGCGGCGGAATGGGCGGCGGTATGGGAGGTATGATATGAATTCCTGAAAGGAAGGAGGGAGAATAAATAAGGTATGCTACTACGCTTAATAATACGTCAAGGTAAACGAGGGCTAAAATCCCCTCCGAAGACTACTGAACCTGTGCAAATCGACAGAGACGCATTTTTGATTAGGCCGGTAGTGTCGCTCTGAACACCCTTTGTGTGCGAAATCTGACCTAGCGCAATCATCATATAATACCCTCCACAATTAGGAAACTCTTGGCCTCGAGAGCAACGAAGGATGACGGTCAACGTCCGAATCAGCACATCTCTCTCCGAGAACTCGAGCCAGTCGCCACAACTGCGCACTGATGTGTTTGAATGTGGACAAATCTTCATGGTGCTCGAGAGTATACCGCTTGTAAGATGGTTCGACCCGCGATGGCGGTGCTGACGGAGTACGATGTTACCCCCACACGCGGGTTCCTCCCCGAGTCGGATCCCCTGCTCGCGTTCGAAACCAGCGAATACGATCGGGCGATAGCGAACTTCCTGCGCGAGTACGACCGTCTCGGGACCGAACTCCCCGGTCGACTCGAGGACGGGACCCTTCAGCCGGCCGTTCGCGACCTTGAGCCAGCGCCGGACGGCCTTTTCGAAGTGCTCTCCGAGCGCGAAACGGTCCGACTGTGCCTTCTCAGCGGCTTCTTCGCGAGCGCGTACGTCCACGAGATCGGTGCAGACCCCGTCGACCGCCTTCCGGCGGGCGTGGCCGTGCCGCTGTATCGAACCTCGCGGCGGTTCGGCCGAAAACCGATCCTCTCGTACGACATGCTTTGCCTGCACAACTGGCAGCGGCGCGACCCTGACGTCGGCTTCGACGTCGACAATCTGGACACCGTCCAACAGTTCACGTCGCTGTCCGACGAGCGGTGGTTCGTCGCGATTCACGTCGCGATCGAAGCCAGGGCCGGGCCCGCGCTGACCACGTGTGCGCGGGCCCAGCGAGCCGTCCGCGACGACGATCCCGACGCACTGCTCCCGGCTCTCGAGACGATCGGCGACTCGCTCGAGGAGCAAACCGCGATCATGGGCCGGATGACCGAGAACAACGACCCCGAGGCGTTCGCCCGGAAGTACCGGCCGTACTACAACGGGTTCGACGAAATCGTCTACGAGGGCGTCGGTGAACTCGAGGGCACCCCGCGAACGTTCCGGGGTGGGTCCGGCGCCCAGAGTTCGGTGCTGCCGTCGATCGACGCCGCGCTCGGGATCGACCACGCCGCCACGGAGCTGATTGACAAACTGCTCGACATGCGCAGCTACATGCCGGAGGCCCACCGTACCGTCATCGCCGCGTTCGACGAGGGCCCCGACGTCGGTGCCTTCGTGGCCGACAACGGTCGCGAGGAACTCTGCGCCGAGTACAATCGCTGCATGGACGAACTCGGCGCCTTCCGCGAGGTCCACTTCGGACAGGTCGCCCAGTACATCAAGGAGGTGACCGGCGACACCACCGGCACCGGCGGCACCGACTACATGCAGTTCCTCCCGATGCTGAAGGAAGAGACCGAAGCCCAGAAGATCTGAGTCGATCTCGAGACGCTAACCCCGGTCTCTTCTCGAACCGTTTCGGTCGTTACGTTACCTCGCCCTGCGTCTCGTACCGTTCGTAGGTTTGCTCGTCGACGATCTCGCACAGTAGGTCGACAACTTCGCGCACGTCCTCGAACCCGACGTACAGCGGCGCCGGACAGACGCGGATGACGTTCGGCGGCCGGAAGTCCACGACGACGCCGCGATCCCGCAAGGCCTGGCTGATCCGTTCGGCTTCGGGGTGCTCGAGCGCGACGTGACCGCCGCGTCGGTCGGGATCTCGCGGTGTCCCCGCCGCGAAGCCGCGATCGGCGAGGCGCTCGTCGACGAGGAAGAGGAGGTACGACGTGAGCGTGAGGGACTTCTCGCGAATCGCCTCGATGCCGGCATCCGTGACCAGTTCGATCGAGCCGAACAACGGCGCCGCGCTGAAGACGGGAACCGTCCCGATCTGCCAGGCGCCGGCGCTGTCGGCCGGCGTGAACTCGAGATTCAGCTCGAACTGCGTCTCCTTGTCGTGGCCCCACCAGCCCGCGAGCGCCGGCGTCGCGTCGAAGTGGCGCTCGTTGACGTACAGGCCGGCGATCGCTCCCGGCCCGGCGTTGAGGTACTTGTAGCTACACCAGACCGCGAAGTCGACGCCGATATCGGAGAGTTCGTGGGGAACGGCACCGATCGAATGCGCGAGGTCGAACCCCGCGATGATCCCCCGCTCGTGGGCCGCCTCGGTAATCCGCTCGAGGTCGAACAGTTGGCCGCTGCGGTAGAGGACGGAGGGCATGAAGACGATGCCGACGTCGCGGTCGTCCATCGCGGCGACGACGTCCTCGGTCTCGATCGTCCGGCCGTCGCGGCTTTCGACCGCGTGGAGGTGCTCGTCCGGATCGAGTCCCCGCTGGCGAAGCTGGGCGCGGATCGCGTAGTGATCGGTGGGGAAGTCGAGTTCGTTGACCAGCACGCCGCGGGGGTCGTCCGGCCCCAAGTGATCGAGGAACGTGCCGATCAGCGTGTGAATGTTGACGGTCGTCGAGTTCCCGACGACGACCTCTTCCTCGCGGGCGCCCAACAGCGGTGCGAGTTCGTCGCCCAGTCGCTCGCCGTACCAGAACCACGGCGGCTCGGCCTCGGTCCAGCCTCGGATACCGAGTTCGCGCCACTGATCGATCGCCCGGTTCAGGGTCCGCTCGGCGTCCTCTGAGATTGGGCCGAGCGAGTTGCCGTCCATGTAGTGGTCGTCGGGGACGTCGAAGCGATCCCGGAGCGTCGCGAGCGGGTCGGCGTCGTCGCGCTCGCGGGCGTACTCGAGGCCGGTTCGGTGGTCGCCGGTGCGGCGTTCGGCGTGCGCGTCGTCGTCCGCGTTCGAGTCCATGTGTTCCCTCTCGAGGGGAACCTACAGGAACGTTTCGACGTTTTGTGACGATTCGGCGATGCCGTTGGTGGACAAACGGTCGTCGTCGATCGCTCGATCACCGTTCCCCGTCCATTGGATCCCCGATACGATAAAGATTAAACGTTCACTCGGTCGACATTCAGGGCATGAACCACGCGAGCGACGAACTGGACCCCGAACTCGAGGACGTCGTCGACGAAATCCAGGCGGCCGGCGTCCCGCCCTGGCACTCGCTGTCGGTCGAGAGTGCTCGCCGGCTCGAGGACGAGGTGTTCTCGGCCGGCAGCGGCCCGGAGATGCGGTCGGTGCGGGACCTGCGGATCGACGGCCCTGGCGGCGACCTCCCGATCAGGGTCTGTCGTCCGGACGCCGAGGATTTACCGACGCTCCTGTTCTATCACGGCGGCGGCTGGACGCTGGGGACGCTCGACTCCGCAGACGACATCTGCCGGGAACTGGCGGCCCGCGCGGAGTGTCTCGTTCTCTCCGTCGACTACCGCCTCGCGCCCGAACACCCCTTCCCAGCGGCGGTCGACGACGCCTACGCCGCCCTCGAGTGGGCGGCCGACTACGCCGACTCCCTGGGGGGTGACCCCTCCCGCCTGGGCGTAGCAGGGACCAGTGCCGGCGGAAACCTCGCCGCGGCGACGGCGCTGCGGGCGCGCGATAGCGGGGCCGACGGACCGGACCTCGACGGCCAGTTCCTGCTGTACCCGATGACGGATCGCTCGTTCGATCGCGACTCCTACCGCGAGCACGGCGACGGACCGTTGCTCACGGAAAACGGCGTGCGCTGGTTCTGGGACCAGTACCTCCGAAGCCCGGTCGACGAACACAATCCGTTCGCGACGGTGTTGCGCGCGCCGGAGCTCTCGGGTGTGGCCCCCGCGACGGTCGCGACGGCGGGACACGACGTGCTCCGGGACGAGGGTGCCGCCTACGCCGAGAAGCTGTCAGACCACGGCGTCCCGACCGAGTACGACCACTACCCGACGCTTACGCACGGCTTCTTCAGCCTGACCGACGACGTCGAGCGGGCCGACGAGGCGATGGACGCGCTCGCCGAGAACGTTCGGTCGCGGCTCGCGTGAGGGGTTCGAGAGGATGCGCTCGAGCGCGAACCGACCGAAAACGGCCGCGTGATCAGGCGAAGTCGAACTTCTCGGCCGCGGTCTCCATGTCCTTGTCGCCGCGCCCGGAGAGGTTCACGAGGATCGTCTCGTGGTCGCCCTCCTCGGCCAACTGGATCGCTCGAGCGACACCGTGGCTCGATTCGAGCGCCGGGATGATCCCCTCGGTCTCGCTGAGTTCGCGGAACGCGGCGAGGGCCTCGTCGTCGGTGACGCCGGTGTACTCACAGCGGCCGACCTCGCGGAACATGGCATGCTCCGGCCCGACGCCGGGGTAATCCAGGCCGGCCGAGACTGAATGAACATCGACGTCGTCATCGATGACCCGGGTCTTCATGCCGTGGATGACCTCGTCTTTCCCCTTCGCGAGCGGGGCGGCGTGTTTCGTCGAGTCGGCTCCCTTCCCGCCCCCTTCGGCGCCGTAGAAGGCGACGTCGTCGTCGCGGAATGCGTGGAACAGTCCCATCGCGTTGGAGCCGCCGCCGACGCAGGCCACCGCGGCATCGGGCAGGTCGTCCGTTCGCTCGAGGAATTGTTCGCGCGCCTCCTCGCCGATGACGCTCTGGAAGTCCCGGACCATCCGCGGGAACGGGTCCGGACCGACGACGCTCCCGACGAGGTAGTGGGTGTCTTCGACGTTCTCGACGAGATCCTCGAGCGCAGCGTCGACGGCGTCGGCGAGCCCCTGCCCGCCCTGGGTGACCTCGTTGACGTCGGCACCCATCAGGCGCATCCGGAAGACGTTCATCTTCTGGCGCTCGACGTCTTTCTTTCCCATGTAGATCTCCGTCTCGAGATTGAATAGCGCGCCGACCATCGCCGTCGCGGTGCCGTGCTGGCCGGCGCCCGTTTCCGCGATCAACCGGTCTCTCCCGGCCTTTTTCGCGAGCAGCGCCTGGCCGAGGCAGTTGTTAATCTTGTGTGCGCCGCCGTGGAGCAGGTCCTCTCGCTTGAGGTAGATGTCGGCGTCGTACCGATCGCTCAGGTTGCCGGCGTAGTACAGCGGCGTCGGCCGCCCGGCGTACTCCTCGAGATGGCGCCGGAAGTCCGCCTGGAACCCCTCGCTCCTCCCAAGCTCGTCGTACGCGTTCGCGAGTTGCTCGAGCGGCTCGTGAAGCGGTTCCGGTACGTGGCGTCCACCGTATTCGCCGAAGTCGTCTGTCCCCATACTCAAATGAACATTTCCGTCCCGGCAAATAAAGATACGGCTCGTAATCACGCGATCCGATGTACAGGATAGTACATCGAGGAACGAATTTAGCACAACGCACGACATTTCAAACCATATCCGTCGCGGACTCATCGATACCGTACGTTTTGTCACGTCGAATCCCGCCGATGAAAATTTCGTGGGAATATTTAACACTGATCACACGGTATGTGTGTATACGGATGCAAGAGAATCTGCCCGATCAGAGCAATCATTCGGATTTGTTTCACGCCGTTCCCGAAGTGCATTATCCGAAACGGCTCAACGCGGCCTACGAGATGGTCGACCGACACATTGAGGAGGGACGGAATGACGAGCCGGCCATCTACTTCGACGGGACGACTACTACCTACGCCGAACTGCAGGAGCGGGTCGGGCGCGCCGGAAACGCGTTGCTCAAGCTCGGCGTCGAACGGGGCGACCGCGTTTTCGTCCGGTTCCCCAACCGACCGGAGTACGTCGTCACCTGCCTCGCCGTCCAGCGAATCGGGGCAATCGTCGTCCCTTCGATGAAACTCCTTCGCGCGAAGGAAATTAGCTACGTCGTCGACAACTCCGGCTCGTCGTACGCGGTCGTCTACGACGACCTGCTCGACGAGGTCGAGATCGCGCTGGACGAGCACGGACTCGAGTCGCTCGAGGAAATCGTGGTCGTGGAGGATACCGGGGTCGACCACGACTATCACGAGTTCGATGATCTGCTCTCGGAGGCGAGTCCGGAACTCGGCGCTCCCGAGACGACCCGCGACGACCTCGTGATGATCGCCTACACGAGCGGGACGACGGGCCAGCCGAAGGGGACTGTCCACACGCACCGGCAGATGATGGCCATCACGGACACCTACGCCCGATACTGTCTGGATCCCGACCCCTCGGACGTGTTCACGAGCAACGCGCCGATCGCGTTCACGTACGGCTACGGAATGCTCGTCGCGTTTCCCCTTCGGTTCGGCGCGGCGACCTGTATCATTCAGGACCCGACGCCGGAATCGTTACTCGACGCGATTCAGGAAGTCGACGTCTCGATTCTCGGCTCGATCCCGACGGCGTACAATCAGATGCTGTCGGAACACGAGGACCTCATTGAGGAGTACGACCTCTCCTCGCTCCGGCGGGCGGTGAGCGCGGGCGAACCGCTTCCACCGAGCACGTACGAGCGCGCCACGTCGAGCCTCGGGGTCAAACCGCTCGACGGAATCGGTTCGACCGAGATGCTGCACATCTTCATCAGCCACCGATACGACGACGAGGTCGATCCGACCGCGACCGGCCGCCCCGTCCCTGGGTACGAGTGCAAGGTTGTCGATCCGGAAAGCTACGAGGAACTCGATCGCGGCGAGCCCGGCCTGTTACTCGTTCGGGGCCCGACGGGAGTCACGTACTGGGACCGGCCGGAGAAGCAGGCGGCAGGGGTACACGACGGCTGGAGCATCCCCGGGGACATCTTCGTCCACCGGGAGGACGGCCGCTTCGAGTACAAATCGCGCCAGGACGACCTGATCATCACGAGCGGCTACAACGTCCCCGGGCCGGAGGTCGAGGACGTGCTCCTAGAGCGGGAAGCGGTGTACCAGGCTGCCGTCGTCGGCAGCCCGGACGAGGAACGAGGGCAGATCGTGAAAGCCTTCGTCGTCCTCGAGGACGGATACGAGCAAAGTCAGTCGCTGACCGACGTGCTGCAAGACTACGTCAAAGACCAGATCGCGCCATACAAGTATCCGCGGGAGATCGAGTACGTTTCGGAACTTCCGACGACGGAAACCGGCAAAATAAAGCGTGCGACGCTCCGTGAACGGGAACGAGAGCAGGCGAACTGACCTGATGGCCGGCCTCGCCACTGATACCGGTGGGGGTCACCCTCCGTACACGACACGCTGACGGTCGGATTCTCCAGTGCTGTGGCGGTAGCATCGAATTTCACAATAACGCTTTTTATGGTTGCGATAGGTGTGTTGTACGATGGCACATAGCAGCAACGAGTGTACTCGACGAGGGGGGACCCGACGACGGAGCCTCTTGCAGGGTGTCGGTGCAGCGGGTGTCGCGCTGACGGCGGGATGTCTCGGGGGGAACGGTGACGAAGACGACGACGTGATTACCATCGGGTCGTTACAGCCGCTCTCCGGTCCGTTCACGCCGTGGGGGAACGCCCACCAGGCGGGGCTCGAGTTCGCGGTGAACGAGATAAACGAGAACGGCGGCGTCCTCGACCAGGAGTTGCGAATCGTCGAAACGGATACCGAAAGCGACGCGGGAGAAGCGGATACGATCTTTCGACGCTACGTCGAGGAGGAAAACGCCGTCGCGATGACCGGCCCGGTCTCGAGCGACGTCGGGGTTCGAACCGGCCAGACGGCCGAACAAATGGAAGTCCCGCTTGTCTTGCACATGGCGGGATCGCACCGAATCCACACGAAGAGTTCCCAGTACACGTTCAGGATGGGCTCGCTCCCGGCCCCGATGGACCTGCAGCCACAGGCCGAACTGATCGAGGCCGAAGGGTACGAGACCGTCGGTGCGGTCAACGCCGACTACGAGTGGGGGAACACGGTCGAAGAGCAGATCGGCGAACTGTTCCCGGAGAGCGTCGATCTCGAGACGGCGATGACGCCACAGGACGAAAGCGACTTCGCGCCGTTCCTGCGGGATTTCCCGGACGAGATGGATCTCCTCGTCGCGACGGGTCACCCGCCCGCACAGAACGCGATCCACTCGCAGGCGCTCGAACTCGGATTCGAACACGAGATGACGACCGGTTCCGGTCAGCCGCCCGGCGTCATCTACGAAGACCTTGGCGACGAGGCGGAGACGTTCGCACACCTGCACATCGCGGACGTCTACGACGACCAGTTCGTCGACGTCGCGGAGCGGTTCGCGGACGAAACCGGCGACCGAATGGATACCCACGAGGCGCTCGGTTACGTCGCGGGGGAGTTGATCGCGACCGCGATCGAAGAAGCCGACTCGACGGAGCCGGCCGAGATCGCCGACGCGATTCGAGACATCGAACTCGATACGCTCTTCGCAGCACCGTTGCAGTACAACGAGTGGGGCGAAATCGACGAGGTCGTCGCCCTCCTCAGCACGTTCGAAGCCGGCGAACCCGACTACTATCCCGACGGCGAGTTCCGCCTCGTCGAGCAGTACCGGAGCGATCCGATGAGCGCCGACCTGGTCGAACCGCTCGTCGAGGACTGACCTCGAGCACGCGGTTTCTCGCCGATCCCCACCCGACGATCGGTCGGTACGGATCGGGTAATCGCACTCTGGCGAGCCGCACCGATCAATCGCGGAGATACACCTCCTTGATCCGATCGCTCTCGAGCAGTTCGTCCGCCGGCGCCTCCGTCGCGATACGGCCGTTCTCGAGCAGGTACGCCCGGTCCGCGAGCTCGAGCGCCTCGTGGACGTGTTGCTCAGTCAGCAGGATCGTCGTGTCCTCGCTGATTGCCTCGACCTTCTCGAAGACCCGTCTCGCGAGCTGCGGTGCGAGTCCCACCGAGAGCTCGTCGAGGGCCAGGATCTCGGGCTCGGCCATCAGCCCGCGGCCGACCGCGAGCATCTGCTGTTCGCCGCCGCTCAGCGTCCCTGCTGGCTGATCGCTGCGTTCCTCGAGGACGGGAAACAGGTCGTACACCTCCCGGCGATTGTCCTCGAGCCGCGCCCGTCTGGTGTACGCGCCCATCTCGAGGTTCTCACTGACGGTCATCTCGTGGAAGAGATTTCGCTCCTCGGAGACGTGAACGAAGCCGAGGTCGACGATCTCGTGGGGTGTGAGCGTCGATGCGTCGCGGCCGAACAGCTCGATCGTTCCGCTATCGACGGGGAGGAGCCCGGACAGCGTCTTCAGCAGCGTCGTCTTGCCCGCGCCGTTCGGGCCGACGAGCGCGACGACCCGGTCGTCCGTCGTGATCTCGACGGAGACGTCCCAGAGCACCTGAAGTTCGTCGTAGGAGACGTCGATGTCCTCGGCCCGGATCATCGGCTCTCACCGAGGTAGGCTCTGGTCACCTGTTCGTCGTTCTGGATCTCCGTCGGCGTTCCCTCCGCGATGAGCTGGCCGTCGTTTAGGACGAGCACCCGATCGGTCGTCTCCATGATCGCGTCGACGACGTGCTCGATCCAGAAGATCGAGACGCCCAGTTCGTTGCGAATGCGCTCGATCATCTCGGTCAACGTGTCGATCTCGGCGGGGGTGAGCCCGCTCCCGATCTCGTCGAGCATGAGCAGGTCCGGCTCGCAGGCCAGCCCTCGAGCCAGTTCGACGTGTTTGCGTTCGGCCATCGTCAGGCTGCTCGCCTCCACGTGTTCTTTCCCCTCGAGGCCGACGAACGAGATGTACTCCTCGGCGACCCGTCGGGCGTCGTCAGTAGAGTACGACGCGCCGAAGAGCGCCCCCATCTGGACGTTCTCCAGGACGGTCGACTCGTCGAACGTCCGGACGATCTGGAACGTTCTGACGATCCCCCGTCGGCAGATCGCGCTCGGCTTCTCGCCGGTGATCTGCGTGCCGTCGAACGTCACCGTTCCCGAATCCGGCGGGATGACGCCCGTGATGGTGTTGAAAAGCGTCGTCTTGCCTGCGCCGTTGGGGCCGATCAGACCGACGATCTCCTCCGAGTCGAGCGAGAAGGTCACGTCGTCGACCGCGACTAACCCCCCGAAGATCTTGGTCACTCCGGAGATCTCGAGCATGCGATTTTCTTGCATTCGTACTGGTTTATACTTTTGCTGCCCGCGGGAACGGGAACCGCGAGCTACCGAAGCCGGTCGAGGACCGACTCGGGCGCGGAGATGCGCGTCTCGCCGTTCCAGACCTCTCGTGCCTTCGGAACGATCCCCTCCCGGAAGTAGAGGAACAGCAGGATCAACAGCCCGCCGAGGATCGCGGTGCGCCACTGGCCCGCGTCCTGGAGCACTTCGTTGATGTAGATCATCAGCCCTGCACCGACGATCGGCCCGAGCAGCGTCCGCATCCCGCCCAGCACCAACATTACCAGCACCAGCACGTCGACGGACTGGAACGCGAACATCGAGGGAAGGATGTACCCCTCCGATTGCGCGTACAGCGGGCCGACGAACCCGATGATCGCCGCGCCGGTGAACCCCGCGATGGATTTGTATTTCACGACGTCGATGCCGATGGACTCGGCGGCGATCTCGTCCTGCCGGATCGCCTTGAACGCGAAGCCGTACTTCGAGTTCATCATCCGCTTGTAGCCGACCAGGAGGACGGCGACGAACGCCAGCAGGACGTAGTAGAGCGCGATCTGGTCGGTCGCGCCCAGCGCCGTCGCGAGCCCGCTGACGTAGAGTCCCTGGAACGGAATGCCTGTACTCCCACCGGTGATCTCCCGCGCGCCGACGAAGATTTCGCTGAACGCGAGCTGGAGCGCCAGCGTCAGGATCGCGATGACGATCACGGTCATCCCGCGCCGCGCCGAAACGTAGCTGACGAGGAGGCCGATCGAGCCGGCGACCAGTCCCGAGACGGGAACGAGAAGCCATGCCGAAACGCCGAGGCTATCGGCGAGTATCGCCGTCGTGTAGGCGCCGATCCCCGTCAGCGCGCCGACGAAGAGGAACAGTTGATCCGTGTGTCCGAAGACGACGTTCAGGGCGATCGTGAGGGCGGCGAAGATCAGGAACAGGACGAGGAGCCTGGCCTGGTAGGTCATCCCCGCCTCGACGACGAATACCGGGAGGACGGCCAGTATCGCCAGCGTAAGTCCGATCTCCCTGTACTCGCGAGCGATGCGGCCGAGCGTTCCGTCTTCGGTAGCGATTTCGCTCATGCGATCTCCTCCGGACGCAGGATCAACACGGTGACGACGACGGCGAACAGGATCACCATCGAGACGTACGCGCCAACCAAGAAGTTCCCGAAGGTGATGACGAGCCCGAGGAACACGCCAGCGCCGATCGTTCCCTCGATGTTCCGAACGCCGCCGACGATCGAGACGATAATCGCGTATATGGTGAGCTCGAAGCCCGTCGCGACCGAGACCGCCGACTGCATGCTCCAGAGCAGCCCCGCGACGCCGGCGAGGACGACGCTCAGGACGAAGATGAGGCTCCGGATCGCCCGCGGATCGATTCCACACAGGCGCGCACCGGTTTCGTCCTGGAAGACCGTCCGTGCGGCCTTCCCGAGGTATGTCTTTCGCAGGAACACGAACAGTGCGAGCAACAGCGCGCTCGAGACGAGGAGGATGATCGACGTCGACTCCCGGACGCTAACCCCGCCCACCGAGAACGAGAGCCCGGCGTAGGGGAACGAGTAGTTCAGCGGATAGTAGACGTACAGGATTCCGTCGAGGAAGATCGCGAGCCCGAGCGTCGTGAAGATCCCGAGCAGGATGCGTTCCTCGCCAGTCGACCGGTAGACGCTCGAGAGCAGCGTCCGATCGATCGACAGCCCCAGTACGGCCACGAAGCCGAGGCCGGCGACGGCGGCGAGGGCCGCGTTCGGTACGTAGGGGACGACGGCGACGCCGGCCACGACGGCGATGACGGAGAAGACGCCGAGCGAGAGGTTCAACACGTTTCCCAGGCCGAACACCAGGGTGATGCCGGCGCCGAGCAGGGCGAACAGCAACCCCCTTGCGACCCCGTCGATCGCGATCTCTATGAGTCCTGTAATCTCCATTCGATCACTGACAGAGTTTCTCACTCACTATCTTATAGTTATCCCCACAGTGGGACGTTCGAAGGTCCATTTCCCGACGCGACGACGAGTCCTCGCGCGTTTCGGAGCCATCACAGCGAGTCCGACGAAGCGCGCTCGACGAGGACGAGATCCGTCCGGGTCATGACCGTCTCGTCGTCCTGGTTTCGCGTCTCGACGTCGAAGTGGACGAGCCCGTTTTGATCGTTCCACTCGTTCTTCTCGGCGACACTGACGGTGCCGCTGAGTTCGTCTCCCGGCGTGACCGGCGCCGTCCACCGGAGGTCGTCGATTCCGAGCGCGCCCGCGACGGCGACGTTCGCGAACAGTTCGTCGACGACCAACCGCATGCTGATCGACCCGGTGTGCCAGCCGCTGGCGACGAGCGTCCCGAACTGGCTCTCTCGAGCTGCCTCCTCGTCGACGTGCATCCGCTGGGGATCGTACCGTTGCGCGAAGGAGACGATCTCGTCCTTCGAGACGGTTCGCGGCCCGATAACGTGCGTTTCGCCCGACTCGAGGTCCCCGAAGTATCGGTCCGACATCGCTAGCCCGGTCTACTCGAGCCGACATAAGCGTGGCCGCCGGCCGGGCGGAGCCGTCTCTCGTTCCCGGTCCGTTCGAACACGACGACCGTCGTGCTCAGGACTCGTACATTCGATCCGCGATCACCTGTCGATTGATCTCGTTCGTCCCCTCGTAGATCTGCATCCCCTTCGCGACCCGCATGTAACGTTCGACCGGATAGTCCGTCGAGTAGCCCCGCGAGCCGTGGATCTGGACGGCCTCCGTCGCAGCGTCCATCGCGACGTCGGTCGCGTAGGCTTTAGCCATCGCGGCTTCCTGCGTGACCCGCTCGCCCCTGTCTCGCTTGTCGGCCGCCGACAGGGTCAACAGCCGCGCCGCTTCGACCTCGATGGCCATGTCGGCGAGTTTGAAGCCGACGCCCTGAAACTCCCTGATCGGTTTGCCGAACTGTTCCCGCTCGTCGGCGAACGCGCGGCTCGCGTCCAGGGCCGCCTGTGCGACCCCAACCCCCTGCGCGCCGGTTCCGATGCGTCCGACGTCGAGGGCCTCGAGGGCGTACCGGAGACCCTTCCCCTTCTCCCCCACGAGGTTTTCGGCGGGGACGCGGACGTCGTCGAACGTCACCTCGCTCTCGACCGACGCCTCGCCTTCCATACACGGAATGTCTCGGACGAGGTCCACCCCGTCTCGATCCCAGGGATCCGGCACCCCGACGAGACTGAGACTGTCCCCCGTGTTGACGACGAGGATCATGAAGTCCGCGACCGAGCCGTTGGTCATCCACACCTTGTGGCCGTCGATCACCCACTCGTCGCCGTCTCTTTCGGCGCTCGTCTCGATCGACCGTGCATCGCTTCCGGCGCCGGGCTCGGTCATCCCGAGCGCGGTGATCCACTCGCCCGTGCAGGCCTTCCGGAGCCACTCCTCGCGCTGCCACTCCTCGCCGTAGGTGTAGATCGGATAGCCGACGAGCGAGGAGACGACGTTCACCGCTCCGGCGATCAGCTTCCACGTCCGGGCGAGTTCTTCGCTCGCGATCGCGAACGATCGGAAGTCTAGACCGGCCCCGCCGTATTCGGCGTCGTACGGAATACCGACGAGTCCGCGTTCGGCGACCTGACGGACGAGATCCGCCGGGAACTCGCCGCTCGTCTCGTACGCTTCGACGTGCGGCTCGATCTCGGATTCGCAGAACTCCCTGACCTCGTCCCGGTACGCTGCGTGGGCGGCATCCAGCTCGAACTCGCGTATCATGAGTATGAGTTACGTATCGCACACGACGATCATAAGCGTTCGTCCGCTACCCGACCTCGGCGAGAGGGCGGGTTACCGAGCTACGTCCAGCTACAGCGAGTTGACGTCGACGTTCTCTGGATACCAGTGGCAGAGATCCGCCGTGGCGCCGCCGACCTGCGTGTTCACGTCGTCCGTCGTCGTGAGGTAGTTCGTCGACATGGTCGGCACCTGAACCTCGTTGCGGATCTGCTCGCAGTAGTTCCCCAGTACGCCGGTGTCGAATTTGGGGCGATCGTTCGCCGTCGTCTGGCCGGCGACGACCGTCAACAGGTCGCAGCCGCGTTCTTTCAGCCGAGTGCCGGCGGTGAAGGCCTCGCCCATGTCGTACCCGTTCGGCGCCCAGTCGGTGGCTGGCAGTTTTACCGTCACCGGTTTCTCGTCGGGCCAGACTGTGCGAACCGCGTCGAAGACCTCGAGCGGGTATCGGAGACGGTTCTCGAGCGCGCCGCCGTACTCGTCGTCGCGCTCGTTCGTACGGGGCGAAATGAAACTCGAGAGTAAGTATCCGTGCCCGAAATGAAGCTGGAGGAGGTCAAAGCCCGCCTGGTCGGCCAGCTCCGCGGCGTGTGCGAACTGTTCTCGAACGCGTTCCATGTCGTCCGCGTCCATCGCTTTTGGAACCTGACTGCTCGAGGTGTACGGGGTCGCGGACGCTGAGAGCAGTTCCCACGCGTCCTCTTCGGGGAGCGGGCGGTCGAGACCGTACGTCCGCGGTTTCGTCGCGCCCCGCTGCCCGGCGTGAACGAGTTCGATTCCGAGCGTCGTCCCGTCTGCGCGGTCTCGCGTCCGTTCGACGGCGCTCGCCCAGGCATCCCGGTGGTCCGCCTCATACAGGCCGGGCGTTCCGGGCGTGATCCGTCCGATCGGTGAGACGGCGACCGGTTCGGTCATCACAAGCCCGACCCCTTCCAAACCAAGGTCGGTGAGTCGTCGAAGCTGCGGTTCTGATGGCGTTCCGTCGGTTGCGTCGGAACTGGGCGTCGGTGAAAACGCCGCCCGGTTCGGCACCGTCACGTCACGAAGCGACAGCGGCTGGTGCATCGGCGGTGTGGCGACGGTCTGTCCGGCCTCGGTCCCGTTCGAACGCCGTGCGTGCCAGCGGTCGAACTCGTCGACGTACTCCCGGTCACGGATTCCGAGTTCGTCGTACGTGATTCGGCCGCTCCGGGTTAGCATGTTGAACACGAACTGTTGGGGATCGAGGTTCGTGTACCGCTCGACGTTCTCGAAGTACTTTCTGCTGTGTCGGGAGGCCTTCTGGAGCGCCTCGACCGCCGGCCGGCGTTCCTTTTCGTACCATCTGATCGCGGCGTCTTCGTCCTCGGGGTGCTCCTCGAACCCTTCGTAGAGGGCGATCGCGTCCTCCATGGCCATCTTCGTTCCGGACCCGATCGAGAAGTGCGCCGTGTGGGCGGCGTCGCCGAGCAAGACGACGTTCTCGTCGTTGTGGTACCACGTCCGGTTCTCGACGAGCGGGAAATTGCGCCAGCCGTAGAGTTTCGACTCCAGATCGTAGCCGTTCAGGTGATCGGCGAACAGCTCCTCGAAGTACGCGAGGCCCTCGCCCTCGCTCTTTTCGTCGAGTCCGGCGTTTCGCCATGTCTCTTCGGTACACTCGACGATGAACGTGCTCTTGCGCCCCGGATACGCGTGGATTCGCCAGAGGCCGTCCTCGTTTTCGCGGAAGATGAAGGTGAAGACATCGAACGGCTTTTCCGTCCCGAACCAGGCGAACTTCGCGTTTCCGTCGGTGATTCGGGGCTTGAACTCCTCCGAGAACGTTTCGCGGGTGACGCTCTGGGCGCCGTCGGCCCCGATGAGCAGCTCGGACTCCGCCGCGAGCGCTTTCGGATCGTCGATCGCCGTGTCGAAGTGCATCTCGACGCCGACCTCGGCGCATCGTTCGCGGAGAATGTCTTTGAGATCGGCGCGCATCATGCCGGCGAATCGGTGTCCACCACACCTGATGTATTCGCCGTCGTAGTAGACGTCGATCGGATCCCACTTGATGAACTGGTTGGTGATCTGCTGGTGGGTCTTGTAATCCGCCTCCCGGAGCGCACTCAACGTGCTGTCCGAGAAGACGATTCCCCATCCGTACGTGTTGTCAGCGGGATCTCTCTCGTAGACCGTGATGTTCCAGTCCGGGTTCGACTTCTTCAACAGCAGACTCGCGTACAGTCCGCCGGGTCCGCCGCCGATTACGTTAACGTTCATTGTGGTATTTCACAGACCAGATCGGTGATTACTCGCCAGCCCATTCGTTGCCGACGATCTCGGCTAATCGGTCGTACTGCTCCTCGTCCGCCACGGTCGGGAACAACAGGAGTTCGTCACACCCCTCCTCCTCGTACCCGCGAATGAACTGGATGATCTCTTGCGGCGTCGTCAACAGCCCCTCCGCGATGCGTTCCGCGAACGGTCCGGTGAACTCGTAGTAATCGAGGAGGTACTCGCGGCCCCGTTCGGCCTGTTCTTCGCCGCCGAGTGCGAAGTAGCCGTGGCCCCAGAGCGTCGGCTCGCCAGGGCGGCCTTCCTCCGACCACGCCGCTCGAGCCTTCTCCGCGTCTTTCGCGAACGCACGGGGCGGGCCGCCGCCATGGATGTACCCGTCGCCGAACCGACCGACGCGTTTGAACGCCGGATCGCTCGAGCCACCGACGAGAAGTTCTGGCCCGCCGTCTTGGGCCGGATCGGGACCGATCTCGTCTCCCTCCCAGTACGATCGGAGCTCGTCCAGTTGCTTCGTAAACCGCCGACCTCGGGTTCGGTACTCGGAGTCTGCGGCCTCATAGTCGTCCTTTCGCGCGCCGAGTGCGAGCCCGAGCGTCAACCGACCGTCGGAGAGAACGTCGAGCGTCGCCGCTTTCTTCGCCACCATCGCGTTGCTTCGGAGCGGGCCGGCGATGATCGAGGTTGAGAGTCTGATCTCCTCCGTCGCACCGGCACAGACGGCGAGCGTCTGAAATGGATCGAGACTGTCGTACACCAGCCTGTCGAAGACGCCGAGACTGGTGAACGGTCCCGCTTCGGCTTTTCGCGCCCACGACACCGTCAATTCTCTGTCGGCATTCGACAGTGTGTTAGGTAATCCTATACCAACCTGCATAATCTATGGATCTTCCCACCTACATTTAGTGTTTTCCCCGATCTCGGTTCTTCGAGAGCGCACCATCGGACTGCGGATCCATCTCAACGGGCAGCCTTGATCGAGTCGTGCGCCGATCGCTTCGGCGGCCCATACTTTTACGATCGATTGCGGCGTGCCTCGAGTATGGTGAACGCAGATTTCGCCGTTGATGACTATGCGGCATACATCACAGTTCGGCGCGAGGAGAAGTTGAACGCGATCGATACGCCGACGAAGAACGAGATAATCGATCGGCTCCGGGAGTACAAGGACGACGAGGAAGTGCGGGTCGTCGTCTTCCAGAGCGAGGGTGACCGCGCGTTCTGTGCCGGCGGCGACGTCCAGGAGATCCCGGAGACGGACTACTCGCTCAAGCACTTTACCGATAGCTGGGAGGAACTGTTCACGACCATGCGGAACCTGGGGGTACCGACGGTGGCGAAAGTCGACGGCGTCACCCTGGGCGGCGGGTTCGACTGGCTCCTCCACACTGATTTCGTTATCGCCGCGTCGGACGCCGAACTCGGTCAGCCGGAGATCGACCTCGGAATCGTGAACCACTTCTCGCCGCCGATGCTGGTAGAACAGGTCGGGTTCCGGAAGACGATGGAGTTGCTGTTGACCGGCGAGACGATTTCTGGCGCCGAAGCGGCAGAGATCGGTCTCGTGACGCGAAGCGTTCCTCGAAAAGAACTGGACGACGAGGTTGACTCGCTGGTCAGTACGCTCGTCAACAAGAGTCCCCGTATCGCCGCGAAAGTCAAGGAGGGAATCTACACGAGCCTGGAGCTGTCGCCGTCGGCCGCCAGGTCCCACCTCGAGGACGTCTCCCTCGAGAGCGCACGTACGGATCCCGACTACCGCGAGGGGGTCGACGCGCAGTTGGAGGGTCGAGACCCCGACTGGACGGTAGAGTAAGCGGCCGGACCGGGCGTTTCGGCGACCACAACGGGTCGGAATTCGCTCGGTCAGTTACTCGGCATCGATTGCCGCGAAGCCTTCCATCTCGACGAGGGCGTCTTCTTTGAAAAACGCGCTCACCTCGAAGAGCGCCATCGCCGGATACTCGTCGAAGTACGACGAGAAGACCTTGCCCAGCGGCTCGAGGTTGTCCACGTACTCGTCTCGATCCGCGACGAAGACGTTTAGCTTGACGATGTCGTCCATCGTGCCATCGGCCTCTCGAACGACGGTCCGGAGGTTCTCAAGGACCTGTTCGAACTGTGCGACGAGGTCGTCCGGAGCCACGATCGTCTCGTCGGCGTTGGCGCCGTCCTGGCCGGCGAGAAACAGGATATCGTCGTCCGAAGTGAGGATTCCGTGGTTGAAACCGCGAGCCGGTGCGAGTCCCGTGGGGTTGATGATCTCTTTCGACATAATGTGCGGACACATCTATTTTCTCACAGATCCTCAATAAGCGTACCGTTCCAGGAGGTCGGCGTGACTCACTCCGCAGTCCACCCGCCATCGACGACCAGACACTCGCCGGTGACGTATGTCGCCATATCGCTCGCCAGGAAGAGCGCCGCGTCGGCGACCTCTTCGGGTGAGGCGAACCGATCGGCTGGAATGTCGGCGAGAATCGAACTGTGGAGTTCCTCGTTCGCTTCGATCGGCGCGGTCAGGTCAGTCGAGACGTACCCCGGGGCGATCGCGTTTACTCGAACCTCGGGCGCCCAGTCGAGTGCCACGCTCTTCGTGAGTCCGATCAGCCCGTGTTTCGACGCGACGTAAGAGTGCTGACGAGGTGTTCCAACGACTCCGGAAATACTGGCGACGTTGATCACGCTTCCGCCGTCGTTGTCCAGAAGATACTCGCCTGCCTCGTGGGTGCAGGCGAACGCGCCACGGAGGTTCACGTTGACCACATCGTCGAACGCGTCGGGCTCGAGGTCTTCCGGCCGCCCCATCGAGGAGGTCGGATTGATACCGGCGTTGTTGACGACGACGTCGACGGAACCGAGATCCTCGTCCGTTTGCTCGAACAGCCGCCGTACGGCCGACCGATCGGTCACGTCGGTCGTTACGGTGATCGAGTCGCTTCCTCGCTCCCGAACGGCGTCGACGGCATCGCGAACGTCCTCCTCAGTTCGGGACGTCGGCACGACGTCGGCGCCGGCGCGCGCGAGCGTCTTCGTGATCGCCAGTCCGATACCGCTCGTTCCGCCCGTGACGACGGCAGTACTGCCGGAGAGATCGATCTCTACTGTCACGAGTCTACACTATCCGCACACAGGTATAAAGATTCGATCACGCGACGCCGTACTCGAGACGGAGTTCGAGTTCGTTCGCCGCCCCGGAGACGAGGTTCGGGAGTTCACTGTGGAAGTAGTCGTCCCGCAGGCGGTTTTCCGGGCCGACGACGGCGATGGCGCCCTTCAGTTCGCCGTCGCAGACGACCGGCGCGGCGACGCTCCGGATGCCCTGAATGGCTTCGCCGACGTCGAACGCGACGTCACGATCCCGGACCTCCTCGAGTTCCTCGAGCAGCGCGTCGTACTCCGTGATCGTGTGTGCCGTCTTTCGGGGCAGCCCTTGCTGATCGATGATCTCTTCGATCCTGGATTCCGACATCTGTGAGAGGAGCGCTTTCCCCGGTGCGTGGTAGTGAAATCGCGTGTGGCGTCCGATGCGTCCAGCCGTCTGGACCGCACGTTCTCCCATCGCCTTCTCGAGTCCGATGGTGTAGCCCCGCTCCTCGACCATCAGCCAGACGGCTTCGTCCGTATCCGCCGCCAGCTGATCGAGAATGGGCGGCGAAATCCGCGCGATACGCAGGTTTCGCTTCGCGTGCACCCCGTGATCGAGAAATTTCAGACTCAATCGATACACCCCATCCTCCTCGACGAGGTATCCGGACTTGACCAGCGTATCGACGTAATTGTGGGTCGTACTCTTCGCGAGATCGAGGTGGTTCGAGAGCTCCGTGTGCGTCGGCTCGTCCAGTTTCTGTACCGCTTCGATAATCGTGAACAACTTGGACGCGGTCTTTACTTTGTAGCTCATATGTGATTTGTGGTCTAATCACATAGACGGCGGTACGAAAGTTAAAGATTTGGTAGCTCCTCCGTACGTGAGTGGGCAGCCGTTGATCAGCGTCTCAGCCGCCGTAAAGCTGATTTCACTAGTTTCGTCCGATTGATCAGATATACTGAACAGAGTTGGACCGACTACGATTTAGCAACGCCCCCACTTCAGCGATTTCAGTCGATTGGCCCCACCGGCGGTCCCGCAGAACTCGGCCGATCGGAAACCGATCGTCCCATGCGAACCCCGTCTGGAAGATACGAAATTTTGCCGGCGAAGAGCCGATGCCGGTTACGGTCTCGCCAACCAGTTCAGCATGTCTGAACAGCTATGTGCTTGCTGCCCCTTAGATCGTTCCACGCACTTTCGTGACAGTAGCATGTGTGTAAAGGGACGATCGAACGTCGGATCTCGTCTCCCCGGGACGTACAGACGACGGCTATCGGTGCTGAGGTCGCGTTACGCCGTTTGCAGAGTCACTCACTGATATCACTAACGAACATATTCTCATTCGTCGAAAATTTTATTACAAATGTATGGGTGTAAAGATCGGTCCGGTCTCCTGTACTGATCACAGCCACTCGGACGAGTTCGACAGGAGGCGCAAAATTCGATGGCGGAAGCGCTGTCAGGGACCGACGCCGCTGAGCAATTAACCCCGGGTGTCGTTCTTACCGGGTAACTGACGGACCTACTCGGTACGACGTTGCCAATCGCCAGTAACGTCCCGGTGACTGCAAAACCGTCCATAATAATCGGACGAATTTCGAACGCGGGGTCGTGTTTAGTTAAGGCTGAAGGATGAGGCGGAGTGATTTTCAGCTGGTCTATGGCAGAAATCACCCGCTTCAGTGGTCATAGTGACTGGATCAAATTAGACTTTGTGGCGAGAGCGGACACCGCGTCGCTTGATGGAACTGGGTATTCGACTCCATCTGGCTTGATTATCGCTTTCGAATACAGTTTCTAGTATTGATAAGTTTGGTGTCCAGCGATCACGGAAAGCTGTCCACAACTGGGTGCAGAAGGCCGATCTACAGCCGGCCAACAGTGCAAGTCCGGATCACGTTGCGCTCGACGAGACGGTGATCCGAATCAACGGCCAGCAGTTCTGGCTGTATGCTGCTGTCGATCCCGAAACCAACAGATTCCTGCATCTGAGGCTCTTTACGACTACTACGAAAGCATTGACTTAACGGTTTCTGCGAAAACTTCGTGAGAAACACGACGTCGCTGACGCCGTGTTTCTCGTCGATCATGCCCAGCATCTAGCGACTGCACTGCAGCGAGCAGGGTTCTGATTTCAGCCTGTTCGACATGGAAATCGGAACGCTGTCGAACGTGTCTTTAGAGAAATAAAACGACGTACCTCGTCATTTAGCAATATCTTTAGCTATGTCGATTCAGCGACTGCCGAAACATGGTTGCAAGCCTTCGCCGTCTGGTGGAACTCGCTAAACTAAACGCGATGGTGAACGGACGGCGAACACCCTGACGGGTGTCGCCGTCCGGCTTCACGCGGCCGGTTGTTCACTTCGAGAGATACAAGCGATTCTTTGCTTGATCGGCGCCAGATGCTCTCATCAAACGATCTGGAAATGAGTACATCGGCTATCTAACAGAATTTCAGACCCACCGACGTCTACGAGAGCGGAGCCCTCGTGCGGCCCATCAGAACGCTCCGCGTTCTGAGGACGGCGAAGCCGTCGCGGGTCGCCAATGATGAGACTGCTGTCAAGATTAACGGTGACTGGTCTTGGGTGAATGCCGCAATCGATCTCGACTCGCGATTGGTTCTCGATGTCGCAGTCTTCGGACGGAGAGGAACTGATCCAGCCGCTGCATTCGTTCACGGACTGGCCGAGAAACACAATCTCTCCGAGGCGGTGTTTCTCGTTGATGGCTACGGCTATCTGACTGCTCTCTCTCGATTCGGATTGAGCGGTCAGCTCGACTCCGTCGACTGAAGCCTAATCGAAAAGTGGTTTCACACCCTCAAAATGCGTGTCGACGGCTTCCATAACTCATGGGTGGCAGTCGGGCCAGCGTCAGGGAGTGGCTTGAACAGTTCGTACACTACTATAACACGCAGCGACCGCACCAGTCACTCAACGGACAGACGCCAGCGGAGATGCTAAACTAGACAGTGCCCTATCGACAATCCCGTTCATACACCGTATTGGAACTGTCGTACAGACGCTATCCACTCGTATAATTGGTGCTTCGTTTCTCATCGCTGGCGCTCGTTTTCTTTTACAGGACGCGTTCGCTCGTGTCTTCCGATGCAGGCTGACACATGATGCTGAAGACGGCCAGTTGGATGGAGAGCAGGAACGGTATCGTCGGACCGAACAAACGACCGACACGCTGATCAGCGCTGTGGGTATCGATTTAGACCTCGACCTCGAGGAGGCGGACGAGATCCCAAGCCAAGCGGCCGACGGCGACGGTATTCGTCTTATCGGCGACCGTCCAGCCGTCATCCTCGTCGTAGTACGCGAAGCCTTCACGTTCGAGCGAGACGGTGACCGTCGTCGATTCGACCGACTCGAGCGAAACGCGGTCGAAGCCGACGAGTTCGCGCTCCGCCGCGTCGACCGGCGCAGCCGATTTGCCGGTGTAGACCTGGACGACCTCGGTGCCCGTCCGCTCGCCGACGTTGCTGAGTTCGATGGTCACGTCGGCGCCGTCGTCGGTCTCGGGACGGTGCCGTCGTCGTATTCGCTCGTCGCGTACGACAGCCCGTGGCCGAACGGGAACAGCGGCTCGAGGTCGTGCTCGTCGAAGTAGCGGTAGCCGACGAAGACGCCCTCGTCGTATCGTGCGACATCGTCGGTGGCCGGGAACGCCGCCTCGTCGGCCGTCGGATAATCGGCGGGCGACCGTCCGAACGTCACCAGGAGGCGCCCACCGGGGTCGGCGTCGCCGAACAGGACGTCTGCTAGTGCCTCGCCGTCGGTCTGGCCGGGATACCACGTCTCGAGCGTATCGACGGTACTGAAATTACTTATATCCTCGCCTACAGCGCCGCCGAGTACGATCTCGAGTGAACGTCGCATCGGTTCGTGAGACAATTCGACGCATTGCGCCGCTCGGAACTGGTCTTCGGTAACTGTACATTGGTTCCCGCCCTACTTTACACGAGTACTTTTGTAATACTATAGGGAACCGACGACCGACTCGAGTATTACTTTCAATACTCTCAGTAGCGCTTGGACCCGACCCCTTATTATCGTACTCGTCAACGCTGGGGACGAATCGTGGACGAAACCACGACCGACGAGGACGAGACGGCTTCCGTCGAAGACCGAGTCGCCGGTCTTCTCGAGCGAACGAGAGGGCGACGGCCGTTCGATAGAAACTGATACAGGTGTGCTCGCTTTTCGTGCCACCTCACTTCCAATTATCAGTTATCTAGTGAACAGGACGATCGAATGTACCAACGATTTACCCCATCCGGTCTTGCCGGAAGATGTGCATTCTATCTCTATCAATAGATCGAGATTATCGATCAACTGTGAATTCGATATTTGAGCGGATCACCGGACAACGCGGCGGGGTCACGGGACCCTCGGCTCGCTGACGATCCGCGAACGCCCAGATCTTTCCGACATCACCGGATACACTGTCTCGGTTCGATATTCAGCGTATCGTAAAGAACGATATTGACGACCACCCAGTCTCGAATCGGTGGTAGAACGGTGTCCGAAGCGGTTCGGGTGTAACAGCTTTGAACGGAATCCGATCCGGGAACAGAGACGGTCCGACATTGCCGGATAGCAGCTGTTTCTAGGATTCGGTACATGAGCTCTACGGTCACTCGGGTGGCAACGCCGACCGGTGGCAGTATACGCCGTCGCGAAGATTTACTACGGAGTCTCTACAACAGTCCGCATATGCTTGACACCCATACGCACGCGTGGGGCGCACCGAGTCGAGACCATCCGTGGGTGAACGGGCCGCTAATGGACCTCGTCGACGGATTCGACGTCCACACCGTCTACACCGCCGACCGGCTCCTGGCGGACATGGACCGTAACGGCGTCGGCGAGGCGGTCGTCGTCGGCTATCCGATCTGCGACTGGACCGACAACTGGTACACGCTTCAGACTGCGGCGGAGTACGATCGGCTGTACGGCATCGTGATGCTCGACCCATTCGCCGACGACGCTGCCGAACGGCTTCGTCGCTGTATGGACACCGAGGGCATTCTCGGGTTTCGTCTCGGCGCGGCCTGTCCTTCCGACGAGATGTGGGAGCGATTCGATCCCGACGTCACCTGGCTCCGGGACGCCATCGAGGAGACCGGGTTCTGGGAGGCCGCTCTCGAGACCGACGCCGTCGTCCAGATCCTCTGTGATCACGGCCAGTTAGACCAGGCGATCGAACTCGTCGAGCGCTACCCGGAACTCACGTACCTGTTCGACCACTTCGCCCACGCAGATCCGGAGACACCGACCGACGACGGGACGTTCGCGCAATTCGCCGAGTTGGCTGAATACGACACCGTCGCCGTGAAAGTCTCTGAGATCGCACACATGTCCGACACGACGTTCCCCTACGCGGATATGCACGAGCACGTCCGATGGTTCCTCGAGACGTTCGGTCGCGAGCGGGTCGTCTGGGGATCGGATTATCCCAACGTCAGCGACGTCGCCAGCTACGCCGAGGCGTGCAACTGGCTCCGACAGGTCGACTCGGTCTCGAAAACGGATCGATCCTGGGTTACGGAGCGGTCGTTCCGACGCCACGTCGGCCTCGACTGACGCCGGCCTCGAGTTCGAATTCGACTTTGACGGAACCGATCACAATTACCCGACCGGCAGTTCGATTACTTGATCAGCAGTTCGATCGGATGCCGCGGCCGCCGCTCTAACAGCGCGTCGATCTGTTCGAGACACGACGTCCCGCTGGCGACGACAGGCCGCTCGCGGACGCCGTCGGCCTGCAACTGCTCTCGCAATCGGTCGCCAACGTCCATACTCAGTTCGTAGTAGTCCGACTTGTAGCCGAAGGAGCCGGCCATTCCGCAACACTCCACGTCCGAGGTCACCACGTCGTAGCCGCGGTTCTCGAGGACCGCAATGGTGTGGGCCTCTAACCCGAGCGTCCGCTGCTGACAGTGGCTGTGGTATGCGATTTCGTCGCCGTCGGCGTCAGCCTCGGGGAGCGCCGATGCGTCGGCACCGTTCTCAAGGAGTCCGTAGACGTACTCCACCACCTCGTAACTGTCCTCGGCGAGCGTCGTGAACGTCGTCTCGTCGAGAAGCTTCTCGTACTCCCGCTGGAACATCGCGTAGTCGCTCGGCTCGATGACGACGACGTCGCGTCCGTCTTCGGTGTACGGAGCGAGGGTCTCGGTGACCCGCTCGGCGTGGTCGGTCGCGGTCGCGACCATCCCCTGCGAGAGCGGTGCCCGGCCGCTCGAGGGAACCGAGGGAACGACGACATCGACGCCGAGCGCCTCGAGGACCTCGACGGCGGCCTTGCCGCGCTCGACCTGTACGTGGTTCGTGTAGAGGTCGGGATAGACGACGACGCGTCGCTGGGGGTCGTCGACCGTCGATTCTCGGTCGGCGAACCAGTCGACGAGCGTCTCCCGCTCGAACGTCGGAAGCTCGCGGCGCGGATCGA
Source organism: Natronococcus sp. CG52 (assembly GCF_023913515.1). Lineage (NCBI taxonomy): Archaea > Methanobacteriati > Methanobacteriota > Halobacteria > Halobacteriales > Natrialbaceae > Natronococcus > Natronococcus zhouii. Next base: position 61,130 of record NZ_CP099393.1, read on the forward strand.
TATCGAGGACGCGGGCCATGAGCTGCCGGGAAACGGTCGTATCGGCGAGCCAGTTCGAGAGCGGGGCCGTCGCGCTTCCGAGCTTCGCCACTGTCTCGAAATTCCCGAAGAACCGCTTCTGTAGTGGTGCACCTTCGTCTTCCTCGTCGGGCGTCAGGCCGTCGACGAGCCACTCGGCCGGTGCGTCGTTCTCGCGGTTAATCCGGTCTCGAACGACGGTGTTGATCCAGGGAATGTCAATCCCGACGGGGCAGGCGTTCACACAGCGGGTACAGCCGGTACAGAGGTCGTTGAACGCCGCGGCGACGTCCGTGCCCTCGATACCGGCCTCCCAGCCGGTCGCGATGCCGCCGGAGTACGTCTTGCCGCCGAAGGCGTGACCGCCGACGGACTGGAAGTTCGCACACGAGTTCGAACAGGCCGAACACCGGATGCAGTACAGCGTCTCGCGCAACTGATCGTCGTCGCGCATCGCGAGTCTCCCGCCGTCGATGAGCACGAGGTGGAACTCGCGATCGTTGTCGAACTCGGAGAGCGGTGTCGTGTCGTCGTCGAAGTCGACGACTGGCGTTTCGACCGGCGGCGTCAGCAACGAGACGTAGGACGTGATATCCTGACCCGTCCCAGAGCGTCCGATGAGTTCGATGAACGAGTGGAGGTCCGCGACCGACGGAACGATCTTCTCGACGCCGGCGACCGCAACGTGGGTGTCCGTCGCCGCCACGGACTTTCGCGCGTTACCCTCGCTCGTCACCAGCGCCATCGTCCCCGTGTCCGCCGTGATGAAGTTCGCGCCGGTGACCCCGACGTCGGCGTCGACGATCTGCTCGCCGAGCGTCTCGCGAGCGAAGTACGTCAGCTCCTCGGCCGTCTCGAGGGGCTCGTCGGGATCGAACCGCTCGTTGAACAGCTCCGCGATCGCCTCGCGGGATTTGTGGATCGCGGGCGCGACGATGTGCGAGGGCGCCTCGTCGGCCACCTGGAGGACCCACTCACCGAGGTCAGTCTCGACGACGTCGACGCCGTCCGCTTCCAGCGCGCCGTTGAGTTCGATCTCCTCGCTGGTCATCGACTTGCTCTTGACGACCCGGTCGGCGTCGCGGTCGGCGGCGACCGATCTGATGTACTCGTTGGCGTCCGCGGCATCGTCGGCAACGTACACCGTGCCGCCGTTGTCCTCGACGGTTTCGATCAGTTGGTCAAGTAGTTCGGGGAGCCGCTCGATGGCGTCCTCTTTGATCGCCCGCGCCTCGCGCTTCAGCGCCTCGTAGTCCTCGAGGTCAGCGACTGACTCGTACCGGCCTTCGTTAAAGGCTTGCGTGTTCTCCGCGACGGCCGCTCCCTCGGTCCGCAAGAGTTCGCGAATTTCGTCTGCCGTCGCCATCTTACGCACCCGCCTCGAGGACGATAACGTGGACGTCTCGCGGCCCGTGAGCTCCCTTCACGAGCGCGCCCATGTCCGCCGTGGCGCTCGGTCCGGTCGCCAGAATCGCACTGTCGCTCCCGTCGGAACGGTTGAACTCCTCGTGAAGCGTGTCCATCGCGGCGTCCATGTCCGCGACGATGTCCCCCTCGCGAACCACGGCCACGTGGCGATCGACGAAGAGACTCACCAGTTCGCTGGCCCGATCGGTCAGCGACAGCACCAGCGAGCCGTAGTCGGCGACACCCAGTTGTGCCCCCGTCACGCCGGTCGTCGCCTCGCGCAGCGCCGCCGGCGTAGGATCGACCGTGACGGCCGTTTCAGTCAGCGAAAGCACTGGGTCGTCGAACGTCTCCTCGAGCGCGACACCCACGGCGGGCGCCGCGACCGTCTCGTCGATCAGTTCGCGGAACCCGTCCTCGTCGACGCGGGTAACGCGGACGCCCAGGTCGTCGAGCGACGACTCGAGCGATGAGAGTCTGGCAGTCATCAGTATGGAGAGACTGGTGTTACACCGCCATTTAGCTTTGGTTCGCATTCGGTTCGCACGGCGAACATCGGAATCGACTGTTCGTTGACGAGACCACCTCACAGTTCCGTCAAGTCGAACGGCCGCTCTCTCCGCTTTCGAACCAGCGACGTTCGAATCGTATTCGTCACGATATCGGACTCCGTGGTATCAGTCGACGAAATCTTTATTAGATGAGACATCCGAACTCAGAGCGAGAGCACCACAATGGCGACTGATTACGACTCCGTCGAACCGCTGTTGCGAATGAAAGACATTCACAAGTGGTACGGTTCGGTCCACGCGCTGAAGGGCGTCGACTTGCAGGTGTACCCGGGCGAAATCCTCGGGCTGCTCGGCGACAACGGTGCCGGAAAGTCGACGCTGATCGAGATGATCGCCGGTGTCCACCAGCCGACGGAGGGTGATATCTTCTGGAAAGGTGAACACACCGAAATTTCGTCGGTCAACAACGCCCGGGAGCTGAGCATCGAGACCGTGTTTCAGGATCAAGCGGTCGTCGAGGGCCGGAGCGTCGCACAGAACGTCTTCCTCGGACGCGAGTTGACGAAAGGAGTCGGGCCCGTTCATCTGCTTGATAAACCGCAGATGCGCGAGGAAGCGGAGAGCGTCACGCAGAGTCTCGGTCTGGACATCGCCTCGCCCGAACAGGAGGTCCGCTTCTGTTCCGGCGGAGAGAAACAGGGCGTCGCAATCGCTCGGGCGATGTACTTCGACGCGGAGCTCGTCATCATGGACGAGCCGACGACTGCACTGGCCATCTCCGGTGTCCGTAAGGTCCTCGATTTCATCGAACAGTTGGCGGAGTCCGGGACAGCCGTAATCTTCATTTCTCACAACCTTCCCCACGCTTACGACATCTGTGAACGGTTCGTCGTCTTCTCGCGGGGTGATAAGGTGGGCGACGTCCGGAAGGAGGAGACCGACGTCGACGAACTCGAGGGAATGCAGGCAGGACTTCCGGACGACTAATTCGCGGTAGTCCGCTCAGGTTAGACTGGGTCTGTGTATACAGTCCGAATCGTCGTTTCGACTCTTTCAGCACTGTCCGCGATCGATTAGAGTTTTGGTGCTAATTGAAAAACAGGAAAGATTTTTACCCTTCTACTTGAATACGGTAAACGTACATATGGTAGACGATAGCAACAGTCGAGTAGAGAGGCGAGACCTCTTGAAAGGTATTGGTGCAGCGGGTGTGGCAGGACTGGCTGGCTGTATGGGCGACGATAACGGTGACGGGCGGCCGTTTTACCCGCACACGATCTGGGGCATGTACGGCGCCTGGGAGGAAGCATACGTACAGGGCGGCGAGTTCTACGCGGAGGACCACGATTTCGAGTTCGATAACTACAATACCGGCGGTACAGAGGAGGAACAGATCTCACACATCCAGACGTTCATGCAACAGGGCGCCGATGGCATTCTCATCGGTCCGGTCTCCGCGACGGCGACGGCGGGACAGGTCGAGACCGCGGTCGACGACGGCATTCCGGTGATTGCTGCCAACTCCGACATCGAGACAGAAGCGCTCACGATGAGCGTCTACATCGGAAACGAACCCGCCTGTGAGGAGTTGGGTGAGGAAATCGTCGACTACCTCGAGACGGAGGTCGGCTCCGACGGCGAGATTGGGGGGACCGTCATCGACCTTCAGGGTGACCTCGGGATGAGCATCGGTATCGAGCGAGAGGAAGGGTTCCAGAACGCCATGGAGGGCCACGACGGGATCGACGTACGGCAAATTAGCGCCGGCTTCAACAGGGAGCCGGCACAGGAGGACACCTATTCCCTGCTCCAGTCCGAGGACGGCGAGATCGATGCAATCTTCGCCGCCAACAGCGAGATGGCGATCGGTGCTGCGAACGCCCTTGACACGTATGGGATGGACCCCGGCGACGTGTTCATCGCATCGATGGATGGCGGACCGGCGCTGATCGACCACATGGACGAGGGGTGGGTTCAGCGGGGTTTCTCCCAGCCAACCCAGTACTACCTCCCGATCGCGATGCACTATCTGGAGATCGCCCAAACCGAAGGCGAGGACGCACTCCCCGAGGTTGGCGAAGAGATCACCACGGACGATTTCGAAATCAGCGGCGGTGAACACCTCGGAACGAACATCTGGGCGGAACAGGACTGGGCGCCGGCCGAGATCCGCGAACGGCACGGACATCGGTGGTTCCAGACGAACGGCCGGTTGTTAACGCCCGACAACTACGACGATCCCGCCAACTGGGGTGTTGTCTTTGCCGACGAGGCGGACGACGACTGAGACTCGAGCCGCTGCAGACGCCACCAGCAGCGCGAACGACTGCGAAATCGATTCGAATTCGATTCGAAAACGATAGGCGGTCCGGAATCGGTATCCCGATTTGCGCAACGAACGTCGATGCTGTCGACAGTTATTTTCCGCGTAATTGTACCTCGTCCCGACAACAACGTTTATATATGATGGTTTTGAACGGATTGGTAGAGGTCCGAGATGCAACTAGACTTGCAAGGAATCGACGCACTGACGGACGGAGAGACATCGACACGGACGAAATTATTTCTTGTCGATAATTTTATCTGGGTACTACTGGTACTGACGACGATCGCCTTCGGCATTCTCAACGGCCCGCAGTTCTTCAACTACTCAAATCTTCAGTTCATCGTTTTCGCGAGCGTGATGCTCAGCTTCCTGGTTATGGCGGAGGGGATCTGTCTGCTGAGCGGTAATTTCGACCTCTCGGTCGGGCAGGCAGCGGGTTTCGCGGGAATGCTCAACGCGATGCTGTTGACGAGCTGGGCGCCGTGGATGCCGTGGTATCTCGGCGTCGCGACGATCCTCTTCGTCGGCGCCGTGATCGGTGCGACGAACGGCTTCTTCATCGCGTACATGGACCTGAACCCGTTCCTAGTGACCCTGGGAACGTTTTTCATCCTCCAGTACGCGATGCTCGAGATCAGTCTCAACCCGATCAGCGGACTCCCCGACGCGTACCTCGCGCTCGGTGGCGACACGCTTGCGGGCGTTCCGATCGCGATCTTCCTGCTCGTCGTCACGGCCGTGCTCCTGCACGTACTGTTGCGTCACACGCGATTCGGGAGTAACGTTTACTCCGTCGGTGGCGATCCGGAAGCGTCCAGCCGCGTCGGTATCAGCAAGACGCGGACGATCTTCCTCGTCTTCGTGCTCTCCGGGATGCTCAGCGCATTTTCCGGGCTGCTCTACACCGGATTTCTCAGCTCAGCGACGCCGGGGATGGCCGACGGAGCCCTGTTCATGGCGTTTGCCGGTGCGGTCATCGGCGGTGCGAGCCTCTCGGGCGGCCGCGGATCGATTATTAACATGATTGGTGGGGCATTACTCATCGGTGTGTTCGACGCTGGCCTCGTTCAGACGGGCCTGAGCGGCAACCAGGTCAACATTTTCTTCGGCGTGCTGGTGATCGTCGCGATCATCATCAACCGCTATCGCGAGCAGAAGCGAGACGACCTGTTGACGCCGAGCTGATCGTCCTCGGAAGCTCGGTTTCGACCCGCCCCGAACGCCACCGGATCGACGCCTGTTACGGGCATCCCGAACACGCTACGTCATCGTCTCGCCGACTGTTCGCTGCTGATCTGTCGACGGGAACGGATCGATCGGTACGCCGGTAATGTCATTATCCGTCAGAAAACCTTATCAATAAATATAATGTATAAGCAACTTGTACTTGGTGTTAGATACCAAGTGACGAGCAACCCTCTCGATCGACACGGAGAGCGGATCGCTCGACGAAGACGTACCCATGAGTGACAATCATACCGATTCGACGGCAGCGGAATCGCACATGACCGACGAACCACCGACCGGTCACATCGACCGTCGGGACTATTTGCGGTACACGGGCACGCTCGCGGGCGGTTCGGTGATAGCCGGATACGCCACGCAACCCGCAGGGGCCAGCGGCGGGACGAGCAACGACGACTCCGAGCCCTTCGGGCCGACGAACCTGCGAGTGGAGTACGACCAAGACCCGAACAACGTGCTCCCCACCGCGGGCGCATCGAATGACGCACTCGAGGCGCCGCGGTTTTCCTGGGAGGTGACAGGTCCGCGAGGCGCCGCCCAGTCGGCGTACCGCATCCTCGTTGCGGACAGTCGGGAGGCCCTCGAGCGCGGCGATGGCACCGTCTGGGACAGCGGCACGGTCGAATCCTCGCGGTCGGTCAACGTCCTGTACAACGGCGAGCCGCTCGATTCCGACACGACCTACTACTGGACCGTGCGGATCTGGGACGGCGACGAGGCGAGCGACTGGAGCGAGCCGGCGCAGTTCGTGACGGCACTTCCTCACGACGGCGAGCACTGGGAGGGCGAGTGGATAGGTCCCGACTACGGCGAGTGGGACGAGGACGACCCGATCGACTATGATTTCCTCGAGGAGGGCGACTACGACGACCGTCCCGAACCGCTGCTGCGAAACGAGTTCGACCTCGAGAGGGAGGTCGAGGAGGCGAGGATTCATATCAGTGGTCTGGGATGTTACGAACTGTACCTCAACGGCGAGCGTGTTGGTGACCGCGTCCTCGAGCCCGCCCAGACGCAATATGACGAGCGGGTACTCTACTCGACGTACGACGTGACCGAGTATCTGGCGAAGGAGACGAACGCTATCGGGGTCGCCTTAGGTCGCCTCCGCTTCGGCGAGATGGTCGCGGACAATGGCTCTTGGAGGTGGAGCCACGCTCCATGGTGGAGTGATCCGCAACTGCTGGTCCAGCTGAACGTCGAGTTCGCCGACGGAACGAGCACGTCGATCGTCACTGACGACGACTGGCGAATGACCGACGGGCCGACGCAGTTCGACTCGCTGTTCGCCGGAGAGATATACGACGCCCGGGAGGAGAAACGGGGGTGGACGGAGCCGAACTACGACGACGGCGATTGGGAGACGTCGCCGATCGCCGACGACCCCGACGCGGAGATTTCGCCCCAGCACGTCCAGCCGATGCGAGTGCGCGCCACCCTCGACCCCGTCGAGATCACCGAGCCCGAGGAGGGCGTCTACGTCGTCGACTTCGGACAGGTCATGACCGGCTGGGCGGAGTTGACCGTCGACGGCGAGGCGGGGACCGGAGTCACCGTCAGTTACGGCGAGAAGCTCAACGACGACGGTACGGTAGACAACTCCAACTTCCTCGTTGCGGCCCCGATGCAACGGGACCACTACGTTCTCGAGGGCGACGGACCGGAGACCTGGGAGCCGAGTTACAGCTACAAGGGCTTCCGGTACGTGCAGGTCGAAGGCTACCCCGGCGAACCGAGCCCCGGCGACTTCGAGGCGAAGTACGTCTACACCGCCTTCGACGAGGGCGTCAAAAGCGGCTTCGAGTCCTCCAACGAACTGCTCAATCGGATCCACGAGAACACGTTGTGGGCGTACCGCAATAACATGCAGGGCCTGCCGACGGACACCCCAAAACTCGAGAAGAACGGGTGGACCGGCGACGCCCAGCTGACCGCGGAGGCGGGGATCTACAACTACGACATGGCTCGGTTCTGGAGGAAGTGGCTCCGCGACTTCGCCGACGCCCAGCGCGAGGACGGCGAGGTCCCGACCGTCGTTCCTCACAACACTGAATACAGCATTCTCGGCTTCGAACCGAATTTCGGCGCCGTGCTGGGTCCCACGCCCGGTTGGGACGCGGCGTTCATCCTCATCCCGTGGTGGGTCTACCAGTACTACGGCGACGAGCGGATCCTCGAGACGCACTACGAGGACTGGAAGCAGTACATCGACTGGATCCAGCAGTATTCCGAGGGAGACGTTCTTGAGGACCTTCCCGACCAGATGTCGGGTGATGAAGAGGCTATCCGCACCTTCGAGGACAGCCACGTCCTCCCGGTCGGGCTCGGCGACTGGGGCGGTGCACCGCTGACCGACACGGACGACGGATACGGCGGTAGCGGCGACGAGGTGCCGATCACCTCCACGGCCTACTACTACCGGTTCGCGAAGGCGCTCGCCGAGACCGCCGCGCTCATCGGCGAAGACGAGGAGGCCGCCGAGTGGGACGCCCTCGCCGAGGAGATTCGCGAGGACTTCAACGACGAGTTCCTTGATACGGAGCGGGGCTACTACCGGACCGGCCAGCACGAGGCGTACCTCCAGACCTCGAACCTCCTCCCGCTCGCGTTCGATATGGTTCCGGAGGAATACGAGGGCATCGTTGTCGAGAACCTCGTCGGGGACGTGATGGAGACCCACGACGGCCACCTTAACACCGCGACACTCGGGACGAAGTACCTCCTTCCGGTCCTCACGGAGTACGGCCACCACGACGTCGCCTACACGGTGGCGACGCAGACGGACTACCCCAGCTGGGGACTTTGGATCGAGGAGGGCCGGACGTCGCTGCTCGAGTTCTGGGAGCTCGACTCCCGCTCGTGGAACCACCACTTCCTCGGAGTGACCGACGAGTGGTTCTACAAGCACCTCGCGGGCATTCAGGTCGACGAACCCGGCTTCGAGCACGTCCGAATCGCCCCGAAGCCGGTCGGTGATCTCGAGTCGGCGAGCGGGAAAACCGATACCGTCAGGGGCGTCGTCGAGTCCAGTTGGGAACTCGTCGAGTCGCCCGGTGAGGGCCGGGGGATTCGTCTCGAGGTGACGATCCCCGGGAACGCGACGGCGACCGTCGAGATTCCGGCGCTCGGCGCCGAGCGGGCCCGAGTCCGGGAGAGCGGCACGAACATCTGGAACAACGGTAACCGGACGAACCGGGACCACCCCGGAATCGAATCGGTCGAGCGAACGGACGAGGCCGTCGTCGTCGAGGTCGGCGCCGGCGAGTACGCGTTCGAACTCGAGCGGATCGGGAACTGACTCGGTCCACGGCGTCCTCGACGACGGCGAACACGACCATCTCAGCGGCCGTTTGCATCGGCTCGTCGATACCGCCGGCGACGCGGTCGATGGCTCTCGAACGCTTTTTTCTCTAGCTCGCTTTATATTAGTGTTGGGCACAGTAACAAATTCCGAGAAGATTGTGGTTTCTTATCACACCTAGACGAGACCGACTAGTCGGCAGACTGCCAGAAACGGTGATCGAAATGGATCAGCATTCAGACCGTCGAATCGACGGTACAGACGGACGTACAGGACTGACTATAGATCGGCGCGGCTACCTCAAATCGACCGGCGCCCTCGCGGGATTGTCGCTCACGGGAGCGGCCAGTGCGGGCGCGGAACCCGGTAATTCTGAGGAACGGAGTCGGGAGCAACGCGACTTTGCGGCCGAATTCGCGGATCCAAGCAGGGACGTACAGCCGAAATTCAGGTGGTGGTGGCCCCACGCGAAGGTCGAGCACGACGAGCTCGTCCGAGAGATAAACGAGATCGCAGACGCGGGCTTCGGCGGCGTTGAGATCGCTGACGTCCATCACAGCGTCGAGGAGCCCATCGACCCCGAGCAGTACGGCTGGGGAACGGAGGCGTGGACGAGCGTCGTCGAGACCGCACTACGGGCCGCGAAAGAACGTGACGTCATCGTCGACCTGACTATCGGACCGAGTTGGCCGGCCGCCGTCCCGACGGTCACGCCGAACAGTGAGGCCGCAGCGAAGGAACTCGTGTTCGGACGGACCACCCTCTCGGGCGGTGAGACGTACGACGGTCCGATTCCGGATTCCGACGTCGAACCAGCGAGCGACGAGTTGGATCCGACGCTCGTTGCCGTGCAAGCCGCTCGCCTCACCGGCTCGGACGGCTCCGAGTGGGCGTTAGCACGGGACTCGCTCGTCGACCTGACTGAGTCGGTCGAGGACGGTAGCCTCACGTGGACTGCGCCGAGCGACGGGGAGTGGGCGCTCATCAGCTACTGGCAGCGGGGAACGGTACAGCAGCCCGAAGCCGGGCCACACACGAGCCCGGAGTCGTACGTCATCGATCACTTCAGCGAGGCGGGGACGCGAGCGGTCACTAACTTCTGGGAGGAAAACATCCTGACACCGACTATTCGAGACCTCCTCTTCGACGCCGGTGGGACGCTCTTCGAGGACTCCCTCGAACTGGAAGCCGCTACCGTCTGGACACCGAAGGCGCTCGCCGAATTCGAGGACCGCATGGGGTATTCGCTCCGCGAGTACCTCCCGCTGATCGTAAACGAGGATGACGATCCCGCGTTCGAATTCGGTGACGGACTCACCTCGCAGGTGCGACGCGACTACTGGGAGACGCTGACCCAGCTGTATCTCGAGAACCACGCCGAACTGCTCAGAGACTGGGCGCATTCCATCGGTCTCGGTTTACGGGTCCAACCGTACGGTCTGGAGACGGACGCCATCGCGGCGTCCGCAGTCGTGGACGTCCCCGAGGGCGAATCCCTCGGGTTCAGTAACAACGACGACTTCCGGTGTCTCGCCGGCGGACGCGACATGGGCGGGAACGAGATTCTATCCGAAGAGGCCGGTGCGTACCGCGGCGGCGCGTACAATACGACGTGGGAGACCGTGCTCGAATCCCTGAATAATCACTATGCAGCCGGCGTGAATCAGGCCGTCCTGCACGGGTACTCCTACGCAGATGCACCCGGTGCTCAGTGGCCGGGGTTCGCAGCGTTCACGCCGTATAACGGGTGGCCGGGGTACTCGGCCTCGTGGGGGTCGCGGCAACCGACCTGGGAGCACGTCCCCGATATCTCCGGCTATCTGAGCCGAACCCAGCAGCTCCTACAGAGCGCGACGTCGAAGGTCGACGCCGCGATCCTCCGACAGAAGGGATACGCGGGAACCGGATTCGGTGCCCCGTGGTTCACCGATCACGGCGTCCGACGGGGATATTCGTACCAGTTCCTCAGTCCCGCACTACTGACCGGGCCGAACGCGACGGTTGAGGACGGTCGACTGGCACCCGACGGCCCCGCGTATAAGGTGTTCGTGGTCTACGAGGACGACTTCACCGGCGAGAACACGCTGCTGGTCGAGTCGGCCGAGCGGATCCTCGAGTTCGCGAAGGACGGGCTGGCGGTCGTCGTCGTCGGTGACGATTATCACGTGCCGGGGATCCCGCAACCGGGCGAGAACGAGCGACTGAACGAGATAATGGCGGAGTTACTCGCCCAGCCGAGCGTGACTCAGGTCTCGAGGGAGGTCGATATTCCGGTCGGGCTGGAAGAGCAGAACGTTACCCCTGACCTCGAGTACACCGAGACATCCCCGGTGTTGAACGTCCACCGTGCGGGGAAGCGCGTGGACTATTACTATCTGCACAACCCGTCAGACGAAGCGGTGAGCCACTCGGTCTCCGCGGTGGCAAACGTGCCGGAGGCGGTGCCATACGAGCTCGACGCGTGGACCGGTGAGTTCGAACGCATCGTGGAGTACGAAGAAGGAGACGGTCGCATCACCGCGTCCGTGGCGCTGGCGCCCGGCGAATCGACGATTCTCGCGATCGGGAGACGGAGCTGGTACAACGACCGGACGAGCGTGAGCGTGCACGCGACGAGCAGCGAAGTCGCGGACCTCCGCGCCGAGGACGGTACGCTCGTGGCTCGTGACACGAGGGAGGGCACGTACACGATGACGCTCTCGAGCGGGAGAACCGTCGAGACGACCATCGAGGACGTTCCTGACGCCCGGCAATTGTCAAGTTGGCAGCTCTCCGTAGAGGACTGGCGTCCCGGCGATTCGGCGACCGAGACGATCACGAAGCACCACGAATTCGACCTCGATGAGTTACGACCGTGGACGGAAATCCCCGAGTTGGAAGACGTCTCGGGCGTCGGGACGTACGCGACGACGGTCGAACTCGGTGAGGCGTGGACCGGCGGTCACGGCGCGTATCTGGACCTCGGCGAGGTGTTCGATACCTTCCGGGTAACGGTGAACGGCGAACAGTTACCGCCCGTCAGCCAAGTGAACCCGGTGGCCGACGTCGGCCCTCACCTCGAATCGGGGACCAACACCATCGAAGTCGAGGTCGCGACCACGCTGAACAATCGGATGCGTCTCGCGCGACCGGAGATATACGATATCATGCCGCGCCAGGAGTACGGCTTGCTCGGACCGGTGGAACTCGTTCCGTACGGCGAGGCGCCCGTAACGGAGTAGGAACGGCATCCTAACGGCGATCCCCGCCTTTTCGTCGGGCGTACTGGCCGACGTGCTACCGGTATCCACGTCTCGGGAAATTCGATACCCCGTAGCGAAGATTTACTATGCGTCCTCGATAACCGTTCGAATATGCTTGACACCCCATACGCACGCGTGGGGCGCAGCGAGCCGCGACCACCCGTGGGTGAACGGTCCGTTGTTAGACGTCGTCGACGACTTCGACGTGCACACCGTCTACACCGCCGATCGACTGCTGGCGGACATGGATCGCAACGGGATCGACGAGGCGGTCGTCGTCGGCTATCCGATCTGCGAGTGGACGGACAACTGGTACACGCTGCGGGCCGCCGAGGAGTACGACCGACTGTACGGCATCGTGATGCTCGACCCGTTCGCCGACGACGCGGCCGAGCGGCTTCGTCGCTGTATGGAGACGGACGGAATCCTCGGGTTCCGCCTCGGGACCGCCTGCCCCTACGATCGGATGTGGGAGACGTTCGATCCGAGCGTCGCCTGGCTCCGAGACGCGATCGAGGAGACCGAGTTCTGGGAGGCCGCCCTCGAGACGGATGCCGCCGTACAGATCCTCTGTGACCACCGACAGTTGGACCAGGCGCTCGAGCTCGTCGAAACCTACCCGGATCTCACCTATCTGTTCGATCACTTCACACACGCGGACCCGGAGACGCCGACCGACGACGGAACGTTCGCGCAGTTCGCCGACCTCGCCGAGTACGACACCGTCGCCGTGAAGGTCTCGGAGATTCCGCACATGTCCGAGACGACGTTCCCATACGAGGACATGCACGAGCACGTGCGCTGGTTCCTCGAGACGTTCAGCCGCGAGCGGATCGTCCGGGGGTCGGACTACCCGAACGTCAGCGACGTCGCCAGCTACGCCGAGTCGTACAACTGGCTCCGCGAAGTCGACTCGCTCTCCGAGTTCGATCGCGAGTAGCTCACGGAGCGGTCGTTCCGGCGTCACGTCGGACTCGGCTGAGAGGCGCCCCGGTCGCCGGGAGATCACGCCGCCAGCAGTTCGACCGGGTGGCGCGGTTGACGTTCTAGCAGCGCGTCGAGGTGCTCGAGACAGGACATCCTGTTGGCGACAACGGGGCGCTCGCGGACGCCGTCGACCCACAACTGCCCGCGCAGGCGGTCGCCGACGCCCATGCTTAGCTCGTAGTGGTCGGCCTTGTAGTCGAAGCTGTCGGCCATCCTGCAACACTCGACGTCGGAGGTGACCACGTCGTAACCGCACTCCTCGAGAGACGACTCGATCGATGAGCGTTTGGTAGTCAGTAGTCTACACAGCGTGCTACATCGCCATTTAGGTTTGATTCACACCCAGTCGGTCGAAGGCGCAGGTCCGGTTCGACGGGGTTCATTCGGTTGTCGGCTCTGACGAACCGAAGAGGCAGGAGCGCCGCAACCAGTGGCGAGACGATCAGTCAAACGAGACACGTCCTCATGGACTCGAATCTCGTAGCGTCGATACCGCGACGTTCGAGGAGTCTGTCAGTATATCCGGTGATAGCGGAAGAGTTCTATTACAAACGTATGTTCGTAAAGAGGGGCGAATTACTCCTCATCACCGATCGTGTTACACGTATTCTTATCGAGAGTCTCATGACAATTGGTATTATTTTCCGGCATCGCCGGAAATAGAGCGAGAATTGGTCGAGGAGAACGCAGCGACCGCAACGTCGCCATCGTCCAAAGGTTTATATCAGGACACATACAAGGAATCGATGATCAGGGCAAGCCTGAGGTATCAAGACAAATGAAGGCAATCGTTCAAACGGGGGCCGAAGAAGTCGAAGTACAGGAACGCGAGAAACCGACTCCCGATCCGAACGAGGTGCTCGTCTCGGTTCACTCGGCGGGCCTATGCGGGAGCGACGCACACGCGTATAAATACGACGGCGGATACGAGTGGATACCGATCCCGCGTATCATGGGCCACGAATACTCGGGTCGGGTCGCCGATGTCGGCGAGAACGTCGATCAGTTCGACGTCGGACAGAAGGTCATCGAGGAACCGATCCACGACTGCGGTCACTGTTTCCAGTGTAAGAACGGGCAGGAGAACGTCTGTCAGAACTTCTCTATCAGCGGTATGCACAAAGACGGAGCCTACGCCGAGTACGTTACCGTCGAAGCGCAACACGTCCACGCCGTCCCCGACGACGTCCCGCTCCGGCACGCGGCGATCACGGAACCGACGAGCATCGCCACCCGTGCCGTCCTCGATCAATCGGTGACGACGCCGGGAGACACCGTCCTCGTCGAAGGACCAGGTCCGATCGGGGTCCTCGTCGCGGCTGTCGCCGACTCGCTGGGCGCCAACGTCCTCGTCTCCGGTCTCGAGCAGGACGCCACCTATCGGCTCCCGCTGCTCGACGAGCTCGGCATCGAGACGGTGAACGTCCAGGCCGCCGATCTCGAAGAGCGTGCCGAGGCGTTCACCGACGGCATCGGGTTCGACGTCGTGTTCGATTCGACCGGACACCACACCGGCCTCGGGACCGCCGTCGACCACGTCCGCAAGGGCGGTCAGGTCGTCGTCGTCGGCATTCCCAATGACACCAGCGAGGTCACGTTTACGCCGGTCGTCCGCGGCGAGATCGAGGTCAACACCTCGTACGGATCGACGTGGCGAAACTTCGAGCAGGCGCTGCGACTGATGGAACGCGGCGAGATCGCCGTCGACCAGATCCTTGATACATCCTACAGTGCGGACGAGCCCGCGGCCGCCTTCGAAGCGTTCCTCGGGTCCGAGACCTGCAAGCCCGTCTTCCAGTTCTCAGCGTGACCGCCCGTGGTTCGATGGAATGGACGCGAAGGAACGGTCGGGCGAACACGGCGGTGCAGTAGTACGATTGGCGGCACCGAAACGTCGCTGCGTACGCGGACCGAAACCCACAGAACCGTCGCTGGGTCGAGAACCGACGGGCCGTCTTTTCGAGCTGCGAGCGGTCGAGTTGCAGTATCGCGGCGGTAGCGACCTCAGCTGCGTGGATGGACGTCGTTCCAACTGCCAGTTCGAACGTCACGGCTATGACGGTAGCGTTCGCCGCCTGATACGGACTGCCGTCAGTCAGTTCCGGTGGGACTGCCACCCGTTCTGCGGTTGCGCCGGTACATCGTTACACCAGACCGTATGAAGCGTCGCAGTGCTGGCGTCGAACGCGACGGAGACGGCGCAGTGCGGGTCGAACAGTGAAAAAGATTTTATCGTGTCCGGGGGAAGTGGTACGTACCGAACGAGATACCATGGAGATTACAGACGTCAGTGCGACCAAGATAAGCAACGAATCGTGGGGCGAGTTCATCGAGTTCCCACTCGTCACGATCATGTCGAAGTACGACGAGTACCGGAACGTCGACGGTGAGAACCCCCAGGCCCGCCGCAAGTGGATGGGTCCTGTGGGCGACGTCGTCGTCGAGGTCGAGACGGACGCCGGCATCACCGGCGTCGGCGTCGGTAACTGGGGCACCGGGGCCATCGCCACCGTCGTCGAGGAGACGCTCTCGAAGATCGTGATGGGCGAGGATCCCACACAGCGCGAACGCCTCTGGGAGCAGATGTACCGCGCGACGCTCCCCTTCGGTCGGAAGGGTGTGGCCGTGATGGCGATCAGCGCGGTCGATCAAGCACTGTGGGACATCGCGGGCAAGGACGCCGGCAAGCCGGTGTACGAACTTCTCGGCGGTCCCACGAAAGACGAGATTCCCGCCTACGCGTCAAATCTCCACCCCGTCGACATGGAGACACTCGAGCGCGAGGCCATTCAGTACGCCGAGGAGGGCTTCGACGCGATGAAGCTCCGCTTTCTCCACGGCCCCGAAGCCGGCCGCTCGGGCATGAAGAAAAACGAGGAGATCGTGAAGACGGTCCGGGACGCCGTCGGCGACGAGCTCGAGATCGCCGGCGACGCGTACATGGGCTGGAGCGTGAAGTACGCGAAGAAGATGACCCAGCGCCTCGAACCCTACGACATGGCATGGGTCGAGGAGCCGGTCATCGCCGACGACATCGCCGGTTACGCCGAGGTCCGCGAGGCCGCACCGATGCCCATCTCCGGCGGCGAGCACGAGTTCACCCGCTGGGGCCACGAGGACCTCCTCGAGGAGGGCGCCGTCGACATCCTCCAGCCCGACGTGGGCCGCGTCGGCGGCATCACGGAACTGCAGAAGGTCGCCGACATGGCCGAGGTCCACGACGTGCCCGTGATTCCACACGCCGGCACGAATCCGACGCTCCACGCCATCGCAGCGCACACGAACATGCCGATGGCGGAGTACTTCCCGACCCCCGAGTGGTTCGAGGAGCAACAGGAGGAGCAAGACTCCACCTACGCCGACGCCATCTTCGAGAACCCACCCTCGCCCGAGAACGGATCGATCCCGATCCCCGATGACCCCGGCATCAGCACCCAGTTGAACCGCGAGGCGCTAGAACACTTCGCCGTGGAGTGACCCATGTCCGAAGACATCACGTTCGAGTACAACGTACCGGTGTTCGCCGGCGCGCCGGACGAGGGAAGCACCGAGCCCGAACATCGCGACACGCCCCGCTACGAGTCGTTGGACTGGGAGACGACCAGAGCCGGCATCGAGACGGCCGAGGAACTCGGCTTCGATGCGGCGTGGGCGCCCGACCACCTGATGCTGGGCCGCGATCACGCCGAGTACGAGTGCTGGACGCTGCTGTCGGCCGCCGCTGGCTTCACCGACGACATCAACCTCGGATCGCTCGTCCTCTGTAACGACTACCGAAACCCCGCGCTCGTCGCGAAGATGGCGGCCACGCTGGATGTGATCTCCGATGGCCGACTCGAGCTGGGGCTCGGCGCCGGCTGGCACGAGCCCGAGTACGACGCCTACGGCTGGGAGTACCGCGGCGGGTTCGAGCGGTTGATGCGCTTGGACGAGTCGATCCGTCTGATGAAGCGAATGTGGGACACCGGCAGCGACGGGGCGAGCTTCGACGGCGATCACTATCAGATCGAGGACGCGTACTGTGCACCGCCGCCGGTCCAGGACCCGCATCCGCCCATCCTCGTCGGCGGACAGGGTGAGGAGGTTACGCTCAAACTGGTCGCCAAACACGCGGACGTCTGGAATACGGACGTCTTCAACGGCGACGTCGAGACCCTGAATCACAAGATCGGAGTCATCGAAGACCACTGCGAGACCGTCGGCCGCGATCCCGACGAGATCGAGTACTCCTGGGACGGCCACGTCATCTGCACGCACGACGAGGAGAAGTTCGATCGCCTGCTCGATCAGATGACCCCGATTCAGTTCGAGGAGGAGTACCAGGACCAGGCGCCGATCGAGACCGAAGAAGACGCCCGCGAATACTTCATCATGGGGACGCCCGAGGAGTGCGCCGAGGCAATCGAACGCCGCATTGATGCCGGCGTGACAAAGTTCCAATTCTGGTTCACTGACTTCCCGGACACGAGCGGGATGGAACTGTTCGCGGACGACGTGATTTCGGAGTTCCGCTGACGCGTTCGCCTTCGATTGCGTCGATTTCGGTGGTCAGCCGAACGTGATTCTCTCGTCTTCTCAACTCTCCCGATTCGATACGGAGTCGATGAGCCAGTGCTATCCTGACCACCAGTATTTACCCGATGAGCGTACCGTGAACGCGCCCCCACAATCGATCCGGCCATAGCGGAAAGGCTTTTGATAGCGTATCCCCGAATGTCCGGGTATGACAACACAAGTCCCGGTGAAGGCGGCCAAGGTGACGTTGGAGATCATCGACACCCTCCGGCAACTCGACGGGGCCGGCGTCTCCGAAATCGCACAACAGCTGGATAAACCTACGAGTACAGTCCACGACCACCTTCGGACGCTCGAGCAGGAACAGTACCTCGTCAAGGAAGGCGACGAGTACCATATCAGCACGCGGTTCCTGCAGCTCGGCGACCAGGCGCGCTCGCGAAAAAAGGTGTTCGAGATCGCCCGCCCGGAGATCAACGAACTCGCCGAGAAGAGCGGCGAGCACGCCAATCTCATGATCGAAGAACACGGGCTTGGTGTCTTCCTCTACCGAGCTCGCGGCCCCGACGCCGTTCAGCTCGACACGCACGCCGGAATGCGTGTCCCGCTGCAGACGACAGCCATGGGCAAGACCATTATGGCCTTCCGGCCGCGGGAGGATGTCGAGGAGATCCTCGACCGACACGGTCTTCCAGCAGTCACCGAGAACACGATCTCGGAAAGGGACGAACTACTCGACCACCTCGAGGAGATCCGGGAGCGCGGCTACGCGTACGACGACGAGGAACGAGTCAAGGGGATGCGATGCGTTGCGGCGCCGATCACCGACGACGACGGGCGTGCGATCGCGGCCGTGAGCATCTCCGGCCCGAAGAGTCGCATGCAGGCCGACCGCTTCACGAACGAGATCCCGGAGCAGATCCGCCGGAGTGCGAACGTCATCGAGGTGAACCTCACCTACTCGTAGGGGTCCGCCGACTCGTCGCGCTCCGATTAAACGCAATAGTTAGGTAGGCGGAATAGGAACGGGCACCTGATGCAGTTCGTTCGATACACGACCGGTGGGGCCCCGCAGTGGGGCGTCCACCGCGACGACGAAATCGTTCCCCTGACGGGGCTTCGCGAGGACGTATCGTATCAGCAGTTGACCGACGACGGATTCCTGCGAGTCGTCGAAGACGCCGTCGACGCCGCTGAAGCGCGGGCGATTCCCGCG
The DNA here is from genome assembly GCF_023913515.1 of Natronococcus sp. CG52. Taxonomy (NCBI): domain Archaea; kingdom Methanobacteriati; phylum Methanobacteriota; class Halobacteria; order Halobacteriales; family Natrialbaceae; genus Natronococcus; species Natronococcus zhouii. Next base: position 79,899 of record NZ_CP099393.1, read on the forward strand.
ACCGAGGTGAACCTACTCGCTCCCGTCCCGCGACCGGGGAAGATCATCTGTGTAGGGCTGAACTACCACGACCACGCCGAGGAACAGAACGAAGAAGTCCCCGAGCGCCCACTCCTCTTCGGGAAGGCCGGCACGGCGGTCACGAATCCGAACGATCCCATCGTCCACCCGGCTGAACTCGAGGAAGTCGACTACGAGGTCGAGCTGGGCATCGTCATCGGCCGGACGGCGAAAGACGTCTCGGCGGAACACGCACGTGACTACGTTGCCGGCTACACGGCGATCAACGACGTCAGCGGACGCGACGCCCAGTTCGCGGACGAGCAGTTCTTCCGCGGGAAGAGCTACGACACGTTCGCGCCGATGGGACCGACCCTCGTCCCCGACTGTCGGCTGGACCCGTCCGCCCTGGACGTCGTCTGTCGCGTCAACGGCGAAACCATGCAGTCCTCGAACACCGAGGAGTTCATTTTCGACGTCGACGAGATCGTCGAGTACATCAGCGGTATCACGACGCTGCGACCAGGTGACGTCATCTCCACGGGAACGCCCGGCGGCGTCGGGATCTTCCGCGATCCGCCGGAGCTCTTAGCGCCTGGCGACACGGTTGACGTCGAGATCGAGGGAATCGGGACGCTGACCAACCCAGTCATCGCCGAACACGAATAACGGTCCGACCGAGTGGTGGGACACGGGCCTCTCGTATCAACGTACCCGAGTGACCGTCCAGAGAAGTAGACTCAGGGTGCCGTACGGGCGACACAACGGACACGGCGAGTATCGGGAGCCGGCGACAAGCCCCGGAAACAGTCGGTACAGGTCACTGCAACGAAGACCGTGACGTCCGAACTCACCGATCTCGATGACGTCGCTGCGCTCGAGTTGCGTGACCGTAGCCGCCGTGACAGCTCCAATTCGGTTCCGGAGCGCGCCGAGCCGATCGGCGCTGCGCTCCAGCCGGTCATCGTCGCTCGGCGTCTCGAGTTCCGATTCGAGACACTTCGTCAAGTGGTTGTAGACCGTCTGGTGGGAGACGAAGTCCGATTCGACCCGTTCGATCGGTACGCCGTCTCGTTCCAGTTCGTTCCGGGTCTGGACCCGAGTTCTACTACTGACGTCGTCGTCGGTTAGGAGCCGATACGTGTTCTCGACTTCGCCATCTTGAACGAGACGTCCGCGTCCTTGAGTGCCGCACGCAGCACGCGCCGGTTCACGCGGGCCGCCAGTTCGCGCGTGCTGGATCGCTCGTCACCCTCGCCCGTCCAAGATGCGTCCAGATCGGTGTCGAGTCCGATGAGGTCGTATCGGTCGCTGATGCGGCCGAGTTTACAGCCGCACGGCTTGGAATCCGAAGCCTCGTTCTGTTCGGTCATTGTCTTCGCAAAGGGTTGGAGGCATTGTTCAGATTATAGTAGGCGTTAGAAATAGTTACTCATACTTGGAACAGAGAGTTGGTCAAGGGCAGTGTCGATCGCTGTTGTAAGTTCAGTAAGTGAATCAAAAACCGGTTGCTGAGAGCGGTTTGGAGTTGTCTCCAGTGCTCCTCAACCGAATTTAGTTCGGGAGAGTACGCCGGTAACGTGATGACAGCCGACGCCTGGAAGTACGGCGCTCCATCTAGCACGGCAATCAAATCATCTTCGAACTCTTGGCATAACGCAAGAATGAAATGTTTTGCGTGGTCGGCCGTCACGTACTCTTCGAACCGAGAAAAGAAGCGATCACCGAAGACGGTGATCGCGCCTAAGAGACACGTCCAGTGGCGTTGTCCAGAGAGTTCGACAGCCGGCCGCGTGCCGCGCGGAAACCACGCGGTACGCGACTCAACTTACACGGGTTTCTTGGTTTGATCGAGACAGACTACTGTGGCGTCCATCTCCCGCTGCTTTTTTTTTGAGTTCCTTGCGAAACGTTTCTTGGTCCTCAGCTTCAGATTCAGCAGCTGTACGGCGTGGTTTTTGGAAGGTCAGTCCCGCTTCTTTGAGCAACCGCCGGCAACTCGGGATTGAGTACTCGACTCCGTAGGTTTCGTCAAGATACTGCTGGACGAGCGCCGGCGTCCACGCCGGCGCGTAAATCCCAACTTTCTCTGGCGGGTCGTGGACAGTTTCTTCAAACTCTTGTTGCTCTTCTCCTGAGAGCTTTCGTTTTCTTCCAGATCGGTGAGCATCAGTAATTGCCTGCTCAAGCGACTCGTCGGTGTCGAGTCGCTTGAGCCAGCTATATATCGTCCGTCGCTGAACGTCATACCACTCGGCTAGTTCAGTCTGCGTGACACCGTTTTTGTACGCTATTGCCGCTAAGAGCCGTTGTGTCGGCTTCTTGTCCTCTACGTTGTCAAGGGCATTTTGCAATTCCTCGACAGAGATTTCGTCGAGATGATCCACTACATTCAGCAATAATCTTCGAGTAGAAGGTTCTAACAGTTACTATAGCTGCACCTCGAGCGACAGTCAGCCAGCGTGTCTACCAATGAGAGAATTGCGAGCGTCATCTGCAATTGATCTCGAGAGGGACTTCTACTTAATCCGCGGCAGAACGAGCATACTGGTAGCAGTAGCAGATGAGACTGGGACGGAGTAGCACAGCACCAGTCAAGAACAGGTCACTATGAACTTGAGTGCATCCAGAGCGACAGCGGAGTTACATACCGACCCGGCAATGAGCATCACGGGCGGCCGAGACAACAGCAAAAACGAGGCTAAACAGTTAGAGCGACCACAGACGAGCCATCCTGAACGCGAACGCAAGTTAATCCGCTGTGAGTGGACATTTCGAAGTCAAGTATGCCATCATCTAATGAACACACCTAATGAACACACCTAATGAACACTTTCTTGCCAGAGTTGGCAGCAAGCCAAGGAGGAGCACGGGGCCAGGTGTAGATACCGTGATCTCTCCTGGAGACAGCCTGCGGGGTCCCACTATGCGGTACCAGAGACAAGGTTCCATCCACTCACGACGAGCACTATACCGAGAGTAGTGCGAGTACTTTGGAGACGATACTGCGAAGATCATGAGTGCCGACCGGATACTGGCTCGAGGACGGAAGGAGATCGACAAACTCCCCAACGTCCATCCGCAGCGAATGTCGTGACTCACCATAGCTCCAAATTCGTCAAAGTATGTCCTCATTCAGAAAAGACAAATTATCGATGTCGAACTGCGGGACGCACGTCACCGAACGATATGCCCGTGTCTTCACACCGGATGGCGTTGATGAATCTCGAGTCTGACCGCAGTGTCCCGATAAATTTCGAGATGGGGCCGATGTTCGGGAGGCAAAATCACAACGACGTTAGTTGGTTCCCTCCCTAACGCCGCTCCGTAGCCGTCACATCTGTGTGCTGTTTCCTTCCAGCCGATAGGAAGACTCGAGTTGGCTCGAGTAGAGTTAAGAGTTTGAGAGTTACCCCATAAACGGATGTCTTCGAATGATGTGGAGTAACTACGGAAGACCTGACAAAACCATCTGCACCTAAGCTACCAGCGTATGTGCAAGATCCACTTGAGGACCAACCACCAGAACGGCTCGAGGTGATCGCAGAGTATGCCAGCGATCTCGCAGCGTGGAAGCGAGCGAAACGCAAGCAGGAACTCGAACAAAAGCGGGCTGAAGAAGCGGTCGACGAAAATGAACTCGAGGGACTCGAAGAACGTGATGTCTCGACTGATTCAGAAGCTACGAAACCGTACCTGCGAGCGGTGCCTACATTACCACGAAGGAGACGAAACCTGGATATCACTATTACTACTGGCAGTGGCGTGACAGAGGGTCCCAGGAGAACGAGTATACTGCTCCAGTCAATCCAAAACGATGAGAGAAACAAGAATATACCCGATATCGCTGCCAGGAGAAGAGCGAATCCGGGCACCCCTCTATCGATGTGTAGTTGATGTATATAATGAGGTAGACGATATGCTCGAGTAGAAGGACGTATTCAGATTTTGCATATTCTTTACCGGTAGAATTTACACAGACACTCCTCTATCGATGTGTTCGAAGTGTTCGTGTAGAGGTCTAAGAAACCGGTCGAAAGGATGACTGGGATAGGAAGATGATTGAAAAGCAGCAAGAGAAGAGGTGAAAAGAGGATTCCTGTGGGTCTTCGATGACAGATACGTCGAGTAGAACAGTATGGAACTGTTGTTCTCAGAAGGACACTATCTTGGCTATTGCGGAACACATCGAACACTTCGATAGAGGGGTGTGTGAGTGTTCTAGCTAGAAAGCTAGAAGAAGAAGGAAGGATGGATCAAAGCAAATCTATATCTCAGACCATCAAACCGGTGTTACCGAGGTTTAAGCTATTCTTCGGTGCTGCAATCACATCGGATCGAGTAGTTCACCCCCCTCTCTCGAAAGACATCGAACACTTCGATAGAGGGGTGTCTCTCTCAACCCGAGTCTCCCCGAACTCGAGGAAATCACGCTGGGAGTCCGACCAGCCTAACACTTCGTCGCCGCTCAGCGAATTAATGCCTGGTCTCTGACCATCATCCCTGTTTGAGGTTGATGCAATATCTGAAACGACGAATCTCACTTCGATACTGGTGCAAACTTTTTTGAACCTTCCTTGAGTGTCCATCTAGCATGGGTACTGACGACTCCGAGTCTTCTCGCCCTGACCAAGAGACTTCGGAGGACAAGAGAACGACACAATCGAGGCACTCATCAAATGCTTCCGATCCAGGGCCTTCGTCGGATCACTCGGATAGCGCTGATCGGGGTAACTCCGACGATCTGCCGAATAGTAACACTCGACCGGTCGAGTCTGATCGATCAGATACCGTGGACCGAACGGACGATCGAAGCGAACCTCTCCCCTCTGAAAACGACCCGACCATGACAGCAACCGATGACGAGTCGTCATCGACCTCGGCATCTCCCACCGACGGATCGGACGATGATTCCCGATCGATCGAGGAAATGCTTCTGGAGTTCGATGATCAGAAGGGATTGATTCGCGAGCGATCGCTTCTCGATCCGAACTATATCGTTGAGGAGGATCGAATCGTCGGCCGTGACAGGCAACTTCAGGAAGTTACGAAGATGCTCCGGGTCGCACTCGGCGATAATCGACCACCGAATCTCTTCCTTTATGGCCCCTCTGGAACCGGGAAATCGCTTATCACGAAAGCCGTATGCAAGAATATCAGCCGTATCTGCCGCTCTCGCGACATTCGCTTCGGGACGATCGAGGTCAACTGCCAGGACCTCGATACGCTTGGTGTTGCGGTTTACGAACTCGCCAGTTGCGCTGCGGAGGAGGCCGGGGTTAGCGTCGAAGTCCCGAAACACGGCGTCGCAACGAAAGAAAAGTGGGACGAACTGTATCGGATCGTCAACGAGAATTTCGATTCTGTCGTCTTCGTCCTGGACGAACTCGACATGCTCGTGGGACGGCGAGATAAACAGGAACTGGCGTTCTCTCGGCTGCTCTATCAGTTGTCGCGCGCCGGTGCCAGCGACGATCTGACCGCGTACATCTCGGTTGTCGCGATCTCGAACGATACGAAGATGATGGAGTCGGTCGGTAGTCGTGCGCTGAGTTCGTTCACTCCGGAAGACGTCCACTTCGACGACTACGATGCTAATCAGTTGCAGGCTATCCTTCGTCGACGACAGGATGCCTTCTATGAGGGCGTCTTGGATGACGATGTTATTCCGTTAGCAGCTGCGTTTGCCGCCCAGACGCACGGTGACGCACGAAAGGCGATCGACCTGATGCGGGTCGCTGGTGAACTCGCCGAACGGGAAGGTAACGAACGGGTTCGTGAAAAGCACGTTCGGAGAGCGCAGGACAAGGTCGAGAAAAACCGCGTTCTCGAGGTCGTTCGGGGGATCAGTACACAGAAGAAGCTCTGTCTGTACGCAACGGCGGCTGTCGCGACAGAAACCGACGACGGGACGGCTCGCAGTACAATCGGGTACCGCGTCTACCAGTTCTTGACCGATTCTATTGACGCCGACCAGTATCACCAGGAAACCTACGTCAATAAGATGAAGGAACTGACGACATACTCGCTGGTCGACTTTGAGCGTCGGAGTCACGGACCGAGCTCAGGAATGTTTCTCGAGTTCCAGTTTGGCGAACGACCGGACACAATTCTCGAGACGCTTCGCGAGGACTCTCGTCTCGAGTCTGTCTCCACCGAAGAAGTACAATCAGTCGTACGAGCGCAACTCCACAATAGGAGATAATAGTAAAACATCAATTTTTCTAGTTCTTGTGTCGAACTTATAACGGTATCTCCGTAGAATTGCAGACACCCCTCTATCGATGTGTGCTGAACGATTGGTATCATCTCACGATCGAGACCACAAACAAATGGGTAGATGATGTTTCATTTGAGCTACTAATGGGTTATGGATTTTTTCATTATTTGAAATGTGAGACTCCTCTATCGAAGTGTATTTGACCGCGTTAGCCGGTGTGCTGCTGCGTTTGATCTTTTTGGACCCCATTATTCCTACGTGTCGAACTGATTAAAGAGCGTGAAAGTTAATGATTTGCTCCGGATACCCCTCTATCGATGTGTTCTGTACTCCCCTAATTACGACCCACCCCTCTATCGATGTGTTAGGTCCACAGGTGGAACAGGCTGAGTGCCTCGGGGTCAAGTCCCGAGGCGGTTCACTCGGTGAACCGTTTCGGCGTCAGGTGGGTCGAGAGAGCGACGCTCTCTCGTCATACTGCAAGACCTCTGGTCTTGCATAGATCACAAACGCGAAGCGTTTGCTCACTCACGGAAGACTGGAGATCTTCCGAACAACCCTGAGGTACTCCGGCCTGCTCTGCCTGTAGCACGAGGGTTTAAGACTGTCTGGGCGCGGAACTACTTGCATGGAGCGCTATACGCGCCAGCGCGAATCAAAATCAACCGAAAAAGAGCAAGAGTCCACGGATGAACAAACATGCGATGAATGTGGCTCGAGCGCTCTTGCGACAAGCGAGGATCAGGGTGAACTCGTCTGTGAGGACTGTGGACTAGTTATCGAAACGACGAACATCGATCGAGGTCCAGAGTGGCGAGCCTTTGACCACTCAGAACGGAACAGCAAATCCCGTGTCGGGGCGCCGACCACCAAAACGATGCACGACAAGGGCCTCACAACGACGATCGACTGGAAAAACAAAGACGCCTATGGACGGTCCCTGTCTTCGGAGAAGCGCGGCCAGATGCAGCGCCTGCGCAAGTGGCAGGAGCGCATCCGAACGAAAGATGCCGGCGAGCGCAACCTGCAGTTCGCACTGAGCGAAACCGACCGGATGGCCTCGGCGCTGGGCGTGCCACGATCAGTTCGGGAAGTCGCGAGCGTCGTCTATCGGCGGGCGCTGAACGAAGATCTCATCCGCGGGCGTTCCATCGAAGGGGTTGCGACGAGCTGTCTGTACGCCGCTTGCCGACAGGAAGGTATCCCGCGCAGTCTGGAAGAGGTGGCCGACGTCTCTCGAGTGGAGCGGAAAGAAATTGGGCGGACGTACCGCTATATCGCTCAGGAACTCTCCCTCGAGATGAAACCAGTCGATCCCAAGGAATACGTCCCCAGATTCTGCTCCGAGCTCGGCTCAAGTGAAGAGGTTCAGTCGAAAGCCAGACAAATCATTGATACCACTGCAGAACAGGGGCTGCTCTCTGGAAAGTCTCCAACAGGGTATGCCGCCGCTGCAATTTATGCTGCTTCACTCCTGTGCAACGAGAAGAAAACTCAGCGTGAGGTCGCAGACGTTGCGCAAGTAACCGAAGTGACGATTCGGAACCGGTACCAAGAGCAGATCGAAGCAATGGGCATTCATTAGCTGCTTTTCTGGCAGTGGAACTATCGCCCCTAATCCTGGTGTCGAACTCGTCTTTATCAGTCGTAGCTTCGAGGCAGTGAGCTGAAGGCGTCGCTCGAGGATTGGCTGCTCAGCAACGCCGATTGACACCTCCTCCGCCTTCAGGCGGAGGAATCTCGAGCCTTGAGATATCAAGGTTTGTAATCTACAGATGGACCAGGACGAGTACCTCTGGATTCGATGTCTCGAACTAAACTCCGATATCGTGTCCGAGGAAGGATATAGCGATAGATAATATATCGTCGAGAGTGCTGATTCCAATCTAGCTTGGTCAGGTATCGAACGTCATCCCATGCCCCCATTCTTCCAGCTGTTCTTCGACTTCATCGAGGCGGTTGAGCCCGACCATCATAAGTGCCTCGCGAAGATCGGTCAGAGAGACGTCATCGTCGAACCGCTTCTCGAGTTCTCGAAGGGCATCGCGTTCGGCGCGCTTCGTCTCTGGTTGCAGGAAGAGCGGGACTCGGTCACGACCGTCCTGGACGCCGTCACGCCGAAACTTGTAGGGGATCTGCATCGGCTGGCGTTGTGACTGCTGCGATTCAGAACTGGAACTCGTTGCTGACTCAGTTTCGGTCTCGGGCGACGGTTCAGTATCGGTTGCGTTCGTCTCCTTCTCCGTTTCCGATGCTGTCGGCTCTGGATCCTCAGCGAACGGATTCTCGCCAGCCCCCTCTTTCATCCCAGTCATATCGACATCACCTCGTGGGTCAGGTTTCCTGGCTCGGGCGGGTTGGGTCCCTCGAGCCCGACGTCTTGTTCCAGATGCCGTGCGATTTGATCGAACTGCGCGAGCGTTTCGATCTCGTAGTCGCGTTGTCGGTCGCGGAATTCGCGGACGTACTTGAACGCCGAACATTGTTTCATCCAGCACCCTTCCATTAGGGAGGCTCGCTCGCCGATGATTTCTGGGACCGGATACTCGATTTCGTCGAGGATCTGCCGTTGATCCCGCGTATTCTTGAACCCGATCGGGATGGCCGCGAGGACGCCGACTTCGACCTCCAACTGATCCTCGAGGCCGGCGACGAGCGATTCTAACCCTTCGACTGCCGCTCGACCTTTGGCAGTGGGTTCGACAGGAATTGCCAACGATCGAGTTGCGTGGATGGCGTTGTAGAGGTGTGGCCCCTCAGTCGCTGGTGGGTCACAGATGAGGACGTCGTATTTTTCAGGGACACCTGCTTCGCGGAGTACTCGAAGGAGCTGTGCGTGCATCCCGAACGCTTCTCCCATTGCTTCCGCTTGTTCTTTCTCCCGCCGAAGGTACTCTGCGAGATCGGAGAGCATGTTGTGTTCAGGAACGATGTCGACGCCCTCGGCAGACCGGACGAGATCATCGAAATCACCTTTCGGACGCCGGATCATGTGACGGACGATGTTGTCGACAGGTTCCGTTCGCTGATCGTCCACGCCAAATAGTCGGGAAAGATTCCCGTCCTGTGGGTCGAGCGGAACGACAAGTGGTTTTAGTCCCGCGCGTGCGTGCGCGACGGCCAGATTCGCTGCTGTGGAGGTCTTTCCGACTCCTCCGGCTTCACTATACGTCGAGTACGCTAACATACTCTCTTCATGAAACCCATTCATCTTGAAAGTACGTCAGACACATTCATGTCTTCAGACCGTTTTTTGACACAATGAACAATATTAATGAACACAACCACTGAACACACCTAATGAACACAACTACTAAATGCGACAGATGAATGCGATGAATGAACACAATTGCTGGATGGTGGGCAACAACTCTATCCAATGATGGTGTGATGGCCGTGTTTTCGCTATTCTCCCTAACCACATGGATAATGTTCAAGAAAGAACTTCATGAGTGAACACAGTGAATGAACATTATCTGTTGCCTGCTGGAGCTACAATATCGTCGGGCGTAAAGAGGGAAACATCGTCCCTGTCCGCGGCTACTCGCTGTAAATCGTCAAAAAACCCGGACCGACAGAAACAGCAGTAGTGATACTCGAGGCCGGTCCCGTTCGGAGGTGACCACTGAATTTGTGCAGCGCTGCGCTCGAGATCGACATCCTTCCACCGCAGCCCGTTCCGGCAGTCGTCTCGAGGATCACTGAGGACTTCGCTGTCACGAACCCAGAGTACGCGAGGACGTACACGAGTGTGCGATCGCGGAGTTCCTCGAGCGCATCGAACTTCTTCTCGTCGACGGCCTCGTACACGCGTTGATCTAGTCGAATCAGCTATGCGCCTGGTATTGATTCGACACGATGGTTGTGAACGAAGAAAATTTATGATTCAGTCGTGGGCGTTCAAGCCAAAATATTCTCGGAGCATATCATCGGTTTCCTGCCGATTTGGAGACAAGGGTAACGGCGACTCCCAGAGAAAAACGCCGCCATCCCCACGGTCGTCGACACGCCACGCCGGCGCATGCAGTAGCCGTTCTCGACCAATCTGTTCGGCCATGCGAGGTCCGAATCCGTTCACCCAGTATAGTTCCTCCAGCCGGCCGGCTTCGATCCCCTCAGCAGAGAGGGGTGACTCGTCGAGATACATGTTCCCGCAGACGTAGCTCGGGGAAAGATACTCGTACAGCTCGAGTACAAACTCGTGAATGAGTGCCGGTTGCTCGTTGCGCCACGGTTTCACATACCACTCATCGATTGAGAGCGAAAGATTCGGCATAGTCGGACGGTGGGCCGACTGTCCGTTCACATGGATCCCTACATTTAGATCGTCGTACCATAACCATACTGTGCCACCAATTGCTCGAGTAAGACCGTCGATTGCCTCGTTAATCGACGAATCGTACCGAATTCCATCGGTTTCTTCAGTGGTATAGCCGAACTGGTTCGTTCGTTCGCTTTCTGGTGGCGATCGGGAACAGCCCAGTTCATCGAAACAGAATCGGAGGACGTTTTCGATACTGCGAGCATCCATCTCCTCTTCGAGCAGATACGGAATCGATAGAAACTCACTCATTGTAAATCCCTACCTCAATATCGTTAGACTCGAGCATCTGTCTGATATCGGAGTTCAGTTCTTCGAGTCGATCAACCGAATCGGCACCTGCGTATTCTGAGTTTAGTTTCACCAAGTCCTCGTGAAACGTTTCTGCACAGTCGAGGATCGCTGTGATTGCTGCTTGTTTCATTACGAGTGCTTTACCTTCCCCCTGATTAATTGATTAGCTGTAATACCCGATTTCCGACAGTAGTGGCCGATCCCGATTACATCGTTCGATTCTGACCGTAGCGCAACGTACGCTGGTCCACCGCTCGCGGTAACGATGTAATTCTCGTTTTGTTGGATGAATTCAACTGCATTACACAGATGGGCGATCAGATCGTAGATATAGCCCGAAATTGGAAGTGTGTCCGGTCCCCCTGCAATAGATGCGCTATCGACCGATATTGCTAACGAGCCCCGAGGATTAGTGGTGCTATCTTCGATTATCTGTTGACGATACTCGTGTTCGCGGACAATCTTTATCGATATATCAGTATGGATCACATTATCGCTCATCTACCCACCCACCGTTTCCATCATTTAGCTCTGGATTCCACTGACGAACGCCGGGTCCATCTTCTGGAAGGGAATATATCTTATAATTGAGTTAAATATGCTTACTTCCCATATTAAAATTTGAACAATTATGTCTCTTCTGCTTTTGACAATAATTCGATGAATTCTTGGTAATTGTCGTCAAATCTGATTTCTTCGATTTCATCGAAACTGGATTGTACACTGCGACTGGCACGTATTATTTCATCCATTACTGATTCCTTTTTGACTGGCTCTGTTAAAACCCTTGATCAGTGATAGGTTCTAACGGTCGTGCTGAATAGATAGCGCGATTGTGGCACGAGCAGTAGTCGCTCAGCGTGGAGGACGGTGGTTCGTAGAACGGCAGTATTATCTCTGAATACAGCGAAATACCGCTCAATGGCTTCCGTGAACGGTGAGGAGGAGTCCCAGCGAGACGCAGGTGTAGGGATGTCGATTGGACTTGTACTCGGCGTCGCTATTGGTATTACGATGAATGAATTGGCTATCGGTATTGCGCTCGGAATCATACTCGGTGCGAGCCTCGAAGCTGGCTGGCCTTGAAAACGACTGTCGTAGTTCATTCATCGTTCACTACGTTCTTTGTCAGCTAGTTCAGAATTTGCGGGCCGAAATAGTGGTATTGGCCGTTCAACAGTGATCCTCTGTATTCAACACGCGCTTCATATCAATCTTTGAGGGTTTCAACAGAGCCGTTTGTCTCAATCTTCCGCTGTCGCAGTCCCAACTCACTCCGGTAAAATTCCTGACTTAAAAACCAAACAAAACGTCATTCAATTGTAAATTCAGCGTCGACAGTATATGTACTGTCGCCGTCGAGAGTCTCCGTTGCGACATAATCGCCAGCGTCTGGATTCGTCATGCCGTCAATCTCAACGCGGACCTCTCCTTCGACCGATGTATTGTATCTCCCGTCGAGATCGAATGTATCGGTGTTGCCGCCGTAGGTATCGGAGTTTATCCGGATTTCATCGACGGTTCCATCGCCATCACGGTCCATGAAAACAGAGACGTCATCCTGCGTGAGACCGTCGAGACTCGTTTCAGAGGGGTAGTCGACAGTGATCGTATCGACTTCGCCACTAAAGTCGTCTGATGGATTTGAGAGCGTCCAGGTATGGTATGATGATGAGTCAGCAGTATTAGGATTGGCGTCAATGACGTCCGTTCCGGCGCTGCTGTCGCCATCGTAAGCAGACCAGAGCTCAAAGTCGGCAGTGTTCAGATTCGTTGTACGCAGGAGTTTTCGGTTGTCACCAACGTGATTCGTATCATCCCGAACGTCATCATCGTTGAGTCGGAGATCCGTACCAAGATCAGCCGCAAGGGTATCGAGATTGGCGCGTTCCTCAGCGGTCTCACTTCCACTCCCCATCAGGAGTACGACGCCACCATTGTCGATGAAGTGCTGCACTTCTGTGACTTCGTCTGCAGTCCAACTATCGGGACTACATGATGCAACGAGTGCTCGAGCCTCAGAGAGGCTGTATCCGTTCCCGTTGCCATAGGTATTGATACTGTGGAGTTCGATGCCGACACCTTCGAGGAAGCGCTGGTAGAAGGCAGTATCTTCGGCGGAAATAACGTTATCTTGGTTGAAAGTATGATGCCCACCGTCGACCAATATCGGGCCAGATGGATCCGTATTGTCGTGCAAGTGGTCGATCAGGTTTGTGACAAACACAAAGTGATCTAGATCGGCGGATTCCTCCTCCCAGAGTTCGTTGATCGAGCAGCCACCAAAGTACGCGATATTAGCCACTTCGTCAACACCAACCAGCGGGATGGTTCCGCTATCGTAGTTAACCGTACTGCTCCATGTATTCTCTTGGACCGCTTCTGGCTCTGCCCAGACCGGTACCCGCGAGCTGGAGATTTTGCCACTGGTCGTCTTGATACTCGATGTATGCGGGTGAAAGGTTTCGTCGACAGCAGTGTTTCGCCACTCTGGAACCTGCCCATCAGCAGCTACCCAGAGACCACGCCCATTCGCTCGAGCACGCTCTTGTGCATCTAAGTATTCGTCAGTATTGCTCATACTCCCGGCGTATAGCCGAGCATACCCTTCCTCGAGGGTCAGCTTGTTATAGACGGTGTCATACGTTCCATCGCCATCTCGGTCATACCTGATCTTGGCGAGTAGTCTGCCGTATTGGTCAATTTCATCCGATTCACAGTCCAGCATGACTTGACACTGCGTCCCGACTGGAAGTTCGTCTTCAGCAAAGGTCGTCGCCTTGTTTCCCCACTCTTCAAGATGGGTTTTGTCCTCTATGAACTCCCATTCTTCCGTCTTTTCATAATATGTGTTCCCAGTCTTCTCGGGTGTGTCGTGCCCCAGAGTGCGGACATTGTACTCCGTATCGTTGTTGTACACGTAGATGTCGAACGTATCACCATCGATGGTGTCGACGATCTCAGCCACGTGCCAGACCCCACAGTCGAGTCTCGAGTCAGCGGCGAGGACAGATTCCGACGATGATGCTAATCCAACGGCAGCGACAAACGACCGTAAGAAGCCACGTCTTTTCATCTATACAGATAGTGTTTGGATGATATTATATGAAATTTATTGATATTAAGTAACATATTCATAGAAAATGTAGTCCGATATGCAGATAGAGGACCCTCTGAGCACTCCACTAGTTGAGTGCAGCGAACTCAGTAGATGACTCTCGGCTGATCGTCGGTCTCGTAGACCGGGCACGCGCCACGATACCGGGCGTGGATGAACGGCGTCGAGGTCGGCTGGTTGCGTGAGTAGTTCGACGGGTTGACGGTCATCGTTCACCCCCGGCGTAGACCTGGGTTTGGTCGAGTTTTCCGCAGCGCATACACTCGAGGCCGCGGACAGTCTTCCAGACCCGCATCGTACAGGATCGACACTCAAATTCAGTGAACTCGTGATCGAACGTCTGTCCGCTCATCGGTCTGTCTTCTCGGATGTGAGTTCGAGTTAGGCGGCGGTTCGCGAGGTGTGGGTGTTGTCGTCGTCTCGAGTTTCGGCGTCACGGAGTTCGGCCAGTATTCGGCACCTCCGTTACGCTCTTCTTGTCGAACACGCCGAACATCTTCAATTATGGATAGTTCTCTATAGTTCGATAGAGAGATCCTAGAAGCCTTCAAGCGACTCTCAGACCACATACCATGTGTCTCAATGACACCCCAAATACAAGAGTTCCCGCGAACCGTCGCAATTTGTGCTGACTGCGGAACGGCATTTGCCGCACGAGAAGCGCCGGACGGAACGCTTTTCCCGATCGGTACCTCGGGACCGTGCCCGTGTGGGTGTGACGAATTTAGTCCATTCAGTTGATCGGCCTCGCCGGTGCAAGAATTCATTCCACCGTCGGTCACGATCTCCCGGCCGCCGGGCCGCGTCGCCGCCACCTACGGTGGCCGGACGTCGACCGCGTCAGCCTCGAGCGTCTCGTCTCGAGTCCGAGTCGGGACTGAATCTCGCTCGTCTCGAGTGGGAGCGGGTCGTCAGTGAGCTCGGCTTTGCGAGCGACGATCGCTTCGGGAGGTTGCGCTTGATGCTCCCGAATGGATCTGTGTGACGACCGCACGGTAGGCCTCGAGTAATTCCAGGTCACGAACCCCTCGAATGCAGGCCATCGCGAACAGTTCGTTCGATTGTTGTTTCCGCTGGACGTGTTGTCGGTGTTGTACTCGTCAATCTCGAGATCCTGGCACTCAAGGCCGCTGTGCGCGTGCTTGACGGGTTCCCGCCCCGGGTAGTCTAAGAAGGGCTTTCCTCTCCGCAGTGGCGACAGAGCCACACTTCGACGTTTGACAGAGCGTGCTCGTGGACGCTCCCTTCTTGCTCTCAACCGGAAATGCCCAGCAGTTGTTCGACGATATCGACCTGTCGGCCAACACAACTGGTCTAACTACTATTCCCGTTGAGATCCCAAGAGATCGTCATCTTAGACTTAAAGAGCCGTAGGTATGGCCGTCGCTGTGGGTATCTCAGTCGGGAGAACGGATATACTCCCAAGCAACGGGATTAATTCCACCAAAATAAGCGAGATGAGGGTCTAATTACTAGCAGTTGTCTTCAGACTCAGGTTCGGGTTCCTCGCTCCCCTCATCGGCGTCGTCGACTTCTTCGCTGTCCTCCTCGGTGTTGTCGCCGTCGGCGGCGGATTCCTCCTCGCGTTCATCACTATCGTCGTTAACCTCTTCGCTTTCTACGAAGATAACGCGATTGAGGCGGTGCTGTCTAGCGATCCTACAGAGCAAAATATAGTATATTAGAGAAGTAGCTTCTTCGGCCTTATTTTTTATTAGAATATGTATAATATATTATTACCACCCTAATATTCATAGACTGTTTTCAGGAGTAAAATATATATTCGGTTGGTGTACAGTATGCTTCATGTAATCTGTACATAAGAAAGAGCCTAAATTGAATGGAGTAGCTAGTATAGGTTTACTCGCTAGTGGTGGGTAAGCCGAACAGTAATCACTGCGAAAACTAATAAATGTCAGATACACGCGAACAGATATGGGTTGTTGCCCTTGCTATACTGGTGGTACTCTCGATCGTCGCGATCGGGACTACAGGAGCAATGGGCGGTGCAGTTGCAGACGAGGGAATCGACGCACAATCGTCGACGACAACCGAGACACGAGACGCGGACGCACATGTTGATCCGAGACTCGAGGAGGCCGAGGGCACCGAACAGGTATACCTGGTTCTCGATCAGTACGACGGGTCTCTCAGCGAGGATCGCGAAGAAGCGATCACCCAACTTCGGGAGTATTCCGAGGAATCGCAGGCGACCGCTCGCCAGGAAGTCACCGCCATGAACGGCGTTGAACTCATCAATACCTACTGGATCACCAACGCCATCCGCGCCGAAGTTGACGCCGACACCGTCGACACCGAAGAGCTCGCCGCCATCGACGGTGTCAACACCGTCATGATCCGGCCCGAGTACCAAATTCCCGAACCCGTCGACCGTAACGAAGAGGTACCGAGTAGCCTTCAGGAAGACGACCACACTTACGGGCTGAACCAGATCAACGCCTCCGACACGTGGGAAGACTTCAATGCCCGAGGCGAGGACGTCAAAGTCGCCGTCCTCGACACCGGCTTCGACGTCAGCCACCAGGACCTCGACCTCTACACCGAGGACGCGGACGATCCGACGTACCCGGGCGGGTGGGTCGAAATCGGCCCCGACGGTGAGCCCGTCGAGGACTCCGAGCCGTACGACACCCACTACCACGGCACCCATGTCGGCGGCACGGTCGGGGCCGACGTCCCAGCCGATGATGACACTCCCGCCTACGGCGTCGCGCCGGGTGTCGACCTCCAGCACGCGCTGGTGCTGCCGGGTGGCTCCGGCGCCAGCTCGGACCCGATCGCCGGCTTCGAGTATACCGTCGAAGAGATGGACACCGACGTCGTGAGCATGAGCTTCGGCGCCGGCTGCGGTCTCTTCGGTCCGGTCTACCAGGACGCCTGGATTCCCGTGATCCAGAACGCCAACGATATGGGCGTGCCCGCAGTCACCTCCTCGGGTAACTCCGGCGAGGGCTGCGTGGGCTCGCCGGCGAACATTCACGACTCGTTCTCGATCGGCGCCTCAAACGCCGACGGCGATATCACCGACTTCTCGAGCGGCGACACCATCGCCGCCGACAACTGGGACAACCCGGACCCCGAGTGGCCCGACGAGTGGATCAAACCGGACGTCGCCGCCCCCGGCGAGGACGTCCTCAGCGCCGAACCCGGAGACGGCTACCAGGAACTCGACGGCACCTCGATGGCCGCCCCGCACGCCGCGGGGACCATCGCGCTGATGCTCTCAGCGAACGACGAACTGACCGCCGAGGAAATCCAGAATACCCTCGAGGAGACCGCCTGGAAACCCGACGACTGGGACGAACCCGGCGACGAGAAGGACGTCCGGTACGGCTACGGGATCATCGACGCCTACGCGGCCGTCGACGAGGTCGGCGTCGGCGCCCTCGAGTACGACCTTGGTGACGTCAATCAGGACGAGTCAGTCAACGTCCAGGACGTCCAGCTGACCCAGCAGTACCTCCAAGACATGGACCCCGACGAGTTCAACGAGGACCTCGGGGACCTCGACCGTGACGGCGAGGTTACGACCACCGACCTGAACCTGCTGCAGTACAAGGTTCAGGGCAATCTCGACGAAGGAGAGATCGCCGTCTCGAACCTTGAAACGCTCGACGAGGCTGACCAGGGCGAGACGATCGAGGTTACGGTCGACCTCGAGAACCTCGGCGAAGAGGGTGCGGTCCAGGAACTCGGCGTTCACGTAAGCGAGGATCCGGACGACCTCGGTGACGGCGAGCCCGTTACGACGGAGGTCGTCGATGTGGCCGCTCCCGGCGTCGACGACCCGGTCGACCAACCCGCCGAGACGACGATCACCATCGACGTCGACACGAGCGAAATCGAACCCGGCGACTATCACATCGGCGTCTTCTCCGAGGACGACTCCGCGAGCGACGAACTCACCATCCTCGGGTCGCACTTCGCCGTCTCGAACCTCGAGGCACCCGACCAGGCCGACCAGGGCGAGACGGTCGAAGTCAGCGCCGATGTCGAGAACACGGGTAACACCGAGGACACGCAGGACGTCGAGTTCCGCTTCGACGACTTGAACGAACCGCTGCTCGTCGAGGAGAACGTCACCCTCGGCGCCGGCGAGGGGACGAGCGTGACCTTCGAAGTTGATACGAGCGACTTCAGCGAGGGCGCGTACGACCACGGCGTCTTCTCCGAGGACGACGAGGCGACGACGACGATCACCATCCTCGAGCCGTACTTCGACGTCGAAATCACCGACGCACCGGAGACAGTCAGCGCCGGTGAGAGCTACACGGTCGACGCGACCGTCGAGAACACCGGCGACGCGCCGGACGAACAAGAGATCGTCTACGACCTCGGCGCCGGCGGCGGCACCGTCGCCGTCGTCGACGTTGCAGCGGACACCAAACAGGGCGAGGGAATCGCGGACGTCCTCAACGACAGTCTCGACGCCGAGACCTACGAGGTCGAGGTCGTCACCGCCGAGAACCTGCTCGACGAGATGGGCGACTACGACACGTTCGTCGTCCAGCGCTTCGGCAGCGACGAGATCGCCGAGGACTTCCTCGACGCCCTCGAGGCCGACCAGGGCGCGGTGTACCTTGACTCGTATCAAGGAGGGTCCTCGCAGACGTACGCCGACGGCGTGTACCGCCTGAACAATGTCCGCGAGAACCCTGCCGAGCGCGATTCGGACGCGACGGCGACCGACGGTGAGCCGGTCGAGATCGACATCCACGAAGATCACCCGATCTTCGCCGGCGTCGGCTCGGCCGGCGATTCCGTCGAAGTGTACGCCGGAACCACCACGTGGGGTGCGTGGTTCGACGACTACGACGGTACCGTCCTCGCCGACGCCGACTTCTCCGCCGGCGACGACGGCGTTCACGAGGGGCCGTCGATCGCGGTGAACGATGACGAGAACGAGGTCCTGGCGACCGCCGTCGCCCGCGACTTCTTCACCGACGAACCGTCCTTCACCGAGGAGGGCAACCAGCTGCTCGCGAACGCCGTCGAGTACGCCACGACCGGCGGCGTCACGGCCGATGCGACGTCGATCGAGAACTCGGATGTCGTCCGGCTCGAGCCGGGCGAGAGCGAGGGCGTCACGCTCTCGTACACGGTACCGGACGACGTCGAACCCGGCGACGCGAACCACATCGTCTCCAGCGAGGACGACCAGGATCTCGCGCCGGTCACGATCGAAGACGACACGCCGACCGGCGACGTCGTTGGAACGGTCGTCGACGACCAGACCGGCGACCCGATCGAGAACGCGACGGTCGAACTCGGTACGGGCGATGAGACCTACACCGACGTGACCGACGTCGACGGCGCCTACACCCTCGAGAACGTCCCCGCCGGTGAACACGAGATCACCGTCACCGCAGAGGGGTACGCCGAGAAAACCGACACCGTGGAGGTGCCCGAAGACGGAACCATCACCAAGGACATCGGCCTCCACACCGAATCCGGTGCGATCAGCGGGCAGGTGACTGCCAGCGACGACGGCGCGCCCGTCGAAAACGCCACCGTCGTCGCCGAGAACGATGACGGCGGGATCTACGAGGCAACCACCGACGCGAACGGCGAGTACACCCTCGAGAACGTCTCGGCGGGGACCTACGTCGTGAACGTCGCGGACACGCCGCCGGGCTACCAGCCCGACGAGATCGTCGTGGTCGAACCCGGCGAGCACGTCGAGGACGTCGACTTCGAAATCGACCGCACCGCCGGCGCGATCGAGGGGTACGTCACCAACGCGGCGGGAGTCCCCATCGAAGACGCGCACGTCGTCGACGCCGACGGCGACGCATTCAACGTCACCACCAACGCTGACGGCTACTACGAGATCGAGAACGTCACTCCTGGCACGTACGCGCTGCGCGCGATCGCTGACGGGTACGACGACTCACACATCTCGTTCGTCGAGGTCGACGCCGGCGAAACCACCGTCGAGAACCTCACCCTCGGCACCTACTTCGAGGTCTCCGACTTCGAAGCGCCCGACACGGCGAGTCAGGGCGAGGAGATCACGGTCAACGCGACCATCACGAACGTCGGCGAGCGGGAGGATACCCGCACCGTGTTCTACTTCCCACCGGGCACCGACTTCGGCGGCGACGTTATCGATTACGAGCCCGAGCAGTCTCAGACGGTAACCCTCGAGGGCGGCGAGTCCACGACGGTGGAGTTCAGCTACGAGATCCCCGAGGACGAAGCGACCGGCGAATCCACGCACGGGATCTCGGCCGACGAGGTCGAAACCGCACCGATCACCATCGAAGGCGACGACGCCGACCCGGACCCGGCGTACTTCGAAGTGAGCGACCTCGACGGACCCGATAGCGTGCAGGCCGGCGACGAACTCTCCGTCGACGCTACGATAACCAACACCGGTGACGAGGAGGGGACCGAGACGGTCTTCCTCTTCTGGGATCAGTCGGCCGACGGACTCGCGGACGCCACGCACGAGGAACTCCGCGAGTACGGTCCTGACTCGATGGTCGAACTCACCCTCCAGGGCGGCGAGTCAGAAACGGTTACGCTGACGCACGCGGTCGACGCCGAGACCGAACCGGGAACCTACCCATATACGGTATCGGCGCTCCTCGAGATGGCCGACGACGACGTCGTCGTCGAGAGCGCACAGAACAGCGTGCGACCGCCCGCTCACGCGGGCCCGGGAACGCCAGGGAGCGCGGCGAATCCGCTTGTCCACGCGGGCGCCTAGACTGGCCACCCGGCCCGATCGGATATCCCGCCATTTTTCGGGCGACCAACGCTCCGTCCAACACCGTTAGTCGGGAGCAGTGAAACAGAGAGATTGAGAAGCACCCGCCAGACCGCCATATCGAGTCTATTGAACGCTTTGCACAGCGTTGACGGGGCAGGAAGTTCAGTGAGGTTGATCGCGTTCCGAATGCGGGACATTTCAATGAGTTCGTCGAGGAGTGTTCGATAGGTCGTGTTCTTCCGAACTTTGAGACACAGGAGAACGATGTGCTGATGAAGCGTGTAGCGTTGTTTGGAGAACTTGAAGGAGTATCGAGCCACAGCACGTTGCGCTAACTGAAATGCTTCCTCGACAAACCGGAGCAGTCGTGACTTCGGGAGAGTCTACATTCGGTCACACTACTGTCCAAACGTATACCTTCTCAAGGATTTCAACAGAGTCGGATATTCCTCTCTCCAGAAGCCCAAATGGGACGAGGATGACCGCAGTGATGACACCGACGGCGACAACAGTCTTAACTGCTCGCAGGGGCTGTTTGCCGTACAGGTATTGTCGGATAGCGGCCACAGTAGTCGCCTGAATCCCACAAAGAGATATACTTTCGGTCGGCTGATGGCAGGATTGCAGCACTGTATCATCAAGAAAAATAGACACAATCTTTTTGATACGAATTATAATAGTTGGCAGTATGACATCCAAAGAAGCATCGAATAATTCAGATGTGCGATTCAAGAAGCGCCTTGTGAGGGTGGTCGTTTCGGTCGTCGTACTGACTGGTGTGACTGTCGTTCTCGGGTACGGCGGGTGGATTGTCTTGACGCTCACGGCCAAGGTCGGTGGCTATGATCCGAAGACAGCTGATGGGGAGTTACTACGTAATCGGTTACTGACGTGGCCCGACCGCAACAGAGAAGTCATGCGCTCGAATGGCAGAGCGAGCCTCCCGTTGAAACCTTAGCGTATTTGCGACACTCATCCTCTGTATTCAGCACGCCAGTCCTGTCAGTTGGTGAGGGTTTCAACAGAGCTCTCTCGTAGTAAATTGGAAATTCAGCATTCGCTAATTGGGTGGGGAGGGACATCAACGAAATTCCCACAGATATTATCCAAGGTATTGCACCAATAATGATAATAGAGGTTATGATTATAGGTCTTGGCTGTCGATAGTATTTAGAATACGCTTCGTAATTCAGCCCTATGACCCAAAAGTCGAAGATGATCTAATCATATCATTACTATGGAATAGCCTTAGTGAATAGTGAATCGCACTTCACCGGTTAAATGGTCTGCAACTCTATCAGTTGGCTTATTCCAGCACCTCGAACGTTTCTTTGGTGAGGGTCATCACAAGCTCATCTGCTGGTTCTACTTCACGTGTTAGTCCGGCACTCTGGCCTGCATAGAGAGGTAATTCCTCTACGTCTCCACTCATATCAGGTACTGAAAGTGAATCCTCGTACCGCCGTACCGGAGTACCATCATCTGTTTCGGCAACGATGTCGCCCTCTCCCGGTCGTTCCGTTGAGGGGTGTTCTGCTGCCCTCCATTCTTCGACAGTCCCATTTTCGATTACCCGATGTGGCACATCTGGCCATCCTTCGTCGAAAAGCGTCGAGTAAACTGTGTCAGTCTCTTCCGCGTCAATTACCCGCTGTCGATACAGCCGATGGACGTGAGCTTCTTCCGTTGCGAGAAATCGCGTGCCGAGCCACGCGTCTGCCGCGCCGAGAGTGAGTACCGCAGCAATTCCGCGTCCATCTGCGATACCACCAGCGGCGATGACTGGTGTGTCGGGTACGGCATCAACGATACGGGGTACCAGCGGGAGTGTGGCGACTTCACTCTGCACGTGCCCGCCTGCTTCCCATCCCTGTGCAACGAGAATATCTACATCTGCATCGACAGCATCCTTCGCCTCTTCAGCACTTCCTACCGATTGGAGAACGATCCCATCACGCGAATGAATTTGCTCGGTATACGGTGCGGCCTCCCCAAATGAAAAGGAGAAGATGTCGATTCCTTCGTCAAGACAGACTTCAACGTGGGTCTCTGTCGGGACGTTTTTCGCGTCCGAATCCGCGACAATATTGACGCCGAAAACGCCCTCTGTCCGCTGTTTGGTTTCAGTGATAACCTTACGGGTTGCCTCAGCGTCACGCCATGTAACGGCCAGCATTCCGAGTGCGCCAGCGTCAGCAACGGTGGCTGCCAAAGCGGGACAGGTCGCACTTCCGACCGGTGCTTGAACGATGGGAACGTCAAGACTGAGGGCATCAGTGAGGGGCGTCGTCAGCCGGGGCATAGCGAATCAAGTAGAAGTTTGATGTATGGGTTCTTGGTTCTAGTGAGTTGAACACGCGCCCGCGTGTGCATGACACCGATTCCCCGATACTGGCAACACTGGAGATCTCGCGCCGACGTCGCCGGTAAAGTAAAGACAGATATGATATTACTGCGGGCTGTCCCGAAAGGGATCTGGAAGCGTACTCATGGACTCTGCACTGTGGGCGAGGAACCGGCCCGCTGCAACGGGCTGTTTCCTTCATTGTGGATTCGGCCCGTTCCACCGGGCCACTTTTTGAGAACGGAGACGGGTGCCATGAGTGTAACAGTAGATAGTAGCACGATTTCTTTATTCAGAGTTGGCCGTGAAACTCGCGTTCAGTATAGAGAAGTACTCATCACGGAACATATGACAACTGATGGAGGGGTCGCTGGAGATCGGATGAATACGAAAACTGTCAAACTGTAGATATAAATAACACATCCGCCTATATAGGTCATGGCCACCGCATTCCAGGCACCCTCCAGTCGAACGGTCAGTCGCCTGCTGAGCGTTCTTGCCATCCTGTTTGCCAGCGTAGCAGTTACGTACCTCCTGCTTCCGAATCCACTTGGAGATGTATTCTTTGCCGGAACCGTGATGCTCAGCGTTATTTTCGCCCTTGTCGGTGGGGTTGGCGCGTGGACGAACCGGCCACCGCTCGTTTGGGTGGCCGCGCTCCTGTTGACGGGGCTTTCGATCGTAGGGATGTTGTCAGTCGGACGCTTCATCGCACCCGCCGCTCTCCTCTTGCTCGGGGCCGCCGTATTCTCTCAGATAGCCGGGCCGCGTACGGACGTTCGGGAGACAATTATTGCCAATCCGCCGACTGAACGGGAAGTCATGCGGAAGAAGCAGGTCGGCACCGGTTCAGTAGTCGTCGGAGTTGGACTGGTGTACGTAGGTGCATTCAGACGAGAACTGTTCGGGGCGTGCGCGAGTGAAACATTAGCCTGTGCTCTTGACAAGATGAATTGGGGTGCGGTTGGACTAACCATCTTCGGATTGGTTGCAATTGGCCTCGGGGGATGGTTGCTCTGGAAGCAGGCCTATATCACACGTGTACTTGCGTCAACACAGACCCGGTAGAAGGTAATATACAGTCGCTCCAGCCTTGTTGGAAATCTTTTCGGTTGATGAGCTCAGGGTCTCGCCGATAGGTACGCATCCCTACGTAACAATTCGACCGACTCAGATTCAGCACCAAGGCTGAATAAAGAAACCGTATTGTCAACTACTGGTAAACTTACGAGAAATCGGACTTGACAGGCGTTTTGCGGCCGTTGATCAAGCACAGGAAACAGACACCGTTGCAGAAGCGCATAACGCTCAGATAGACGATGCCGACCACCAGCGCTAAAAGAGCGCAGCGAATCTCCCCTCAATACAAAAAGGACTATTGGTTCTCGTCACCGAATCGCATTAATGACTCGTTGGAGTCCGGCCATGTTCACCCTTGGAGGGAGACACGTCATAATTACCCTCGGAGGTCTATACATCGCACTTGCCGTCGGATGGGCGCTTGTCCAAGCCTCTTTGGGGACGTTTCTTCCAAGTATTCTAGTTGGTTCTTCTTTTATAGGCGGTTTTGGTTTCATCCTTTTTGTTGGCGGATATAGATTGCCACAGACTGATATTCATCCAAATTTTTATTCTTTTATTGCAGTTCGCTGTCTCGGTGGACTTGGACTGATAATTCTCATCCTTATACTCTACGAACTCCAACCCGCTGCAGGGATTGAAAATATTGACCGATCTGTTCTGATACTCACAGGATTCGGCACTGCTGCCGGCTTCGGTGTGGGTAGATATGATGCGCAGGCAAAATCACGTGCCCGTGAAATCGAACTCCAAAACCAGAAACTACAGCAAATACAGGACGAGCTCGAAGAATCGAACAAGCGGCTCGAGCATTTCGCCTATGCTGCATCCCACGACTTACAGGAACCCCTGCGGATGATCTCGAGCTACCTGCAACTCATTGAGAATCGCTATGCTAATGAACTCGACGAGGATGGTGAGGAGTTCCTCGAGTACGCGATCGACGGCTCGAAGCGAATGAAAGAGATGATTGACGGACTACTCGAATACTCGCGCGTCAATACACAAGGGAAACCGCTCGAACCTGTCGATCTCAACGACATAGTTACCGACGCTCGCAAAAACCTCGAGATACAGATTAGGGAAAGCAACGCTGATATCGAATGTGATGAGTTGCCGCGTGTTAACGGTGATGCGAGCCAATTACGCCAGCTTTTCCAAAACCTCTTTTCTAATGCGATTGAGTACAGCGGTGACCAGCCTCCACGAGTCGATGTCTTTGCCGAACGAACTGGCGAGAAGTGGAAACTCTCGGTCCGTGACGACGGCATCGGGATTGACCCAAAGGACCAAGATCACATCTTCGATGTGTTCGAACGACTCCATAGCCACGAAGAGCACGCTGGAACCGGCATCGGACTGGCGCTCTGCAAGCGAATCACCGAACGTCACGACGGTGAGATCTGGGTTGACTCCGAACCTGGTGAGGGTGCAACGTTCTCGTTTACGCTACCGGCTGTGACTGCGTAAACTGCCTTGGGACTTGACCCCGAGGCACTCGGCCTACTCCGCCTGTAGACGTCCTTCTCGATTGACGAGATCGAACACGCCATCCTGCATCCAACTAAACGGGTGCTCTTCGTCCTCGTCTTCCCGCTTGAGGACGTGGCTCTTCAAAAAATACTCGATAGTGCCAACGAGGAGCCCTGTTCGACGAGGAAGTCGCTGGAGACCTTTTCTGCTACACCGACAAGAGAGGTGACAATATCGGCGATCAAGCAGAATTTCTGGATGTTGTTATCAATTACTGACCTGATTACCTCGGTTACGGAGAAATCCGTAGATAGGCCGGATGATGAGTAGCACAGAGGTTATCGCAGCAAGAAGAACGAGCCGAATATCGACCTGCTGTATTTCGGCTGCGGAAAACGTTCGGAGTGATTGCCCGAGAAATACATAGAAGACCGCCCATGGGAACTCACCGATCAGTGTTCCAAGCGCAAATATTCGTGTTGAGACACCGGTAAGTCCGGCGCCATATGAAACTGCATCGGCAGGTGCTGGAGAAAGACGTGCAGCGATCATTCCTCGAAGCTCACCGGTTATATCGACAAATGTTGCTCCGTAGACTGTAGCCCAGTCGAGATAGGTACCGTCAACTCGAGTCGCAACAAAAAATGGAGGGAGGCACGTGAGTACGGTACCAAACAACGCTAACGGGACTCCAGATGGAAATCCGAATACATAGCCGATGAACACCGAAAACACACTCAGAGGCCAGAGTAGGAATGGCCGTACAATATAGAGTCCGATTAGTCCGAGAACCAGGATTGACCAGTGATGGGTAGTCTCTTGTATGCTAACAAGGAGTTCAGTTAGTCAACTACCCCACCCTACTTCGCTCACCCTGACGGGTTCGCTCGTGGAGGGTGGGGCTTGTCCATGAACTCGGCTTCAAACCCTTCCGGGTGGGCGGTAAATCCACCACTTGGCATCACTGTTCCAGACTTTAGGGCAAGCTGACTGTTGCCCGTCCGCCGAGACGACTGTTGGCCCCGACGGACATACCGCATCCCGATGTTCTTCGCCGCGTTATAATCCGCGTTCGCCTCCGACTCGCACTTCACACAGTGGAAGTCGTTGCGTGCCGGGCGATTCTCGTCTGCCGTGAATCCACATTCGGCGCACCGTTTCGACGTGTACGCTGAACCGACTTGCTTCACCGAAACCCCCACCGCTTCGGCCTTGTACTCCACCTGTTCGTACAGCGTTCGGAACGCCCACTTGTGACCCCACGACGCGCCTGTGCGATCGCGGATATCGGTCAGGTCCTCGAACGCGATTACGTCGCACTCATATCGGAGTGCTTCATCTACAATCGCGTTCGAGGCTCTATGTAGCACGTCGCGAACGTAACGGAGTTCGCGCCCACTCGACTGTTCGAGCGTTCGGTGGGCGCTTCGCGTCCCGGTCTGTTGGAGTCCGGCGCGTACTTTTTCGAACTCGCGGAGGTTGTGGGTTAACTCCCGCCCACTGAAAAAGTAGGCGGTACTGGTGACAGCAAGGTTTTCGATGCCGAGGTCAACCCCGAGGACTGTTCCGTCCTCGGCGGTGTTCCTCTCAGCATCGTTCTTCGGTCGGCGGAAGCCGATATGCAAGAAGTAGTCGCCGTCACGGGCAGTGAGTGTGCTTTCTGTGACGCTCCACGTGTCCGATTCGAGGTACTGTCGCTGGTAGCCATCGTCGGATTCGGGAAGATCAAGCGGACACCGGACTCTGCTCTCCGTTGTGGAGAGAGAAACGGTGTCGTCCTCAAACAACGTCATCGTCCGGCTGTCGTACTTCACCGTGGGTGCGGTAAAGGTAGGCTTGCTCGCCTTCTTGTCTTTAGATAGGCGTTCGATACAGCCGGTAATGGCTTGTGCAGCTTGGTGGGTGGCGAGAATCGCGTGCTGACTACCAAGGTCCGTTTGAGCGCGTACGTCGTCGTAGGCGAGGGGTTGCACGTCGCTTTTGGCGTTGCATTTTTCCCACGCCATATCAGTGGCGATCTGGCAACCACGCTTCCACTCGGAGATGGTCTCTTCGAGAAGGTTGCGTTGCTCGTCAGTAACCTCAAGATGAGTGATTGCCGTCCGTCGCACGTAGTCGTCTGCCACAACTTCAATGTGGTCGTGAGGCTACTTATAGATCGGTGTTTGTAAACTATACGAACGCGCTCCTCCCTACTCACTCGCTTTGCTCGTTCCTTGAGGAAGGGGACTCCGCGCTACTGCTTCAGTTGACCGTCCACGGATGAGATCTTCGTCTAGTGCTCGTCGATAGATCACACTTGTGACTTCGCGAACTGATCGCGGGACACCCAGCGCCGAGACCATCCAGTCGATTTCACTGAGTGCAAACTGGAGGTTGCGCTCGCCAGCGTCTTTTGTTCGAATGCGTACCTGCCATTTCCGCATCGCTTCGGTGTAAAGCGCAGCAACAACCAGAAATCCTGCAGCTAATCGACCCTAGCTACTTTTCGGATTGGAGTGATAGGCCCACATCGTCTCTCTGAGTCCCATATTTATGGCGTTCATTGTTCGAATGATTCGAGTTTTCGGACGAGTTTTGTGTATAAATCTGGTGCACAATACCAGCCTTCTTCGATCATCGAATCAATCGTCTCACGCGCTTCGGAGACAGTGATGTGTCCCCGCTTAGCGCATAAGAGAACAAGGTAGGCTGTCCCTCGTGTCTCGATTCCTTCAATTTCTGCAGCTGTTCTTCCATAAGCTTCGTCCATTACGGCGACTGCATCAAGTGACGCAGCACATCCAAGTACAGCTACATCAGCGTCACTCAAGTTAGGATTTTGTTGTAAACGGGCCACAAGCGGAGAGTCATCAACTGAGATGACCTCGAAAAGCCCAGCATCAATGCACTGTTCGATACGTCGAGCATCGGTATACCCCTCTTCAAGACCGGTAGTAACGACCTCCGAATGGATTTGCTGAGGGAGATAACACTGCCCATTGAGGTTGGAGACGAGGTGGAGTTGATCGACCTTCGCGAGGTAAATTAGCGGCGTCGCGTCGAAAACCCACATTCACAGCTCCTCAAGATCGTCTTCGAGGTGATCGCCCGATACCCATGTGATATCATGATCCTTCGCGAGCTGGGCGAACTCCCAGACAGACATCCCTGCAAGCTGGGCGGCCTTCGTGAACGTAATCTCATCGGCAGCGAGTCGTTCGACCGCTTGCTCACGACGCCAGTCCTCGAGCCCTTCCGAGAGGAGTTTTCGTACTGCTGTGCTCCGATCCAGACGTTCTTCCTCGAGGTATTCTTCGAGTTCCCCCTCGAGATCATCTGGAACCCGCGTCGATATTGTTCCCATATCGTATGCTATGTTTGCAATGTATACAAGCGTTTCGCTCGTTCTGATTGCCCTCGATTCCATCGCTCGAGACGGTTTGTGACCCCGGAGAAGCGGTGACGGGGGGTCATGGATAGAGTATGTATCTGGGATGGTAAAATCGTTCGTAGGAGCCTCTATTGAACCCCTTTTCAGGTACTTATTCGAAACGCCAAAATTGGATATCCAGAAACGATATCTACTCAGAGAGTATCACATCGTATAATGGCCTACGAGAACTTGGACGAAGACTTAGTGAACGAACTACTTGGCGACGGGCGTGCGAGTCTCCGGAGTCTCGCTGAAGAACTCGATGTCTCCGTTACTACCGTCTCAAACCATCTTTCCGATCTCGAGGAAGACGGGGTGATCAAAGGATACACACCAAAAGTCGACTATGACGCTGCCGGATACGATGTCACCGCTGTAATGCAGCTCAAAGCCGAAGGGAATGCGCTCCCCGAAATCACGGAGACACTGAAAGATCACCGACAGATGATCTCGGTCCACGAGGTTACCGGTGACTACGACGTGATCGCGATCGGCAAATTCGAAGATACCGATGACATGAACGACCAGATCAAAGCCCTGATCACAGATCCAGACATCAACCAGTCAAATACGAGCATCGTTCTCAACGCTGTGGCTGAAAACAACCAGTTCGAACTCGAAACCACCGATAACAGCTGATTCACGACCGCGATTGCAGAAGGTCAGTGAATCGAGACCGCGTTTCCGGTCTAGCTGCTGTCCTTCTGACCGGAGACGCCATAATCGATATGGACTTCCGGTGTGCTCGGTGATTCCGGCGCAGCGACACCGTTCCAATCGACGACGTGCACGTTCGCCAACTGGCCGGAAAACCGAAATCGCATCACGCCAGTCTCGATCACACCCTCTGCTGCGTGCTTTGAGACGATCGTTGCTTCCTCGAGGGGATCGGCGCCCACCAATTCGATGGACCCGTTAACAGTGATTTCGTAGCTTGCTGGGACTCCCCTGCCAATGATTGTGACGAGATTTGCCAATCTGTCCCCACCGGGCATACGTTGATGACTACTGCGTGTCAGCATAAGCCTTCCTGGCAACTACACCAGATGAATAGAGACCTGTTTGAGCGGACGAATGCAGCTCTTTTTACACGTTGACGTACTGGTTCTCCCACTCCCGTCGTTCCTGAATTACGTCCTCTCCCGCGTCGTTGATGGCGTAGTAATTCGTTCGTCTATCGAGTTCACCCTTCTCGACTAGCTCCTTGTTGACAAGCGTGTCGAGGTTAGGGTACAGCCGGCCGTGATTAATCTCGCTCTCGTAATACCCCTCGATTTCCTCCTTGATGTCTTGGCCGGACGGCTCGTCGGCACCTGCGATCACGTACAGGAGGTCTCGTTGGAAGCCGGTGAGGTCGTCCATCTCACGAGAGTATTCAACGATGCTGTATATGGGTTCTTTGCACACTGAATTGTATGTTTGTGCGCTGTGAAAGTATAATAGTGAATATTTTAATGTGACGTTATCTGAATCGCTGTTCAACATCTTCTCTGGATCTCATTCTAAGTAGAATCGGAACTACCCCTGTAGAATACCTTGGGTAGAGTCCACGGCATGTTTTGACCAATTGATTTCTAACAACAGAGAGGGAGGCTACAATTCAGATAGCCACGTGATTGATCAGTAGTAGGAGATCACTGATTCGGGAACGTGATCGCTCGTGTACGTGACATCAAGACTGCGCCGACGAGCAAAGATTATACAGAAACAGACGTGAATATTCACCAGTTCCGTTGGAGTCGACTCGTATACGTCAAGAGACTCGTGAAAGTTATCTAGCTCTCGGCAGGCGGCTTCAACCTGTTCGACGTCATGGTTCGCGATACCTGTCACTGCTGTCACGAGATTCACATCTCGCTTCGCGTAGATTGTTTGCTCATCCATCGCGTCGAACTTCGATTGGGCCGAGTCGCAGTACTCGCTGTGTGACTCGCCGAGAACGAACGCTGCAAGCGCTGCTACTGCATCGATGATCAAGGCGTTCTCCCAACCGCGGCACTCTTCGAGAAACGAGAGGGATGCCCATTCGACGACCTGCTCTGCCGCTTCGAGGAGAACATCATCGTTGCCTGCGAATGTTGCGAGTTGCATCGCTGTGAGCGCATCAATCCAGGGTTTTGCACCGAGCGAGTCTGGTGGATCAGACGGATCGAGCCTGCCTTCTGCAACGAAGCGTGCGTATTGCAGGTAGTCTGGCGCTGCTGCGGTGGCCCACATCCGCGCTTTGTCAATCTCACCAATACCGAGATATGAGAGGATGACGTCTCTCGCACCGCCTCGGCCGCCATCTACAGCGTCTAGCAGATCACCTGTCTTCGCTTTTTCATTGTCGATGGTCTCATCAACGATGTCTCGCAATCTGCTTCTGTCAGTCATGAATTATCGTATCCTCAGGAAACTGTAAATGTATCCCCAATTTTTACAACCTCTACGCTGTCGACCGTAGGTAATGTGCTGTCGCTTGGGTTCCGGAGGGAATCGGCGTTTGCCAGATTATCCGAAACGGACGCGTCCTGATACGCTACGAACTCTGTTTTGATTTTATCTTGGTTCACCCGTACGTCGACTCTGTCGCCGTTACGCATGGTTGTGATGACGCCTTGATCTTCGAGTGCTTGGAGAAATGCTCTCTTTTCCGCGGTATCAGCGTTCTGACCGAGGTCATCCATCTTCTGTTCGATCCAATCTTCACTCAACTGCTGGCCGTTATTCGTGTTCTCGAGATCGCTGCGAACGACATTCGTATTCTTTCCTCTCACCTTCGTTTCAATAACAACCAAGTTTCCATCGCTGTCGATCGCTAAACTGTCCACGCCGGTCTGACTACTACCGAAGTCGTATGGGACATCCTCTTCGGGAATATATCCTTCTGTGAGGGAACCGACATCACTGTCAGCATCGTAGTCGAACGATCCTGATCCGTATTTTTGGTTCAGTATCCGTGTCTGCAGAACTTCTTCACCGAGTCCGCCACGGATCTTCACGGCGTCAGCTTGACTTACCTGATCCAGATGATCAATCGCATCAACACCGTATTCTTCGTATAGATCACCGCCTCTATTGTTTTTGAACACTTTTTCAACTGCTTGTTCGTTCGACGAGAGCGTATTTTTCACCGACTGTGTACCATCGTCGTAGAACCGTCCGGTAACGGCAATATCTCCATCTGCACCCTCGATTCGGCCATAGGTGGCTGTTTCATGTCCGCCAGCTCGTCGCACGGTGGTATCCGAGTCGAACTTCGAGACACTGTTCAGCAGTTTCTGGCCATCATTTGCACCTAAACTGCTAACTCCCTTTGCAAGGAACCCTCTGCTTCTCGAGTCAATTTCTAGAGAAAGTATCTCATCGAGTTGTTCCTGATCCAGATCGCGAATGGCACGGTTCGTGTTGGCATCTCCTCGAACCAGCGTGCGTCCAAGTCGTTCCTGCCGTACTTCCGACAACGCGTCAACATCAGCATCCATTGCCCGCTGGTGACGCCAAAGCCTGTAGGCGCCACCAGCAGTGTCAGCTTGGCTCAGCATTGCCTCTGTGGCGTCTCCATCAGTCGCTAGCAGCACGCGTGCAGTCGCTCGTGCTTTCGCGGCGTCTTTTGTATCACTTGCTCGCGAGAGCGCTCGAGCAGCCTTCGTGTCGACGAGTTGGGAGCCAACCTTCTGGGCGCTGCTGGTTCCCTTGATCGCGCTCTTGGCGCTGTTCGCACCGGATCCGCCAAGTACAGTCTTCGCGAGGAAGCCTGTAGCGTACCCTTCATACCAGTTGACTTCGAACGTGTCGTACAACTCGGGATGCTCTTTCCCGTCGAGCGAGCCGTACGGATTATTGCGTACCTGCGTCTGCTCGACGTTCTGGGCGATCGCGGTGACCAACGTTTTACCTGCCCCGAGTCGCTCCTCTGCGACCAGTGCGATCAGCGCTCGTATCCCCTCGACGACGGCAGCAGGATCCTCGATGAGCTGTGAGACGTCCTGGAAGGCGACACCGAGACTTGAGGAAAAGCCTGAAATCGTACCGAATTCGCTGGCAACCGCCTGATCGATGAGCGTCCCGGTGTACAGACCGCCAGCAGCCTCGCTGTAGAAGTTCGCCCGCTGAACCCCAACAATCTGATGCGAATTGGCATTTGTGTCGCTACTCTCGAGGTAGATCGTCGTTCCGGCTGTCGTGTCACCGACGGACTCAGCAACGCTGCCAACGGTTTCGGCGCTCTTCGATCCAAACGAGATGAACGTCGATTTGACACTGCTGGTGTCAATGTCGGTTTCCGATTCGGTGAATTCTTCGGTGAACTTGAGCGTGTCGTAGACGTCTACCTTCCCGCCGTAGGTTTCCGTTCGCTCCTCGTTTCCATCCTTTATTAGGACTGCGCGGTCGACGCCTGCCGGGTCATGGATGTGGACGTTGACCCAGTACGTGGTATCAAGACTGCGCTCAGGAATCTGATAGCCTGACTGCTGGATGTCTATTTCCGGTGGCTGAGCGTCATACAGCGTTGGATCGCCAGCATTCTCGAGTTCGTCCTCGTCGTCGATGCCGTCACCGTCGGTATCACGAGCTGTCGGATCTGTTGCGAGCTCGCGCTCACGACCATCGTCGAGACCGTCTCCGTCGGTATCGGCCGCTAATGGATCAGAGTAGACTTCGTACGTCTTGTAGTGGTCATCGATCGCATCTGGGTTCTCACCACTGGTTTCGAGGACCGCGTTTGTCGCGTCAGAGTCAGTCGTTTGAACGACGGTCGTCGATTCGTGTGTCTCAGTGTAGTCGTCGACGCCATCACCGTCAGAATCGACCTTCGATGGGTCACTTCGAAGCTCGTAGTAGGTGTAGTTGTATTGCTGCCCATTGCGGTCGATATCGACGGTGACTCTGCGCTCGATTTCTTCACCATCATCAAGGCCATCACCGTCGGTGTCGGCAGCATACGGATCAGTGTCGACGTACTCCGCCCATCCGGTTCGGACCCCCGTCTTTTCAACGCTATCTGGTAACCCGTCGCCGTCGGTGTCGAGTCCATCAGTTGCGTTTTCAGCGACTCGGGAGAATACCTCGGGGAGATCGTCCGCACCGTCGACGAAGTGATATTCGCCGTCAGTCTCATCTGCAATCCGTTTCAGCTTCGATTCATCTGCCGAGCCAAACCCGATCGTGTAGATTGTGATGTTCCGCTCGGCAGCCGCCTCTGCCTCGCTGATGCCGCCGCTTCCGACACCGTCAGTGAGCAGGATCGAGACCTTTGCACGTGAGTCGTTGCTCTCCGCATCGAAGTGGTCATTCGCTTCCTGGAGGCCCGCGCCGATATTCGTTCCACCGCTCGCACCGAGGCGGTCAATACTGCTGTTGACGGCGTCGAAGTCCCCGGACAGATCCTGTGTAACGCTGGCGTAGCTATCGAAATCGACGACGCCGGCTCGATCGCCATCGATGAGTGCACTGACGAACCGCTTCGCGGCGTCTTTCCGGTACCCGTATGGATCGTTCGACCCCATCGATCCCGACGTGTCGACAACGAACATCGTGTCGAGAGGCTGCGTCTCCGAGACGTTGTCATCGGTATCACCGTCTCCAGTCTCGGTTGCATCGAACTGGGCTACCCAGGTCGGGATGTGGAAGACGACGAAGGTAGAGAACTGCGTGGTCTCTCCGGTAATCGTTCCGTTCTGTGTGTCGACCGTCGAGGGCAGTGCCTCGAACGTCTGTGTTGTCTCGTTGAACCGGAATACCGCTAGTTCATCCGCATCGCCGTCATCGAGAACCGTGTCGTCGTATTCGACGGTGATGTTCGCCTGGTCGAACTCGCGTTCCGATCCAAGCTCGATAACTGGTGAGGCGCTGGCACTCTCGATACCGTTCGTTTCGAATCGATCCTCGTCGTTTGACTCGATCGTCACCCCGCTTGCAAGGTCGCCGATGCCTGTTATGTCGATATCAACGCCGAGAGACTCGTTGCTCGTACTCGTCGTGTGGGTGTCCTCGCCGTCATTGATGCCGTTTCCGTCAGAATCAGCCGTGAGTGGGTCCGTTCCGAGTCGAACCTCGACGCCATCGATCAGACCGTCATTGTCAGTGTCGGGATCGTGTGGGTCGGTTCCGATCTCGAGTTCGCGACTGTCGTTCAGTTCGTCTCGATCCTCGTCGGCTATGAGTGAATTAGTTCCCGCTTCATATTCCTCGTAGTTCGTCAATCCGTCATCGTCAGCATCCCATTCGGCATCATCGACACCGTCATCTCTGGTGTCGGCACTCGTCTGATCCAGCTCTGGATACTGGACTTCGAAGTGGTCTGGAAGGCCGTCACCGTCAGTGTCGGGCTCGAACGGATCCGTGTCGAATCGGCCCTCGTGGTAATTAGTGACGTTATCGTCGTCGAAGTCCTCGAGGCCGTCGATGACGCCGTTGTCACCGACATCTTCGTTGACTTTCGGTGAATCGCTGTCTGGGTGTTGCGGATCGGTCCCGACTATTTCGGTTTCGTACGTGTCTGGAAGCCCGTCGCCATCAAAGAGGACGGTGTCAGTGCCGACCTGAGGACCATCAGTCTTTCCAGATGGTGCGCCGTCAACTCCGCGATCATTTCCATTTTGATCTGCGTCCCCGCCCGCTTTCTGCTTCGACTTCCTGTTCCGATCATCTTCGTCCTCTGAGATAGGATCCACGACTTCGACTTCGACGGATGTAATCTGCTCGTCAAGCGTCACATTCGTCGCGAATGTCGCGTTGGTGCGGCTATCGCTGGTTTCGATCGGGACGGTTTTTGTCTCGGTATCACCGATCGTTACCGTCGCCTCTGACAGTGTTTCCGGACGGACATCGAAAATGGTCCCTCGGATTTCTCCTTTGATCGATTCGGTCCCATTTCGCGGTGGATCACCGCGAGTCGTGATCGTTACCTCAGGCGATGTTGCGGCGTCAATCGCGTCGAGGGCCTTCGTTGCCTGTACCCAGGCAATTCGATACTGTTGAATTGCGCTCGCCTGTTCGTCGAAGTCATCTCCGTCAGCAGCTTCGCTTCGTTCCTGTGCGCGCTCATATGCGCGTTCTGCGTTCTGGATGTGTGCCGTAGCACTCTGCTCAACGCCTGTATGAAGGTCTTCTTGGGTGTGGTTGAGTGCCCACGTAGCCTCTGCAATCCGTTCTGCTGCAGTTTCGTTGTCTGCAGAGACAATGAGATGCGCTGCCAGAACCCGCTGTTCGTCAGCTTCTGGCTCGCCAGACAGGGCTAACGAGTCGACGGCTGCCGCAGAGTGATTAAACGATGCTGGGTCCGAAATGTGCGCTGAGCCGTCTGTATATTCGATCGAATCGTTGAGGTGAGCCAGTGCCTCTTCGTCAGTTTCAGCATCTAATTCTGAACTATTCGTGAGAATGAATCGCGCCCATGTCTTCTGAAGCACGGGATCTCCTTCAGTTAACGTATCGACCTCATCGCGTTCTAAGATCGACGTAGCTAGCTGATCATCACCGGTTCTCTGGTCTATAGCCCCAGACGAAGATTCCATAGCGAAAACGGGAGCTATCGTTCCCGTTACCATTAGGATGGAAAAGACGATTGCCAGCAACCCCTTCCGAGTTAGTACCGATCTTCTCTCATTCATGTTATATGAAAATCAGATATAACTAACATATTATAATACTTTCTATTGTTAAAGAGAAAATCAAATAGGCTAATATCTACTGTATTAGGACGCCGTCTAACCGCTTTTGGGCGACGTGCTTACACACTGTAGTCGATTCTGACCTGTAGCCCGGAGTTACAGTCGGCGGTCGGCGAGTTTCTTGACGGGGTATTGGGGAACACTGAGCGTATGAAAGCGGAGCTAGAAAGCGCAGAGTTCGGAACGTTCGAGGTGCTATCCGTGAGCCTGAACTACAACTATTCTGAAAGATCTCCCGAACGGACACTTCGTCAACGAGCACGAAGAGCATCTCGCACTCTCAGTTGGCGAGGTATCGAGCAACTAGGACGATTGGAAGGACCGGGATCACCAACCCTGTCACGACGAGGATGACGACGACGATCGCTTTCTCGAGCTGACTCGAGTCGTCCCAGACTGAGCGTGACAGGCTATCGATTCCTTCCGCGGTTCGCTGTACGAGTCCAGCCATATCAAAAATATAACGCAGCAGATGAGTGTAAATCTTCGTTCGTCAGAAAGAGATAGTACTCAAAATTGAGATATACTCTCGTTGACTAAATCTTAGATCTCAACGCTCAACTGAATATTCCTCGATTCTCCCAGTAGAGATACAATATGAACGTTGATATCCCGATGATTAGCTCGGAAAGCGTGTTCACTGTCATCGAGGTCAGTACTACAGGGTCGTCCAACCCAGACTCAAGACTGCATCTTTGACTTTGATCACTCTCGAGGATTACTGAGGTTCTGCATTGGACCCGCGCATCGTGGACAAGTCAGCGTATGCTCAGCTCTAACCCGATGGCTACACACTACACATTCGCACAGGTTCGTGGGAATATTGACCATAATTTATTGTTTCTTGTAGTTTCCCCTACGCGTTCTACGTAAATAAAAGAATTGTTGGCGGAACTGTTCGATTCGGCCCCACTGGACGGTCAAAACTTGCGGCGTGCTGATCAGGACTGAGCCGAGAGCGTCTAATGCCGAGGAGGCAACGGCCAAGTCGGTTCTCGGGCGGGTTCGATAAACGAGTATCCAACCAAGATCTATCGCACACCAGCCGCTCAGAAGGAATAAGAGCTGGTCTATCGATCTATCGCAAAAAGGCGGATTAGGGGTGGGGATTGGGGACTCTCGTTCTCTCAATCAACGTTCGAATTCCGCCAGGGGGGATTGGGAGTGCGATGGATGATGGCAGCTCCGCTATGGTTGCACGGGAGCGGCCGTACCTGGCGTGGTCACGTGCCGGTAGGAGCACGTGACGTCTACCTATCTGGTCCGGTTTCATATTAACCGGCGAGCTCGATCCCAGTGTGTGGGAATGGCACTGCCAGTTCTGAGGGGTAATAGTAGACCGACCAGATCACTCGTTTTCAAAGACCTCAGCAGTCTCCTCGGCCAACTCACTCGCTTCGATATGGGCGTACATCTGTGATGTGGTCCGCGGGTCGGCGTGGCGAAGCACTCGTTGTGCTGCAGCCGCGCCGTGCTCGCGATAGATCGCCTCACCGACGCCACGCCTCGCACCGTGCGGTTTCAGGTACTCGCCGTCGACGTCGAGATCAGCGTCTTCGCATAGCCGTTTCAGGACTGATCGGCCACCGTTCGTCGAGAGAGGCGGCGGAACTCCTCCGTGTTTCCGTTATAACTCCAAGGTTCACCCGCAGATGGATCGGCGCCGTCCGAGGGATTGCTATACAGCGACGGCGCATGGCTCGAGACAAAGATCGGCCACTCTGAAGATGATGGATTGAGTGCCTTCTCAAGCCTCTCGATCGATCCGTGTGCCTGTGGCGGGAGTTGGACCTCCTCATGTTGCTAGTTCTTCCCCAGGACGTAGAGCTGGTTGTTTTCGAAATCGACATCCTTCCACCACAGCCCGTTCTGGCAGTCGTCTCGAGGATCACTGAGGACTTCGCCGCTTGCATGATAGCCAATTCCAAGAACTGCCCGCTCGTTGACTAGACACTGCTTTAAAGACAATTGATCACAGTTACTACCAGGTATAGTATTTTATGTTATGATCTATAATGTATTGTAACGATGACCGATAAACAAAGCGATAGTACTTTGAGCGAAAGGTGGAGTGCAGACGATCTGAAAGACGTCCATTCTTTACCGTCCGATATCGGTCGGCGGGCATTCCTCCAATTGACGAGTGTGGGGGCAGTAACCGCTCTCGGAACTGGTAGCGGAGTAGCCGCAAGTTCGGACGCGCCGAATACGAAGACGCGTCTGACTTGGTGGACCCAAACGGACCGCGAGAACGCCCGACGTAATATCCAGCAGTACGGCTGGGCGAAACAGCGCCGTGACCAAGCCGTTCAGACGGCAGACGCCTACCTCGAGGAGTATAGCATGGGCGACCTGTGGAACGTGGTCGCCGGCCAGCGCGTCCCCCGCGAAGCGGGTACGAGGCGCGTCCGTGATCTTATGGGCGGGACGTCGTCGTCCGGGACCGATCGGCCCTGGAAGATAGCAACGGACAGTGGGTACATCATGCCGACGAACGACTTCGCGGCGTACCGCCAGAGCGGTCTCAATAACAAGGGAACATTCGATCCCACCCTGGCCGACGATCAGTACCTCGTCAACGAAGAGTATCCGGACAAACCCGATGACTGGGGCGTCGATGACGGTTACGGATGGGTCGATGAGGGTGGAGAATTCGGCAACGAAGGCGAGACACTCCACTTTATCGCATTCTACAACCACTGGTTCCGCTGGCGAGGGGTGATCCAGGACATGATTCAGACGTTCTCCGATGCCTACCTCTTCACCGGAGACACCAAGTACGCACGCGCCGGAACGGTGTTGCTAGATCGTATTGCCGATATTTATCCCGACATGCAAATTGCCGCCTATCCCACGCCGGAGTATCACAACATCACCGGTGGTCGCGAGACGGGTAAAATTCTTGGTTCCCTCTGGGAAGACCAACTCATTCCAGACTTTCTCAAGAGCTATGACGCGTACTACCCAGCACAAGACGACCAGCAGTTACTCAATTTCCTCGACAAGAAAACGGAGGAGTATCCAGGTCTTGGGTGCAAGGATACGGCCGGATACATCAGAAAGAACATCGAGGACGGGCTATTCAGACAAATCCTACCAGCCGTCAAGAACACCCACATTGTTGTCGAGAGTGGTGCACGAGACGTGTTGGCCCTCTCGGCGCGGATCCTAGACGAACCGAACGGGTATACGGATCGAGCCCTCGAATTCCTCTTACAGCCAGGCAATATTGAATACACCGGCAGCGACGGTGATGACGAGTCGAGCGAGTGGACCACGACTGGGGGGGACGTTCTCCCCTGGTTACTCAGACATGTCGACCGAGACGGCTATCGGGAAGAAGCGGGGCCACACTACAACTCACTCGGTCAGGGCGTGTTCACGAATTTGGCGAATATCCTCAAAGGATATGACGTCTACGAAGGTGCAGATCTCTGGGAACATCCGAAACTCTACACCTTCTCGCAACAAAACATCGATCTCGTCTTACTCGATCAACTGACGCCGGATATTGGCGACGATGAAACCAGGTACATGAACTACAACTTGAACACCGAGACGATCCAGAGTGCGTTCCAAGCCTACGGTGATTCGCTATTCGCCCAGACCTACTTCTTCCTGAACGGCTACACGACCGCTGGTATGCGAGGCGACATCTTCTCTGCAGATCCGGAAGCGCTTCCAGCCTCGGTAGAGAGTGTGATCGAAAACGAGGGTGTCCTCGACAGGGACAGTACACTGTTACCAGCCTACGGATTCACCGCGCTCCGTGACGGGGAGAACTACACGAATGTCCGCTACGGGGAGACCTACGCGTTCAAGGATCTCCTAGTCAGTAGTTCCGTCCCGACCAAGGATTTCTCGGAAGCGATTCAACTCCAAGCGAACGCGCCGGGTGAAGAGTGGACTTTTGAGTTCGAGGTTGACCACGACGGCACATTCCTTCTCGAAATAGAGGCGCTCAAGGCTTCGTCGTACGGCATCTACGAACTCCTGATCGATGGCGAGTCTGTCAGAACGATCGACTTCTTCGGCGGCTCCCGGTTTACTTCTTCGGTCGAAATAGAACTCGCGCAAGGGATACATACACTCACGTTCGCGAACAATGGCAAGAATGATGAATCTGATGACTACCTGATGGCGCTATATCACCTGGACGTTTTAGACGAGGCCGCGCGGGAAACCAGAGAACGCGCCGAAAGTCGTGGCAACGCGAAACGAGCTATCTGGCTCTACTTTGGAAAGAACGCTCATGGGCCAGGCACATCCCACGCACACACCGATACTCTAAACCTCGGCGTGATGGCCCATGAACTTGACCTGGCTCCCGATCTCGGCTATCCGGCGGACCTCGGCACGCCGAAGGCTCAGAACTGGACGGCCGAGACTATCAGCCACAACACCGTGATGGTAAACGAGCAGTTCCAAGAACCACAACTTGTCGCCGAGACCAAACACTTCGACGACGACGAGAAGGTCAAACTGTTCGACGCGGATTCAACGGAAGTTTACGAAGACGTCGACGAGTATCGCCGAACGACGGCGATGATCCGCGTCGATGAGGAGAACTCTTATGCGGTCGACTTCTTCGATGTCAAAGGGGGCGACGACCATCTGTTTAGCTTTCACGGTACGAAATCGAGTAACGTCGCCACTACCGGCCTGAATTTAGTCGATCAGGAGAGCGGTACGTACGCCGGTTCGGACGTACCGTTTGCTTCCCAGTCGTACAATGAATCCAGGGGTAACGGTTTCAACTACCTTCAAGACGTCTCCCGGGACGAGAATCCACCAGAATCCTACAGTATAGACTGGAACGTAGAGGACTACCGTGACCGACGCGACGACGACGCGGATGTACACCTGCGGTTGACCATGCTGAACGACGTAGACGAGGTGGCACTCGCAACCGGCGAACCGCCAGCCTTGCCGGAGAACCCCGACGAGTTGACCTACCTGATCGCCCGACGGACAGGCAAGGGCCTCCAGTCTACGTTTTCGTCGGTTCTCGAACCCTACGTCGACCAGCGGTTTGTCGAGTCTGTCGAGTCGGTCGCCGTATCGAGCGAGGACGCAGATGTCTCGGATGCACGTGCCGTGAAAGTTGTCCTGTCGAATGGTCGAACGGACTACGTCGCCCGGGGCGCCGGTCACGACATCACACACAACGTCGGCGAGGCGTTCTCGTTCACTGGTGTTTTCGCAGTTTACTCAGAGCGCGATGGAGAAGCGGTTCGTGCCTACATTAATGACGGACCGAGCCTGACCGCAAACGGCGAGACGCTCATCGAGGAGTCGACCGGACGGTTCACGGGTACCGTCGAAGATTTCACCCGGAAGTTGAGCACGGACAACGCGATTACGATTGCACTCAACGACGACTGTGGGTCCTTTGACGGTACCGCATCGAATTACCTCTACGTCGACAACACAGATACCAGACTTCCCGGAATCAACTCGAGTGAGAATGGCGAGACCTATGCCCAAAGCGGTGCGTACCGAATCGAGGCGGTCGAGAGCAACGACAATGGCCGGATCATGGTTGACGT
Organism: Natronococcus sp. CG52; assembly: GCF_023913515.1. Taxonomy (NCBI): domain Archaea; kingdom Methanobacteriati; phylum Methanobacteriota; class Halobacteria; order Halobacteriales; family Natrialbaceae; genus Natronococcus; species Natronococcus zhouii. The sequence goes on from NZ_CP099393.1 coordinate 122,107, forward strand.
CGGTGACCAAACGTTTATTCGCCGATTCGCGAATCCAGAGCAACTCGAAGACGGCGGGTACCACTACAACATCGAGGAAGGCGACGAGGTGTACATGCCGTTGCGTCACACCTGGGATCCAACCGAGCAAGACTGACGCGACGGTGGGCGAACGAGTGGAATTCGAGGCGGCAGATGTAACTGACGTTTGTTCGACGAACTCGATCACCCCCGGAAGGAGGACAAAATGCAGATCGAGCAAGGGTTCGTACTCCTCGAAGCACTCGTCAAGTCCCTTTGGTTTGAGCGAGCGTGCGAGTTCCTCTCCGGGAGCGCCCTGCACATCACATACGCAAGGACGGCCTCAGTGAGCTGGTCTAATTTTTAACAATGTAGTGACCCTCCGGAACACCTTCTCGGATGAAGAGGTAAAATTCCGAATTCCTAGCACTCTGCCTCTTCGCTTTCTACAGAGATAACAAGATTGTAGCCTTGCCGTCTAGCGATCCTACAGAGCGCAATATCGGGCATGGTAGGGTACGATAGCGGCTTATTTGGCCTGCACGGAACGTGCGAATCTTGCTGTTAGGCAATAATTACTAGACGTGGGCGCTAATCCTAGCACGTTCTGCAACGCACCTTTTCGTGAAGAACACACGCGTGAGATTGTCGTATAACGTCATCTACTATCATTGGTGAAGTTAGCAGTCAGAAAACATTCGGAGTCCAGGGCACTGTCTAGTTTAGCACCTCCGCTGGCGTCTGTCCGTGGAGTGACTGATGAGGTCGTTGTGTGTTGTAGTAGTGTACGAACTGTTCAAGCCATTCTCTGACGCTGGCCCGACTGCCCACCCACGAGTTATGGAAGCGGTCGATCCGCATTTTGAGGGTATGAAACCACGTTTCGATCAGGTTTCTCTCGATGTAGTCGAGCTGACCGCTCAATCCGAATCGAGAGAGGGCAGTCAGATAGCCGTAGCCATCGACGAGAAACACCGCCTCGGAGAGATCGTGTTTCTCGGTCAGTCTGTGAATGAATGCAGCAGCTGGATTGGTGCCTCGTCGTCCAAAGACTGCGACATCGAGAACCAACCGTGAGTCTATGTCTATTGCAGCATACACCCAGGACCAGTTGCCATTGATTTTGACAGCAGTCTCATCAACGGCGACCCGCGACGGCTTCGCCGTCGGCGGGTCTGGAACGCTGTCAGCCAGCCGATGTACCCGGTGCCAGATTGCTTGATGAGAACGTTCAACGCCGATCAAGCGAAGAATCGCTTGTGTCTCTCGGAGCGAACAACCGGTTGTGTGAAGGCGGACGGCGAACACCTTGACGGGCGTCGCCGTCCGCTCACGCTCCCAAGATTCTTCTAAATCCGTCGCGTAAGACTCGCTGAGCAGGTCTGCGAGCTGCATGTCCAAACCAACTCCACGACCTGCTCGCTTCTCAAACCGCGCTAACTAGACGGTGCCCCGACAACGGATCCGTCAACATCCTTGACGCCGACCTCGACACCCCGCACATGAACGCGAACAAAAATAACGAATCACTCCGCGAATACCTCGTCGGCATCAACTGGATCGACACGCACCTCATCACGGACGCGTACTGGAAACCCGGCATGTACGCCAACCAAAACACCGCCACCAAACTCCGCAACCAATACACCATCGAACACCTCTACCAACACTTCGACATCACTGAGTAACACGGTCAAGCCAACCAATCAGACCAACCTATACGATTCTGCGGAACCCCTTGAAAATTGATAGAACAGTCGTGCTGAATAGAGAAAACGAAATTAGCGCCAAGTGACTTAGCGACTACAACGATTGGATTGTGGGTACCCGATCTTTTGTACCGCCAGTCTAGTAGCGTACTTTGGAGTACGATACTTCAGAGTATGATTATACGAAGTATTATATCTGGGGGCACGGTATTAGTGGCTATGCCTGGGTTTGTGAACCGAACGGAGGAACTCTTACACCTTTACAAACTCTATGAGTCAGATAAGGCGGAGTTGGCGGTGATTTTCGGGCGACGACGCCTCGGGAAAACCGAACTCGTCAAGCAGTCTCTCAAAGGATACGACGAGGCAATCCTCTATCAGGCGAAGCAAAAAACGAGTGCGCTACAGCTCCAGCAGTTCGTCGAAGTCGCTTCGGACGTGTACCCGGGGATCAGGCGGATCCGCGAAGAGTGGGAGTCTATCCTCGGATATCTCGCAGATCAGGATGCGATCGTCGTCCTCGACGAGTTTCCATATTTGGTTGAACAAGACGAAAGCCTCCCCTCGGTTTTGCAGGCGATGTTCGACCACGAACTCGACGACTCCAGTGCTACGTTCGTCCTCGTCGGTTCGTCGATCAGCATGATGGAGGAAGCTGCACTGTTGCGAAATAGTCCACTCTACGGTCGTTCGTCACTAAAACTAGATATCAGACAGCTTCCGTTCGATGCGGCGATGGAGTTCTTCTCCGAGAGCTACACCGCTGACGAGCAGGTGTTCACCTGGGGAATCTTCGGTGGCGTTCCGTACTATCTCGAAGAAGTGGATCCAACGGGGAGCCTCGGAGAGAACATTCAACGGACGATCCTCTCTCGGCACGGGACGCTACACGACGAACCAGACTACGTTCTCCGAATGGAACTTACGGAGCCGACGCGATACTTTTCGATTCTGGAAGCGATCGCAGGCGGAAGTACGAGTCGAAACGAGATTGCCGGAGCGACGGGTATCGATTACAATCAACTATCAAAATACTTGAATCAACTCTCCCGGTTGCGACTGGTCGAGCAACACGTTCCAATTACCGAACGAAAGGAGCGGACCAAGCGAAGCCGCTACCGTATCCGTGACCAGTTCTTCCGGTTCTGGTTTCACTTCGTCTACGGGAGCGGTGACAGATACGAGGATTTTGGCGACGAAGCGTACGAGACGCTCATCGAGCCGGAACTCGCGGACTTCATAAGCGACTCGTTCGAAGATCTCTGCGGTTCCGCTCTTCGAACGCTGTATCCTGAGTATACGATCACGGACGTCGGTCAATGGTGGTATCAGGAGCACGAGGTCGACGTCGTGGGTCTGACGAACGAGGACGCGCTGATCGCTGGAGAGTGCAAATTCCAGCGGTCACCGTTGGATTACGACGCGTTCTCGAAGCTTCAAACTCACGTAAACGAACTTCGATGGACGCCATCCGGAGGCGGAGAGCGGAGGCACGAATACGCGTTGTTCTCTCGAAGCGGCTTTACGCAGGCCGTAGAGGACGCTGCCGAGGAACGAGATAATCTGCAGTTGTTCACCGTCGACGACGTCGTAACAGCGCTGAAATCATAACTGCAGGTACCGTTGAATTAGCGCCTCTACGAGGCGATTGCCTCTCTAAATACCTTAGTCGGGGTTCCATTTTCGCTTTCTCGCTCCGCTTGTGCAGTGACTCTCGAGGATTCCGGTACTGAGTGCGTGATTGAGTCACACCGTATTCCAGAGACGGCTGACTTCCTAAGTACGATAGGGGGACCAAGCAGCCGTATGTGCGATAATGACGGCGACGAATTCGTCGATATCCTACTGGAGTGGTATGCTATTAATGGACGCCACGATCTCCCGTGGCGCGATCCGAACACCACTCCGTTTGAAGTCCTCGTCGCCGAGTATGCTCCAACAGACGTCCGTGGAACAAGTTCTCGGCGTCTACGAAGAGTTCGTGGAAAAGTACCGACGCCGGCGTCGCTTGTCAATGCGGGATCCGACGAGTTCGGTGAAGATCTCGAACCACTCGGCTTGCACAAGCGGACGGCGTGCATTGAAAGGGCATCCGAGCAGATTATCGGACAGCACGACGGTGAGATGCCGGACACGCTGGACGAACTTCTCGACCTGCACGGAGTCCTCTCTCGTGTAGGTCCCGCAGGGCTTGATTTCAAAGTCGAGTTCCAGATAGACGAGAGTTGAAGCGGCATGACAGACCTGTTTTGCTTCGGTTGTCTTGACCATAGACGCCCTCATCAGCAGTGCTGTGAATTAGGTTCGGCGTCTACTGTTTCCGGCGAGGAGGTTGTCACCCTCCGAAACTGTGGTATTGGTAGCTCAGACCAGAAGTTGAGGCTGCGTTGGCCAATGCATATGGGAGTAGCATTTGCCTCGTCATACTCACTCACCTACGCGGATAAGATGATTCCCCTCCGTGGCGGCGGACTTTCGCCGCAGGATACTCGCTAACCCAGCGTCCCTCTCCGTTTTTGTCTCTGGCCAGTCTCGCCTGTAACTCCACAACTATCAATCGCTATAGAGAACACTCCTATGGACAACCCAACCGTATTGGAGGCCTGTACCTCCCCCCGAGTGGATCTTGTGGTGAATTACCTATGACACAACACGATGACCGGTCCAATGAGAACCAATTCGCAACCATCGCCGTCGGCGCTGCTGAGACCAAGACGCGCCCCCATGGAGGTGGAACGAGCGACGTCGTACCGCCAATCCACCTCTCGACCACGTTCGAGTGGGGCAGCGGGGACAAGGCCAACGAACACGACTACTCACGTGAGAGCAACCCGACGCGGGTGGCCCTCGAAGAGCAGTTAGCTCGCCTCGAAGGCGGCGAGCATGCGTTGGCGTTCGCCTCGGGGATGGCCGCTATTTCGACGACGATGCTGTCGCTGGTCCCGCCGGGGGGCACCTCGTCTCCTCAGACTCTATCTATAGCGGCACCGAAAAACTGCTCACGGAACTCGCTGCCGGACACCTCAACGTCGACGTGGACTTCGTTGATGCCCGTGAACCCGAAAACGTTGCGACTGCAGTCGATTCAGAAACCGACTTAATTTGGGCAGAGACGCCGACCAACCCGCTGATGCGGCTGTGCGACATTCAGGCGATCGTCGACATCGCTGACGACCACGGTATCCCGTTCGGAGTTGACGGTACCTTTGCGAGTCCGTACTTCCAAGCACCGCTCGATCTGGGTGCCGACATTGTCGTCCACAGCACCACTAAGTACCTCAACGGGCATTCCGACTCGATCGGCGGTGCCGTCATTACCAACGACGAAGGGGTCTTTGAGCAGTTGGCGTTCGCGCAGCGGGTCGGACTTGGGAATATGCTGTCGCCGTTTGACTGCTATCTGGTTGCGCGAGGGATGAAGACGTTGCCGGCGCGGATGGAACACCACGAGACGAACGCGATGGCGGTTTCGCAGTTCCTCGAGAGCCACGATCGGGTGGCACGTGTCTATTATCCGGGTCTGGAGAGTCACCCGCAACACGACCTTGCGAGTAAGCAGATGTCGGGGTATAGTGGAATGTTGTCGTTCGAGTTTGACGGTACGCTGGTTGAACTTGAAGCGTTCGTTAAGGGGCTTGAGGTGTTTACGCCGGGGGCGAGCCTTGGTGGGGTTGAGAGTTTGGTCGAGGTGCCGTCGTTGATGATTCCCGACGATATTGGCCATGGGGAGGCGACGGCGGAGATTCCCGAGACGCTGGTCCGAGTGTCGGTTGGTCTCGAAGACGCTGATGACCTCTGCGAGGATTTCCGGATGGCGCTGCCATAGGCGCGCGTTCCCCTCCTCTGATCTCAGGTTCGATTCAGATTTTCTTCTGGAGTACGTTGTCTGTTAGCCCGTCGTAATAACCTACTCAAAACCAAGACATAAAGAAGGTTATTTACTACTAAACTGGGATTGTGTGAGCATGAATTGGGTCGGAACTGCTGAGCGCATCTTCACTGCTCCTGACGCGGGCGTCGAAATGACCGAACGCGGTGAAGTTGAGGCCGTTGCTGAAGCTGGTCTTCGTGGTGACAGATATTTCCGTGAGATCGAAACAGGGACCTTCGTCAAGTGGGAGGCTGACGAAGAACGCCCGGATGGCTACGATCTAACGCTCATTGAGCGTGAAGCCATCCACGCGATCGAGCGCGAGGCGGAGATCAAACTCGATTCTGGCGAACACAGGCGGAATATCGTCACCCAGAATGCCGCGCTCAACCATCTCGTTGGCAAGCGATTCCGTGTCGGTGACGCCGTCTGTCGCGGGGATCGACTGTGTGAGCCGTGTGGGTATCTTCAGCGTATCACGGGGGAAGAGGTCTTAGACGCATTGGCTCATCGGGGTGGGCTTCGAGCGGACATCCTCGAAAGCGGGACTATTCGGCCCGGTGATGAAATCGAACCGCTCGATTAGCTAAGGCACAGACTCGGCATCGAAAGAGCCGATTCACACGCCCACTCACCTGAGACTGTTTCGCCACCGGATGTGCGAAACGAGCGTTAGCGGCCTGCTGAATACTTCCTCTATACTGATCAGTTAGACGGATTTTTGAACGTATCGCAGCCAGCATCTCGTAGTGGCCTCGACATGTGAGTCTCGACGGACTGTCTTTCGACGGATCGCACAACGGTCGTACGTAGAGTGGCCAGCATATGATTCGACACCGCTGTACGATCGAACCTCGCTTGGAGGATTGAAAGAAGATGTTCGCGTCGTTTCGAAACCGTGGTTCACTCATGACGAGCACAACTCGGTCGATCAGTTCGTTTGCTCGCTCCCATTGGCATACTTCTGCTTCGATCCTCACGACTGTTATACGGGCTCGACACAGTATGAGATGGACACGCTCTTTCGGGTATTCGTCCTGAAGGATCTCCACGGGTGGGACCACGAGACAGCACTCGTTGAGTATCTTAATCGCCACCCAGATCTCTGCGAGCGATTGGGTCTGGAGACGATTCCGAACCAGTCGACGTTGTGGCGCAGCTGGCACAACCGATTCACTGCAGACCTTCGCGAGACAATCGAGACAGCTGCACGAACTATCCTCATCAAAGCCCAGAACGCAGGCATCTCAATTCCGCGTGACCCGGACCGAAAGCTCCCTCGCCGTGATTGCGACACTGAAGAACCGGATCTAGACAACCAGACCGTGCTGGAACAGACGGAGAAGATCACAAATCACGTCAGACGTCTCGTCTACCCCGCCTTCTCTCTTGACCGGGGAGAGGGGTGTGAAATCCACGAGAATCCCTACTGGGACTTACAGACCTACCTCGGACTTCAAGAGAATCTAGCTGCCAACGAAGGGGCTCGCAGCTTCACCTACGAGTCGACTCGTGAGCGGATGCCGTTAGGTCACGCTCATCGCGAACATATTCGAACTCTCTCGATACCGGAGATTCGAGCAATGTACCGGCAAGCAGTGAGGAGGCTCTTAGACGAGGTTGCGGACACAGAGGAGTTCTTTCGAGCTGGTATCGTCGCTATCGACATCACCGAAGATGCTCCGTTCACAGGGGACAGAGCGGGCCACGAGGACGAAATCATTGGGACGAAGGTGCTTCGTAGGATCGCTAGCCGAGGCTTGATTTCGCTGTGTTCACTAATTCAGCCGCCAGTAAGAAACCGAGACACGGCGGTCGATCCTACGGATATCTAACCATTCGGCGAAGATTATGGTCGTATTTAGTTTGTAGCACTGTGCCAGACGGCGAAGGCTTGGAGCCACGATTCTGCGGTCGTTGGTCTCGCGTGGCTGAAACAGTTTGAGAAGGAAGAGGTTCGGCGTTTTACCTCCCGAAAGATACGTTCAACAGCGTTCCGATTTCCGTATTTCTCGTATCGAAATCGGAGCCCACGTCACCGGAGTGCTGTCTGAAGAGGGTGTGCTCCATCGACGAGAAACACGGTGTCGGAGAGATCATGTTTCTCAGCTAGTTCCCGCAGAAAGATCTCTGTCAAAGCGGTCGTGGTTGTCGAAAATAGCCGTATATGGAGCAATTCGTTCGTTTCGGGATTGACCGCAGCGTACAGCCAGTACTGCTGATCGTCGATCCGAATCACGGTCTCGTCGAGCGCGACGTGATTCGGAGAGACCCTATCAGTCGGCTGTAGATCGCACTTGTGCACCCAGTCGTGGACTGCTTTCCGTGATCGTTCGACACCGAACTTCTCTAATTCTCGAACGATATTTGAAAGCGAGAGGACAGCCAGATGGAGTCGAATACCGAGCTCCATCAGCTGACGCGGTGTCCGCTCTCGCTCCACAAAACTCAAATCGATCCAGTCGCTACACCCGCTGAGGCGGTCGATTTTTGGCATTGACACCATGAAATCGTGCCGCCTCACCTTTCACGCTTAACTAAACACCGCCCCGGCGGCCCGCGTCCTGGTGCTGTCGACTACGCGTTGATGTTCCCCTTCGAGTCCCAGATTTCGGTGAGGAGGTCGACGAACAGCGCCGTTCGCTTCGGATAGCCGTCGCCGGTCGTCTTGTCGAGCGGACAATTCTCGAGGTTCGTGACAAGATCACAGGTGTGGGGCATTTCCCCCACGACCTCGCGAACGTCAAAAGAGATCCTGTTGTTGCTGTCCGTCTTCACCCATGCGACTGCACTCTGTTGATCTGTGTATTCAATGGTGTACGTCTCTCCGCCGGCTAATTCGACGATGCTCTCCATGTGCCCAACTTCAAGGCAGTGGCCCTCGCGTTCCAGGTAGAGTGTCTCGTCCTCAATCCGGGGTTCGTATCGTGGGTGGTCCGTCATCGTGTGTTAACTAAAGGCGCAGTTCACGCAGGGATAAATGATGTGTTCTTTTCTGCCCCGCTGTTCAGTGCGGAACACGAGCCGACCGCAAGGTCGCCGTCGTTCGTCTTGGCAACTGCACGGTACTCATAGTACCGCCTGCTCATGAGTTCGTCGAGGCGAACCGGGAACGTTCCCGGTTCCTCGAGGATTCGAGCGGCGGTCGCCGATGTCGCGGCTGGTGAGGGCTTCATTCCCACGAGGTCGCGCAGTTCCGCAGTACAGAGCGTGCCGATGTTGTGGGTCGTGACCAGGAGCCCGATGAACACTTCGTCGCTCAACTCGATCTGATCCGCGTCGACACAAACCGGGAGACAGCATTGAACGCACGTGCGGGGACCTCGAGGTTGCCCGCGTTCGAACTTACGAGAACTTGGTGTTGAGTTCGATCACGTTCGCGGCTCGCTGGACGCTCTCGGCGAGTTCACCGTGGAGGTAGTCGTCCGTGATCCGGCTGGCCGGTCCCGTAATACTGATCGCACCGAGGACGGTCTGTTCGTTCCTGACGGGCGCGGCAATACAGCGAAGCCCCTTAATATTCTCCTCGTCGTCGATCCCGTACCCTCGTTCGGCGGTTGTCTCGAGCTCCTTGAAGAGGGTGTCGGGATCCGTAATCGTTTTCGGCGTCTTTGGCGTAAACGAGGCGTTGCTGACGATCTCTTCCCGTCGTTCTGCGGGGAGAAACGCGAGGATGGACTTCCCGAGAGAAGTCGAGTACATCGGCTGCTTTCTACCGGCGCGCGAGACCGTCTCGACCGCTCGATTTCCTCGCGCCTTGTAGAGGTAGGAAACCTGGCCGTGTTCCTCCAGACCGAACTGGACAATCTCGCCGGTTTCGTCCGCCAGTTCGTCGACCTCGTCGACGATCACGTCGTAGTTGACGACCTGTTCGCGCACGTCGTTTGCCATGTCCAGTACCTGAAGGCTCAGCCGATAGCCGTCCCCGTCGTGGACGATGATCTCTTGGCTCTCGAGCGTCTGGAGGTGACTGTGGATCGTACTCTTCGAGTGGCCGAGTTCGTCGGCGAGTTCGGTTACGTTGGGCCGATGGTTCTTTCGAATGGCATCGAGAACCGTGAATGAAATCTCGACTGATTGGATCCTGCGTCCGGTGCGTTTGTTGGGAGCGTTTGCCATACCACGTACAGTATTTTTCAGGCACATAAAATTGTTCCCTTGAGCGGAACTAGTGGCAACGGTATCCGTCGGCGAGTGGCCCGCTCTGATCGTTCAAACGGTAGTGACGATCATTGACGCTTCGCGTACGTCGGGGGTGTGGTGCTTATTCACAGCAGAAACATGACCTGAAAACCGTGATTGTGAATCTCACTGAGTGCTCTACCGCAACCGGGTTTGGCATTACCCATATACGAACGCACCTAGAGCTCGAATTACGGAGTATTGGGCCTTGAGAGTGAATATCTGGAATCCGTCTTTCCACCCACTAGCTAATATCAACAGGTTTTTATACTCATATTCGTGTAATAAATCGTATCGTAACTATACAACCATACCTTTGTAAAATTCGGCGAGGGGGAACCAGTCGGCGACGAGAGGCCGATAAACGCTCGCAGTGAGTCGGCCGGCTACCAAGGTCGATGGCTATCAATATAATCATGATCTTTTCGACACGTACCTGAGGTTGGATCGAAGGCTCGGTCCGCCGTTCAGCACCGACCTATTCCGATAGCCGTCGAGAACGCGAGAATCGAAGCTAGTCGGCTGCGTATCGGCGGCAAAAAGTGAACGGTCAGCAGCGCATTGCACTTCCGATTCGGCGCGGTCGGCGGGACCAACCTCACACCCGAGAGAACGGCGTCGGAAGCGTCCTGTCCCATAACGACCTTCGGTCCGTCGGGCCACAGCGGCTGCTCATTAGCCATCGTGATCATGCTCCCGGTTCCGGTCACCGGCATCAATTCCAGGTCGATCTCGTTGTACTCAATGTAGGCCGCCACCGGTCCCTACGCGTTAATGTAGATCGTACTGCTGACGGCTCGTCGATGGCGTACGCAGTCCCGAACGGTAATCGCCTCTGACAATTGCAGTGTTCGTTTCGTCGTCGCTGTGTTCGAGCGCGCGTTCGAAGTCGTACTCCGCGTCGTTCGCCACGACCGAACCCGAGCCGCTCTTGAGTCGCGGGTGTCGTCCGACTATACTCGTCCAGAAGTTCGCTGCAATGGTCACCTCTTTGCTGTAATCCATCACCGACGTGCCATAGGAATGGGTTCCCTTCGAGTGAGTCGAATCGTCGAGACGCTCCGCGATGAAGTTGTTACATGCATGATATCGATTTCTCGGGACCGCTGTTGGTCGAGATGCTCTTGTCGGTCCCTGACTCACCTACCAGTGCTTGAAAATGACGTTCGAACCGTTGTCGTTGCCCAGACTGTCGACCGGCGCTCGAATCTCGTCACCGGGTTGGGCACGGAGGTGCTGGAAGATCACGTCGTCGGCGTCAACGCCGATTGCGCCCCTGATGACCATAATCTCCGCAGTAGTCCCACTGTTGGGTATATTCAGCGTGTGCGTGTTGACGTCGTAGTCGGGATAGCCGCCGACCTCCATTTAACTGTCGATCCACTCTCCCTCTCGCTCGAGGATATCATGCACAATTGGCTCCTCGTAGTCGGTTCAGTCGGCTGGCCTGGCACCGGCGTTCGCTAGGTTGTGTTCGACGACATCGGTTCCAGTCCCTCTCGCCACAGCGGCCGTTCCGCGAGTTGCGTGACGTTGTCATAGACCATTGGCACGTCCGAATCCGTGTAGTTGTCGTCGACGTATGCGTCCATCGAATCGCTGTTTCGGCTGAAGACATTCGGGACGTCCGTCGTGGGTCTGAGATAGGCGTTGCCGACGATACTCACAACCGTCGAGTCGTCCGTCCAGGTCCCAGTATCGGAGTTGTATATCTCGTTGTTGACGACGCTCTCCGTTCCGGCCTTCAGTCGCGGATTCCGGTCCTTGTTGTGCGCCCAAACGTTCCCGGCGAGCGTGACGTTCTCTGCGTAATTGCCGATAAGCGAGCCGTAGACCCGTGCACACTTCTCGTGGACCGAATCGTACAACCCTTCCGCGTGAATGTTGTTAGTGAACGTGGTGTCGACGGTGTTGTAGTCGACTGAGAGCGTCTGCTCGATACCCCAGGCCGTCGTTCAGTGGTCCCAGACGTTGTTCCTCGTGTCGTCGCCCGTCCTGCTGTCGGGGATCCAGTCCTCGTCGTCTCGGCCCGCGTCGCCGGCGAAAAAGCGTAGGTGCTGAACCACGCACTCGTCGGCCTGGATGTTCACCCCGCCGCGAACGAGGGCGACCCCTGGGGACGACGCCGTCTGACCGGCCAGATAACACTTGTCGTGTGAGATCGGCATCCATCGATCCTCTCCGCCGAGGTCGATTACGCCGCTGGTCTTGAAGACTACCAGTCACTCGTGGTCCACGTCGATCGCCCGTTCGAACTGCTCGCGCGTGGACTCGGTGATCGTGATGACCGGCGTCTCGTCGTCGAGCCACGGGGCGGGTTCCGCAAAGCCATCGTCCGGATCGAACGCCGATTTCGATGACGGGCCGTTTGCCGCCGATCGCCCACCGGATGCGTTTTCGGTGACCAACAGGTCGCCGTCGCTCGTGACGGTCCCAGAGGCGTCGGTTTCGATGACCGCCCGTTGGTCGTAGATCCGTCGACCCGATAACCCGCTTGCCTCGATACTGAACTCGCCCGGTTCTGTGAGCGTTTGCCGTTCGTCGGTTGCAACCTACTCAGACTGTGGCACTTCTCGATACTCAACGTATACTTCGGCCATTTCCGAATCGTTTGCGTGCTGTACGGAACGTATTACCGCATTAGTTCGTCTCACCGGTATTAGTTGGTTTAGTTCGTCACGGTCAGTGCCTTCTCAAGCCGGTCGCTACGTGCGTCGATAGTATTGCCGGAAGGGGAATCTACGTATGGAGAAGAACGAAATGGCTAGTTAGAATGCCGACAGCGCATCGTAACTATGTCGATGGAGAGTGGGTAGAATCGCGTTCTGGAGACACATTCGAGGTACTGAATCCCGCAAACACTAACGAAGTCGTCGGGGAGTTCCAGTCGTCGACCGCCGAGGACGCCGAAGCGGCCGTCGAGGCCGCGGTTGTCGCCGAGGAGGAGTGGGCGGCGACCCCCGGTCCCGAGCGCGGCGCGATCCTCGAGGAGACTGCTCAGATCCTCGATGAACAGAAGGAAGGGCTGACCGAGACGCTGACCCGCGAGGAGGGCAAGACCCTCGACGAGGCCAGCGGTGAAGTCCAGCGGGCGATCGATATCTTCCGCTACTACGCCCAGAAGGCCCGCGACCTCGGCGGCGCCGTCAAATCCCCCAGCGGCGAGGACAAGAACCTCTACACCAAGCGCGAGCCGCTGGGCACCGTCGGACTGATCACGCCGTGGAACTATCCCGTCGCGATCCCTGCCTGGAAGCTCGCGCCCGCGCTGGCGGCGGGCAACACGGCCGTCCTCAAGCCCGCCTCGGCGGCGCCGACCGTCGCCTGGAAGCTGATCGAGGCGCTCGACGAGGCCGGCCTCCCCGCCGGTGTCGCCAACTACGTCACCGGCTCAGGCAGCGAGGTCGGCGGCGTGCTGACCGAACACGAGGGCGTCGACGCCGTCTCCTTCACCGGTTCGACGGCGGTCGGCACCGCCGTCGCACAGGCCGCCGCGGACGACCTCAAGCGCGTCCAGTGCGAGATGGGCGGGAAGAACCCGACGGTCGTCATGCCCAGCGCCGACGTCAACGAGGCCGTCGACATTGTCGGCGCCGGTGCGTTCGGCGTCACCGGCCAGGCCTGTACCGCCTGCTCCCGCGCGATCGTCCACGAGGACATCTACGACGAGTTCCTCGAGGGGGTCGTCGACTACGCCGAGTCGATCGGGATCGCCCCTGGCGTCGAGAACGCGGACATGGGCCCCCACGTCACGAACAGCGAGCTCGAGGGCACTCTCGAGTACGTCGAGATTGCCGCCGAGGAGGACGGTGCGACCCTCGAGACCGGCGGCGAGCGCCTCACCGGCGACGAGTACGACGACGGCTACTACGTTGAGCCGGCGGTCTTCTCGGACGTGACCAACGACATGCGCATCGCCCAAGAGGAGGTCTTCGGCCCGGTGCTTGCGGTGCTGAAGGTCGGGAGCTTCGAGGAGGGCCTCGAGGTCGCCAACGACGTCGACTACGGTCTGTCGGCCAGCATCGTCACGCAGGACCTCACCGAGGCCAACGAGTTCGCCGAGAGCGTCGAGTCGGGCGTCGCGAAGGTCAACGAGAAGACGACCGGGCTCGAGCTCCACGTCCCCTTCGGCGGCTACAAGGGGTCCTCGACGGACACCTATCGCGAACAGGGCGACGCCGGGCTGGACTTCTTCACGTCGACGAAGACGGTCTATCTGAACTACTAGACGGTCGCCATCACCGTCCCATAGCAAGCGGATTTTTTCGTGCCGGCCCTCACGGGCCGGTCGTTCGCGACGTAGCGGCTGCACTCGCGCCCGCGAGTTCGGAGACGGCCGTTCACTCGCCGCCAAGGCGGGTCGGCGGGACGATCCCGGGGTGGTCGAGTCGGAGGCGGTCGCCGACCTCGACCTCCTCGATGACGCGCGGGTACTCCCAGGGCGTGGCTGCCTTCGAGAGCGCGCCCGGGTCTGCCTGTATCGACCGCCACCGTCGCCAATGGGTCGGCACCAACCGGTCGATCCCGACGGCGTTCGCGGCGTCGATCACGTCCTGGGTGTCGTTGTACAGCTTCCGGCGGATGACGTCGCCGTCGTCTAGGAGACGGGCCGTCGTCCCGTACGACAGCATCCCCATGTCGACGTCGAACTCTTCGCCGACCTCGCGGAAGGCCTCGCAGGGACGGTTGTCGCCGCCGTGGAAGATCGTCCCCTCATCGTGCTCGAGGACGTAGGTAACGCTGCCATCGGCGTCGGGGTCACGGCCGTCACGGACGTGGATGGTCAGGTCGCCGACCTCGTAGCTGTCGCCGGGTTCGGCGACGATCTGCTTCTCCTCGAGGACGTCGCTAACGTCGTGATTCTCGTAACACTCTGGCGGCGCGTGCACCGATCCGCCGTGCTCGAGCAGGGGGCCGAACGAGGGCGGCCAGAAGTGGTCGCGGTGGTCGTGCGTGCAGAACACGGCGTCGCAGGCCTCGGCCCACTGCGGTTCCATCGGCACCGGCAGCATCCGCGCGATGTACTCGCGGTCCCGTTCGGTGCTGAAGTACGGGTCGATGAAGATCGTCGTTTCGGTCGTCCTGATCGCCCAGCCGGTCACGCCGAGGAACCACAGGGAGACGCCCTCGACCGGCGACCCGTAGAGCTCCTCGCGGGCCCACCACTCCCCCCAGTCGCTGTTGACCGTCATCGACTCACCCGATAATCTGTACTGTGGGCCTCACTGTTGCGATCCATGCGAAACCGTTCCGCTCGGCGGTGCGTAAACCTTTCGGCGCGATTCCGCGTCGCAGGTACGGACCCGCTTCGCAGTAGTTTGTGATACGCTTTCGTTGTTCCGGCCGGAGTCTGGACCCGAGTCTCCCCGATTTCGGTACGTGCATGTGCCAACCTTTTGCTCTGCGCTTCCTCGCTTCGGTCGGTCGCTCGGCAAAACGGTGATGAAAAGCACTCCTCCCTCCCCTCCGGGTCGGTCGTCGGCCGGCCCGCTCGCTCCCTTTGGTCGCTCGCGGTGAGTGCACACTTCCCCGCCTCTCCTGTCCGGAGCTTTCGCGCTCAAAACCGAATATGAAACCGTGCTACTATCTACTGCTCAGCCGCGGAGATGAGGCTCTGTCGGTGGTCAACAGTCGAATCCCGATCCGGTGTCGGCCCAGATCTGTGGTCGTTACTCCGTTTCCACGTTCTCACTCCGGCGGCGCGTCCCACTCCTCGCCGTCGTCTTGCGGATCGTAGCCGATCCGCGCGCGAGCGTGTTCGAGGTCGTACCAGCGCCGGTGGTTGTCACTGACGCCGCTGAAGATATCGAACGCGACGCTGTCGTCCTGGAGACAACAATCGATCTGGTGGGCGAAGTCCCGACGGGACTGCCACGTGGCTTTCATCCGGGCGACCTGTTCTTCGTACGCATCGCTGCCGCGCTTCCAATCGCCCTCCGCGACACCGATCTCGGCGTCACCGTAGGGATGGTCGTACTCCTCGCTTCGAACGCTGCAGATCCGGATCGCGTAGAACTGCCGTGGGTACTCACAACCCTCGACGTAATACCGGCCCAGATCCTCGCCAAAACTCTTGGAAGCGCCGTAGTAGGAGTCGGGACGTACCGGATCGGTGTGATCGACGACGAGGTCGTGGTTGCACTCGTAGATTTCGGGGGCGTTCTCGATTTCGTACATCCCCATGACGTGGTTGGTCGAACCGAAGACGACCGAGTCGACTTCGGCTTCGCGGGCGGCCTCGAGGACATTGTACATCCCAACGATGTTGGGTTCGAAGATATCCTGCCAGTTGCCGTCAGTGTATGGGTAGGCGGCGAGGTGAACGATGGCGTCCTGCCCTTCGCAGGCCTCGCGGAGCGCCTCGTAGTCCGCGACGTCGCCCACGACCGTCTCGTACTCGGCGTAGGGCCCCTCATCTCGGTCCGACCGGTTGAAGTACGTAAATTCGTACCGGTCGTCGTCGTGCAAGTGATCGATGATTGCGGTACCGCACCGGCCGTACGAACCGGTCACTAGTACGTCCATACGTATAGCCCGTCCGGGGAGACTATCAAAATACCGGTCCCGTAAGCGGGTGGCGCTGTCGGGCGGGTCCAGCGGACCGATTACTCCATCATGACGGTCACCGATCCGTCGAAGTTCAGCAGAACGCGCTGGGTGACATCGCCGAAAATGGCCTTACCGGTTGGCGATCGTTTACGGCCGACGATAAAGACGTGATCACAGCCGAGTCGCTCGGCCGTTGACAGAACCTCGTCGTCGATGTCTGCTTCGTCGGTGATGGCCGTCTCGATATCGACGTTGACGTCGATATCGTCAACCACGTCCGCAGTGAACTCTTCGGCGACCTTTCGCGTCATCGCCGTTGCGTCGGTTTTTTCGTACGTGGTTCCCTCTATCTCTTCGACCCACGCGATCGCGTCGTTGTTCTCTTTGGCCGCATCGGGGTCGTCCACGCCAGCACCACCAGTTCCGCGGCGCCGTTTTGGGCGAACTCAGCGGCGTCGGTGAGAAGTCGTCTGTGGGTGTCGGTATCATCGATAGCGACGAGTGCACGCTGCATACCGGCTATCCTGGCCGGCAGTCGGATAAAGGTACTCCGCCGACGGGACGTGCCGTCGACCCGCCGATCGCAACTCAGTCGTCCCGATACCGCTCGAGTGTGTCCTGATCGATCTCGATACCAAGCCCTGGTTCCTGTGGCACGTCGATGGTGCCACCTGACGGATCGAACGGCGTCTCGAGGAGATCGCTGCGAAGCGGGTTCTCGCTGCGGTCGAACTCGATCAGCATTGGTTCGGGGACATTTCGCGTGTGGGGATAGTTCGAGACGCTGGCGGCGAACTGCACCGCGGCGGCCATCCCAACGGCGCTGTTCCAGATGTGTGGCCTGACGGCGACGTTCTCGGTCGAGGCCATCCCGGCGATCAGCCGCGCCTCCGAGAGCCCGCCACAGCGGCCGAGGTTCGGCTGGACGATGTCGACCATCCGGTCGTCGATCAGCTGTTTGAACGCAAAGCGGCCGTAGTGGGCTTCGCCGGCGGCGATGGGAACGTCTATCTTCCCCCGCAGTTCTCGGTAGCCCGACCGGTTCTCCGGCGGAACCGGCTCTTCGATCCACGTCACGTCGTACCCTGCAATGGCCTGTGCCGACTTGACGGCCTGGTGTGGCCGGTAGTTGCCGTTCATGTCGACCATCAGGTCGGCGTCCTCACCCATGATCTCACGTGCCGTACGCACGCGCTCGACGTCCGACTCGGTGCCAGCCCCGATCTTGATCTTCGCGGCGGTAAACCCCTTGTCGACGGTCTCGCGGATCGGTTCCTCGATCGGCCGGTCGGTCTCCGTGAAGTACATCGTCGAGGCATAGGGAGTCAGTTCCTCGCAGTGCGTTCCCCCGAGCAGCCGGTGAACCGGTCGGCCGACGGTCTTCCCGATGATATCCCAGCAGGCGATGTCGATCGCACTGACGGCGCTCTGAACGAACACGTCACCGCCGAAGTGATACGGATCGGTGTAGGATTCTTCGGCGAGCGACTCGACCTCGAACGGATCCATTCCGATGACGTTGTCGGCGAACAGTTCTTCAATCGTCGCCGTCGCGATCGGCCCCGGCGCGAACGCCTCCCCCCAGCCGACGGTCCCGTCGTCCGTCTCGAGACGCACCAGCGTCGTCCCGCGGTCGGTCCCGAAGCCCCGTGCGTCTCCGAGCCCTCGTCCGTCCGGCAATGAGTGTGCGAGCGGAATCACCTGAATATCTGTAATCTCCATGGAGAATTCGACAGAGCCCCGATCAATATAATTTACGTTGACCGGTCCAGTACGGCGCGTCTGCGAGACCTCGATGAGACCGCCTATTCACTGCTCTCTGTCTCCCCCGTACCGACGCAAGATCCAATTACAGAGGACAGCTCACTCTTACAGCAGAATCCGAACTGAGTACCGGTCCCAGCGGATGGCGTTGGAGTCGAAGACACATTTAATATGGATGTTCGTCATAGTGGTGAACAGTACATGGCAAGAGTTGCCCTCAGAGATAGCTTTCGGGACGTTGCGTTCACCACCGCAACCCCGTTCAGCGACGATGGGTCCGAAGTTCTGTCTAACGAACTCGCCGACAACCTCGCGAAGCAGTACGACGCCGGCGCTCGCCTGTTCATTCCGTGTGGGAACACTGGCGAGTACTACTCGCTTACCGACGACGAGCGGATTGAAATCGTCGAAACCCACGTCGAGTCGACCGGCGATGATGCGACGATTGCCGGCGGCGCGGTCGGCAGCCTCGAGGAGGTCAACCGGCTCGCCAACGCCTACAAAGACGCCGGTGCGGACGCGATCATGGTGATGCACCCAGATCATACCTACACCCACGAGGACGGACTGACAAACTACTATCATCGGATCTGCGACGCGACCGACCTTGGCGTAGTCATCTACAAGCGCGGCCCCGGGGTCACGCGAGATACAATCTGCGAACTGAGCGAACGCGAGAACGTCGTCGTGGTGAAGTTCGCGGTGAACGACATCAAGGAGTTCTCGCAGACCGTCGCGGACGCGCCCGGTGACGTAACCTGGGTCAATGGGATCGCCGAGCGGTACGCCCTTGCGTTCGCCATCGAGGGCGTGACGGGGTACACTACCGGCCTCGGCAACTTCGCGCCGGAGACGACGCTGGCGCTGTTCGACGCCGTCGAGAACGAGAATTGGGAGCGGGCCCGGTCGATTCAGCGACTGCTCCGCCCGATCGAGGACCTCCGCGAAGAGTCCGGCGAGGGGAACGCGCTCCCTGCCGCGAACAACGTCTCCGTGGTCAAGTACGGTATGGATCTCGCGGGGTATACGGGGCCCGGTTCGCGACCCGCTGGTCGAACTCGCCGACGACGACGCAGCACGTCTCGAGGAGTACTACGAGCAACTCCGGACCGCATCGATTCAGGAACTGGTCTGATTCCCTAGACCGCGAACGCGACGACATGACAGCCTGCCGTACCCGTTTCATAGAGATGCTATTACGTTCGATGAGTTGCGCGATCGAATAGGGTCAGACGATTGACTACCGGCTACCTATTCTCATCGTCATAGTGGAACTCCGTCCACGGACCGTCGACGAACGGATACTCTTCAAGGATGTTGAGGTCGACGTCTACGCCGAGTCCAGGCGCGTCCGAGACGGTCATGCGCCCGTTCTCGATGGCCGGCTGTCCCTCGATTATGTCGAAAGCGAGATCGAACGGGTACATGCCGGGGTCGGTCGTCGTGTCGGCGAGCGCTGGGTCGTCCTCGAAGACGGGGTACTCGAGCAGCCGAACGTCCGGTGCCGCGGCGACGAGATGGGCGTTAGCCTGCAGACCGAGCCAGGTCCCGAAGTTGTGTGGGACGAATTCGACGTTCCTGCCGTCGCAGTACTCGATCGCGTCCCGACAGCCGGTAAAGCCCTCGTGGTGGCGGACATCGCCCTGCAGAAAGTCGATCGCACCGGTCTTCCCGAGCTCAACTAGTTCCGTTGGCGATTCCTCGCTCTCCCCGCCGGCCAGCGGCGCGCCGGTTTCGGCTAGGTCGATGTACCCGGCGTAATCATCGGGTTCGACCGGTTCCTCGATCCAGTAGGCGCCCCGGTCGGCGGCGTGTTCGACCAGTTCTCGGACGGTGTCTCGGCCGTAGGACTCGCCGAGCTTCCACCAAGTGTGGACGTCGAGCATGATCTCGATGTCGTCGACCGCGTCGGCGAGGAGGTTGACCGTCCGGCGGTCGCCCTCGGGACCGACCCCGGGCCGGTACTTGTAGCCGAAAAAGCCCAGTTCCTCGAGCGTTTCGGCCTGCTCGACGTATCCCTCCGGCTCCATGTACATTCCGGCACTGGCGTACAATGGCATCTCAACCGTCGGATCGGTGCCGTACTCCTCGGCCAACAGTTCGTAGATCGGTGCCCCGAGTTCCTTCCCCCGGAGGTCGTACAGCGCGACGTCGACAGCCGAGATTGCTTCCGTCCGGAGGTTGGCGGGCAGATCCGTTTCGACGATCAGATCGTGGGCGTCGGCGATTTCGTCGATCGACTCGCCCTCGAGCGCGCCGGCGACGGACTCATCGACGACCTCGGCGAACGTCTCCTGCGAGTCGCCCTCGAAGTACTCGCGCATAGCCGAACTGCTCGCACCTGCCGTCGCGAACCCCCGGCGGCCGTCTCGCGTCTCGACGACGACGAGAACGACGTCCCGCTTGCGGAGCCGTCGCACGCCACCGAAGAACGGACGATCCTGTATCGGGTCGATAGAAGATGAGAGAGCGTACCCTCTCACATCGGTGATATCCATACCGACCTATTCGCACCTACCCGTATAAATCATCCGCGTCGATCACCATCTCGTGAATGACGTAGCGCCCCATCAAATCTCCGCCCTTGGTAACTGTTCGCACGAGTGGATTAACACCGCGTGACCGCTGTCTACTCGTTTGAATTGGATCGAAATCGGCTCGATCGGACCCGAGATTGAGCGAATTGACCGGACCGTTGACGCCGATCCCGTTCCCCATTCGGGAACAGGGGTCCGGAAAAGCAGGGAGGGGTCGGTGTTCGCTGCCGGCCGTCAGTCGAGTTAGTCGGTTTGCGAGCGCCGCCTACCGTGGTTTTCGATATTCTACTCGAGACTAGTTTTAGGCTCAGGGGAACCCAGACAGCTCCGGTATTTTCCTACTACGGATTCGGCGGTATTTCCTACGATACCCATATCTAACCGCTGTTTTCGGCGAATTCCGCGCTATTTCCCGCTCGTTTTACATCAAGTAGCCACCCATACACGTCATTTACATCGGTACTGTTGTAATAATAACGTGGGAATGTACTTATGGCGTTCGCATCTAGGGAACAGATAGAACACGGTCATCTATCGGTCGCGGGCTCGAGACGGACCGATACTGACGTAGCGAATCGAACAATTCGTGCTCCGGACCCAGGGCATAGTCAAACGTGAAACCGTGTTGACGCCGCAGGAATAGCTCAAGCCCGGGGAACGGGAGGAACTCCGGAATTCTCGAGAGCCCTCGATCGACCGTAGCCGGACCAATCACCCGGTGGTTCGCGACGTATGGAGCTGCTTCGGGCGCTGCAGACCGTTTTCGTCGCCACTGCCGCTCACGGTGAAGACTGCTGACCAATCGGGCATCCGTCGACCGGTTTGGGACGAGCGTGACCACGATGATTATCAAATTTCCTGGCAATATCTCGCGTATGAGCATCCAAGTTACGATCTGGAACGAAAACATCCAGCAATCGCCGAACGCTATCCCGACGGAGTCCACGGCGCCATCACGGACGCGGTTGGCGATGACGGACGTACCGTCCATACGGCTACGCTACAGGAGCCGGAACACGGTCTTTCCGCAACGGTTCTCGAAAACACTGACGTGCTCGTCTGGTGGTCCCACTGCGCGAACGACGAAGTATCCGACGAGATCGGCGATCGCGTCGTTGACCACGTCCACGAGGAGATGGGCTTCGTCCCGGTTCACTCCGGGAAGAACTCGAAACCCTTCAAGCGTCTGGTTACCACCTGTAACATCAAGTACCGCCACGGCGGCGAGACCGAACGGATCTGGGTCGCAGACCCCGGCCACCCGATTGCTGACGGGCTCGAGGAGTCGTTCGAGGTCCCCTCGACGGAAATGTACGGCGAGCCCTACGATATCCCGGAACCCGGCCGAACCGTCTTCATCTCGTGGTTCGAGGGCGGCGAGGTGTTTCGCTCGGGGATCTGTTACCGTCGCGGCCGGCGGGCGGATCTTCGCGTTCCGGCCCGGTCACGAGGAGTATCCCATCTTTTATCAGAAAGAGATCTAGACAGTTCTCGATAACGCTGTCGAGTGGGCGGCTCCTACCGAAGGGAGCGAGGTGGTCTGGGGTGAGGTCGAACCAATAGAACCGCTGGATGGCGAATAACGCCCGATCGGGTGCGGTCTGAGTGCCAGGTCGAGGTAAGCCATCACATTATCCAACCTCTCGCCGGCGCAATCGTCTCTGACGGTGCCACTTACGACGCGTCCGGTAAGAGCGATATCGCTGTGATGGCTCACCCGTGTGATGCTAAAAATCAATCATTGATTCCCGTGAAAAATCACCGACGAAGTTATCGCGGACATCGTTGTTGGCGGAGTCAGACTGTACAAGAACATCTGTCTTAACCCCTCTGTCCTCCGTTAGACTGTACTCTTCAGCCTGAGGACCGCCGTACGAGCCCGGAATCGACTCTCCTCCAGCCTCTCGGCGATGACGCTGATGATGGCTGGGGGATACTGTACCAATTTACGGATCCCGAGTCCGGGGGACGTTCTTGATCCAAGCGTTGACAGTCTATCATACGGGTGGAGCAACCGGCTCCGAATGAGGGCTAGCGGGGCTGTACCCGGTAGGCGGTCCGTCAGTAGAGTAGTGGCGCTGTTCGGGATGCCTGTCTAACCGTCCGGAACAACGCTGCTGGAACCCCGGTACATAGGATAGAGTGGAGCGACCGCCGGGAGTGGAGCGAAGCCCTGATTTGCGTTCGCCCGCCTCCCGCACAGGGCTGGATCGGTCTATCTCGCTGGTTTCCATCTTCCGAACCGCTACGATACTAATAACGGTAGTACGATCGTTAGGAGGTCCGATTTCTGATTTGAACGGCGACTGATTGGCCCTAAACAAAGGATCGGATACATGAAGGACTGGTTTATCGGAATTAGAGGCATTTCAACGGACAGTTCGCGAGAGCGGAACAGGACCGATGATCACGGTTTGATCACCGCCACAGCGCCGATGACGACGCGCCTATCTTCAGAAATTGTCGCCTCGTCTCTTCACAGTCGTCTCGATAACGTGGTATCTAAGGGCGTTCTCTCATCGGGAACGATTCCCGAAAATCATGTGACATCACCCTATCCAACGCGTCACAGGGGGAACGGATACCCCGGCCGGCCCAGACCTTTTAGGATAGTTTGGACAGTTGTCTCGGTATGGCGATTGCTGATGTCTCTGGATACGTGCTGTCATCACCAATCAAGCCGCATCAGGATCGCCAGTTCCACGGCGAATACCGCCACCTGCTCAAACGCGACATCGTCCTCGTTGTCGTCGAGACTGCCGACGGCACTTGCGGGGTCACCATCGCTGGCGCGAGCAGTTCGGCCATGACCGAGTATTTCGAAGGCGATTCACAGGGGATCTTCGCTGACGTCGTCGACGACGCGGTCACGGACGCCCTGACGGGCGAGATGATCGAGACGGTCACTGACGTCCACGACCTGCTCCGGGACGGGGACGTTCCGGAGGAAGACCTGATTGAGGCCATCTCGGCGATCGGAGCGAGGAGACGGCCGAGACACTGGTCGCGCTCGGTGAGACCGGCGCCGTCCGCTACCTCCAGGGAGACGTACGGCACCACAAGGGATTCACGGGCTGTTGGGCCGCCGTGGAGTTCTGCGCCGGTCGCGACGACGTCAAGTTCGTCCCCCACAACTTCGGGACTTGGATCGGCCTCGTCGCAAATGCTCATCTCGTTGAAGCCGCGCCCGAGGCGAACCTTGTCGAATACCTCATCTTCGAGGACGGTTCGCTGTTCGACACCGAGGTCGATCCCGGCATGTATCCGTTTGACCTCGCCTTCAACCTGATCGAGGGACAGCCTGACGTAACCGACGGCGTTCTGTCGGTTTCGGACGATCCCAGCCTTGGCATCAAGGAGAACATGGATGTCCTGGAGTAGTACCCCTTCAGGGAGGTCCCTGGAGGAGTTCCACTATGATGAGTGATCTACACGCCGTAACGCTTCGACGGCAATTCTCGAACTGAACGGAAGTGAAGAACGACGCTCTAGGGTTCAGCTGATAACCCGGGCGATGTCATCGTCGAGTTGGTTGTACAGTTCTTCGGCGCGTCGCTCGTTTTCCTCGGAGAGGACGCGGATTGGTTCGCGGACCTCCCCGCAGTTGAAGCCGGCGAGCTCCAGGCCCTTTTTGACGGCCGAGACGCTGATGGCGCCTGGGATGGTGTTCTCCGATCCCGTCTCGTCGCGGAATTTCTGGTACGGCATACAGATGTTGCGCAGTTCACGTGCGCGCTCCCACTCTTCATTCTGGAGGGCTTCAAACAGTTCGAGGCCGACCTCGGGGCGGAAGTTGCTGACGCCGGCGGAGAAGCCCTCGGCGCCCTCCGCCCAGAACGAGATGGCATAGGGTTCGGCCAAGCCGTTGACCCAGACGACATCGTCGGCACCGGCCGCGGCGGCCTCTCCGAGCTTGACCGGGTCCTTGAGAGCGTACTTAATCCCGGCAACGCCGTCGACTCGGGTTAGCTCCGCGAGAAACTCAACGGAGGGATTGAATCCGCGTGCGTAGGGAACTAGCGGCGCCTTGGCCACGCTGTCCAGTTCGTGGTAGTACTTGATGGCTGCCATCTCGTGAACGTAGGTGTGATCGAGCGGCATGATCATGTGGGCATCGACGCCGATATCGTCATATGCCCTGATCAGCTCCTGCGCGCTCTTGGTCGATCCGCCGACACCGGCGAGGACACAGGCGTCGTCTGGGAGAGCTTCGACGACTGTCTCGGCGGAGTCTATCCGTTCCTGCTGGGACAGTGAGTGATATTCGCTGATGTTAGCCGTCGTGAGAAACGTCTGGATCCCTTCGTCGTAAAGGTCGTGAGCGTTCTCCGCGAGTTCACTGTGATTGATTTCACGGTTTTTGTCAAATGGTGTGAGGAGTCCGACGGCGACACCGCGCAGGTGTTCCTGGACCCGGTTGGCTAGCAGCGACATGGATTTAGAAATTCGGTGCGGACGAGATAAATCCATCGCTCGTTCGAGAAACTGATTACAGGCGACGCAACGACGAGCTGGATTCCCTGTTGACGAGTCGTCGCTTCCCGCTCGGACGTGATCTTCACGATCCGCTCCGGCCCGGTATCACCCTGCGGCCGACGAGCAGGCGTTGGAACGCGGCAACCTCAGGGGACGCCCGGGTTGATAGCCGATATACGCATTTAGAACCTCACCAGACGGAACGTTCTCAACTCGATGCTACTCGTATTAGATAGGCACCCGAACCCACTCCACTATACCTCTCGCAGATACTCCAGTCCGAATGAGAGCCGCTGACTCTATCAGGCTGCCAGTGTCTTCATTCAAGCCGGTTCGGCTGAGTAGGTCATCGGAAAAGAATAAGTACCGGCGTTTCTACCATACTCGTATGCGTTCCGAGCAATTGCCTCATCGTGAGGAGACCGAAGAGGAAGCGTTGCCGTCACTGCCGGACGACGAAATCAAGATCACGTACATCGGCGGCGGAGCCCGCGAGTGGCCGCCGAAACTGTTCCGCGACCTCGCGCTCTGTTCGGACATTGAGGGCGAAGTCGCGCTGTTCGACCTGGATTACGAGAGCGCCCAGCTGAACGCCGAATTCGGCAACTGGGTCCAGGAGCAGGACGGTGCGGTCGGAGACTGGACGTACACGGCGGTCGAAGACCGGGCGGAGGCGCTCGAGGGCGCCGACTTCGTCATCCTGTCCACGCAGTTCAACCCGGCCGAGACCTTCGTTCACGACCTCGATATTCCGCGGGAATACGGCATTTACGGGGCCGTTGGAGCGACCATCGGTCCAAGCGGCATGATGCGAATGATGCGGACGGTGCCGGTGTACCGCGAGTTCGGGAACGCGATTCAGGAGCACTGCCCGGACGCGTGGGTGCTGAACTACACCAATCCGCTGACGATGGCGACTCGGGCGCTGTACGAGGCGTTCCCGGACATCAAGGCGATCGGTCTCTGTCACGAGGTGTTCCACGCCCAGGATATGCTCGCTGACCTCGTCGCTAAATACTACGACGTGGAACGCCCCGACAGGGACGAAATCGATATCAACGTCAAGGGGATCAACCACTACACCTGGGTAGACGAGGCGCGCTGGCGAGGCATCGATCTTCTGACGATCGTCGACCATCACATCGGGCAGGGCGACGGACTACGGGAGTACACGGTCGAAGAGATGGCCGATGAGGACCCGTTCGTCGACAACAACCAGGTCACATTCGAACTGTACCGTCGGTTCGGGATTCTCCCTGCCGCGGGGGACCGCCACCTCGTCGAATACGGGACATGGTTCATCCAGGGCGACATGCCTGAGGACCTCAACCGCTGGGGTGTCAAGCGCACCACCAGCGACTACCGGGCGAAACACTGGAACCCCTCCGAGTCGGAGCAGACGACGGACGTGACGGCCTGGATGGAGGGCGAGACTGAATTTGAGCTGGACCCCTCCGGCGAAATCGCCGTCGACCTGATGCGGACCCTCACGGTCGGCGACAGCATGAAAACCCACGTCAACCTTCCGAATACGGGTCAGATCACGGGTCTCCCCGAGGGGGCTGTTGTTGAGACGAACGCCCTGATTACGCCGGGCAGCATCAAGCCGATCAACGCCGGACCGCTGCCTCGACAGGTCCGAAACCAGATCCAGACTCACGTGAACAATCACGAGACGATGATTGAGGCGGCGTTCGCGGGCGACGTCGACCTCGCGTTCCGGGCGTTCCTCAACGACCCGCAGGTCAAGACGCTCCAGACTGAGACCGCCCGGGAGATGTTCGCCGAGCTGGTGGCTGCTGAGGAGGAGTACTTACAGGACTGGAACCTCAAGGAGTCGGTGGTACTGGCGGAGTCCGAGGCGTTCGACAACTAATCGCCGGTCGCTCCGGTTCCAAAACAGCGCTTTTCTCATTCCAGACTGGGAGCGACTCTCGACAGGAGCCGCACGAACCACCCGTTACCCGAAGCGGATCCGTCCGAAATACTCCGGGGAGTGGTAATCCGGTTCCGGCGTCGGCATCGGGCTCCACGTCGCTTTCATCGATTCGCGCTCCACCCCGCTTCGATAAACGTTCCCACGCCACGTCGTGCCGGATTTAGGGCCGATATCGACCTCGGTGAATTGCCGGAGGACGGAAAACGGGATCTCAGTAGCGACCCACCACTCCTCGTCCGACGAACGCGGCTCGCGCACCGGACTTTCAACCGATGACGCGACCCAGATCTGATCAGCGAGTTCGCGTGCGATCAGATCCCGACCGAGGTCACGCTCTTGCCATCCGTCTCGCTGCCAGCCGAGTTTGAACTGGCCACAGCAGTTCACCTCAAAGTTGAAGTATCGGGTGTCGGAGTCTGGGTTGGGGTCGACGAACAGTTCGACCGAGCTGTCCTGAAAGGTAGGTCCGTTCAGTTCGGTGACCTCAGCCGAGATGTTCTGATCTTCGACATGAAACTGGCCGTAGAGCGAGTTGTCGTCGTACAAGAACCGGGCGGCCGTCAGCGGCTTCGGCCCACCGGTATGCCAGTTGAATTGATCGATTAGCAATCGGTTCGCCCGGTCCCATGGCGTACCTTCGATGGCGCCATCCAGGGGCGGTGTTTCTCTCGTGGTCTCGATGACGTATTCTTGCATGTTATCGCATCATGGAAGGCGTCTGAACGTCCTCGTGTGCCGCACTTTTCCAGGAGTGTTGCGGTTCCCAACCGAGGACGGTCTGGGCCTTGGTTGAGCTCAGTGCAGATTCGTTCCCGCTAATCGAAACCACCTCCGGCAACTCCCCGAAGAATTCCTCGAAGGCCGCCGTCGTCGGCCGCTCAAGGTAGCTATCGTCGGCGGCGATGACGAAGGATTTGTGGCCGGACAGCTCTGTTTTTAGCGTCCGTTCGATCGCGAATGCCACGTCCCGGCCATCGACGTATGACCAGAAGTTCCCGACGCCGGCTTCGAGGGAGTCTCGATTGTCGAGGACGGTGTAGTTCCCTGGGTACTGGACGTTCGAGATTCTGAGGGACGCGACCGGGATGTCGTACCGACGCGTGACGATCTCGGCGATGTCCTCACCGACCAGCTTTGACGATCCGTACGGGTCCTCCGGACGGAGAGGATGCGCTTCGTCGACGGGGAGGTAATCCGGAAGCGTCGGCTCGCGTGCGAACGGGAAGCCGTACGCACTCTCGCTCGAAGCCCACGTTACCGGAACTGATGATTCGCCGGCGGCGACGAGGACGTTGTACGTGCTCATGACGTTGTTCTCGAACACATGTGTTCCGCTGTGTACCTCCGGATTAGGAATGGCGCCTAGGTGGACGATGGCATCAGGGGAGACACTCTTGACGATTTCCCAGACCGAACCCTGGTCGGTCAGATCGCATGCCCGGAGCTGGATGTCTTCCCGGATGTCCGCGTCAGACCCGGGATGTTTCCTATCGACTCCTATTACATTGTAGTCCGCGCTCGCCAGGTGATCGGCCGTCCAACGACCGAGCCGCCCAAGGCTGCCAGTGACTAGTACTGTCTCCATGTGGCGTATCACATGTCCTATCAAGTTCAAACCAGATAAAATCTATGCGAGATATCAGACTGGTATGGGGCCTCGAAACCGGCGTTCCAGTCGGAGCCGCCTTGTTCCAACGCTTCTGTTCGTCGGTCCCTCCGAGTACGACGGATTCTGATCGTGTTGTGGCGCTGTCAGCGAAACGTAGTTTCGTGTTGCTCGCCGCGCCTCAATCAAGTACTGCTGGCTCGTTGAGGTCCCAATAGTCCTCGAGGTACGGGCGGACCGCGTCGACAAGCTCTCGGAACATCGATTTCGCGTCGTCTATGGAGACGGTGACGAGCGAATCGTTGAGGAAGGCCTGGAACGCGCGGTCGACGTCGCCCGCGAACGCCGCCTCGACCATCGTCTCTTGGTTCTGCACGTGCGGGAACGTCATGTTCCGAACCTGGTCCGGCAGGTCGCCGGCCGTGAGCGGCCTCACACTCCCCTGCGAGAACAGCGCGTTCGTCTCGACGACGGCGCCCTCTGGGAGATTCGGGATCTGTCCGACGTTGGGGAGGTTCACGTTGGTCTTGAGGTCTTCGACGCCCACCAGCGCGCGCATCATGTCGACCCCCTTCTCGCCCGACTCGGAGAACTTGAACTCCTCTTCGCCGTTCATCGGGTCGTGGAACTTCGAGATCGCCTCCTCTTGCCGTTCGACACGGTACTCGCTCGGGGTGAGGCGAATCCCCCAGGACTGGACCTCTGCCGGTTCGTCAACCGAGAGGAACCATGGGACGAACTCGGCGAGATGTCGGTCGCCCGCCGCGGGCAATGTGCCGAACCGCTCGAAGAGTTCGTAGGTGACGAGCTGGTTGTCCACGAACCACGACTCGTCGTCCAGCTCGCCCGGTTCGAAGGTGCGATCACGGATTTCCTCCTCGTGGTGTCGCTCGACCAGCGGATAGATATCGCGGTCGTTCCACGACGCCTCGTCGATCCAGGTGAAGTGATTGATCCCCTTGACGTTCACGTCGATCTCCGTTCGCGGTGGTTGCTCGACGTCCAGGTACTCGGCGACGAGTTCGGCGAGGTGCTCTTGTGTGTGGAACACCTCGTGACAGCACCCAAAGGCGTTGATGTCCGGGAACTCCTCGTAAAGGGTCCGAACACAGATCGTCATAGGGTTAGTGTAGTTGAACACCCACGCGTCCGGACAGTGCTCACGGATTCCGGCAGCGATGTCCCGGTAGACCGGGATCGTCCGCATAGCTCTGACGACTCCGCCGGGCCCGACGGTGTCACCGACGGACTGATAGATACCGTACTCCGCTGGGATGTCGAGCTCGTGAGCCATCGTTTCGGCCGGCGGATCCTGCGTGGACAGGATGACGAAGTCGGCGCCCTCGAGCGCCTCCGCCCGGTCTTCGACCGCCGTGTACGTCCAGTCTCCGACCGCACCGTCCTGCTCCTGGACCCAGTTGCCGAACTTCTCGTTGCGCTTGGCGCTCTCGTAATCCAGGTCGTAGAGGAATACCTCACCCGCAACGTCGGTACATTGGGCGAGGTCGTTTATGAGCGTGTGAGCCCAACCGCGACTTCCGCCGCCGATATACCCGATTTTAACAGTTACAACCGAACCACTGCTCGAGTCGGTAGACCTACCAGTACCTACCTTATTTCCGATTTCGGTTTCCATAGGACACAGCAATAGAGACTTGCTCATGATAAATAAACATTGTGTGGATTCGTACCGTGCAGTGCCTACTGTGTGCACGAGCAGTTCGCCACGTGCGCAGTCGAAATGTCTCCACGAGAGCGAGATCGCCTGTTGGGTCCACTCGGCCATCGGGACGGAATCACTTCGGGCAATACATTTATGTCAACCGTCCCTTGGAGAGTACATATGAATCAAAGCGCCATTACGAGTGAGGACCGATCTGACTTCAACGGGACCAGGCAGATTCAGCAACGGAACGCCGCTGCCGCGCGCGCGGTCGGCGATATCGTTACGTCGACGCTCGGACCTAACGGGATGGAGAAGATGATCGTGAGTGACAACGGAGAGGTGACGATTACCGGTGATGGATCGACTGTCGTCGAGCAGCTCGCATTCGAAAACCCGTTCGCGAGACTCATCGCGGCGGTTAGCGAGGATCAGCAAGCGGCAGTCGGTGACGGAACGACGACAGCTATCGCGATCACGACCGAGTTGTTGACGAGCGTCGAGACGCTCCTCGAGCAGGGAATCCATCCGACGAATATCGTCGACGGATTCCGGAAAGGGAACAAGGTCGCACAGGAAGCGATTGACGAGTTGTCACACCGGCTGGACCCAAACGACGGACAGATGCTTCGACAAGCAGTCGCCAGTCACCTCACCGGCGTCGTCTTCGGCAACCAACGGACGGACCTTGCGGATCTCATCGCTACCGCCGCCGAAGCCGTCGTCGAGGAAGCAGAGGCTGAACACGCCGACCGCATAGCTATCGATACGAGATCGGGTCAATGGATCGACGATTTCGAACTCCTCTCGGGAGCGGTCATCGAAAAAACGCCGATGCGGCCGAGTATGCCGACCGATCTTGAGTGTGCCGACGTCCTGCTGGTAGACGAACCGCTTGAGGTCGGAGAGATTGAACACGACTCCAACGTTGCGGTCGACACGCTGGATGAGTACGACCAGTATCTCGACTGGGAGGAGCGGGCACAGCGGGGGCAAGTCGACCAGATCCTGGCGACCGGCGCCGACGTCGTGTTCTGTCAGAAGCGAGTCGACGATAGAATCGCCAATCTGCTGTCCGAGGAGGGGGTACTGGTGACTCAGTTCACCGTCAAGCCCGACCTGGAGTTCCTCTCGAAACTACTCGATATCCGGATTGTCGGCGACCTCGCGGACCTCGGCGAGGCGGATCTCGGGCAGGCAAGCATTCGCCGGGACGACGATGCGGGGTTATTCTACGTCGAAAAGACTGATGCGACGGCGAAAACCCTGGTTCTCCGCGGTTCCACGGAGAGCGTCGCTGAGAAGCTCGAAAGCAATGTCGAGGAGGCAGTGGACCTCGCGATACAACTCGCCGTTGAGGGGCGCGTCGTCTCTGGCGCCGGGGCGACGGAGATCGAACTTGCCCGTCGTGTCCGCGATGAAGCTACGCTGAACGACAGTCGGGAACAGATCGCTATGGAGGCCTTCGCCGACGCGCTCGAGCGAGTGCCGAAAGTGCTCGCCCGGAACGCGGGCCTCGATCCCATCGATACGATAACTGATCTCCGTGCCGCCCATGCAAACGGAGAGACGTCGGCGGGGATCGACGTGACCCATGGCGGAACTCTTGATGCGCTCGAAGCGGGCATCGTCGACGTACCGGCGATCAAGTCCGAAGCGATCACGAGCGCAACCGAAGCGGCGAACGTTGTCGTCAGCATCGACGACGTCCTTCCGGCGAGGGAACTCGCCTAGCGACGCTCCGCCACTCATTTCAGTTACACCTCGCGAAAGCGCTATCAGCGGTGCTCGCGGGCGGACGACCCCTCGTAGAAGATCAGGCCAGTCGTCGATGCATGTCCCGGTAATCCGGCTCAGGCCTCCGGCGTCGCCGCGATCGGGATCGAACTGTCGGCGGGGAGTTCACGATTACAGAGCGCTTCGCCAGTCGAGCCGCTGAACAGGTGGATCTTCTCCTCAGGGAACCGCAACAGGACCTCCTCCTCTTCCTCGATATAATACTCACCGGGTACCTTCACGGTCATCTCGGTGCCGGCGAGATCGACGTGCATGTAGTTGATGTCGCCCAGGGGCTCGACGACTCTGACGTCCACCCACACGGTATGGTCGTCCGGCTCGTCGGCGATTTCGATGTCCTCGGGCCTAATGCCGAGGGTAACCCGATCTTCTCCTCGGATGGCGTCGAGACGCGAGCCGGAGAGCGGATAGTCGAAGTCGTCGCCGACCAGACGATCGTCGTCGACGCTCGTCTCGAAGAAGTTCATCGATGGCTCGCCGATGAAGCCGGCTACGAACTTGTTTTCAGGGGTGTAGTAACACTCTAGCGGCGTGCCGACCTGCTGGAGCTCTCCCTCGTTCAGAATCGCGATTTTGTCACCCATCGTCATTGCTTCGGTCTGGTCGTGGGTGACGTATACCGTCGTGATATTGAGCTCATCCTGCAGTTCCTGAAGCTCCGTGCGCATG
Organism: Natronococcus sp. CG52; assembly: GCF_023913515.1. Taxonomy (NCBI): domain Archaea; kingdom Methanobacteriati; phylum Methanobacteriota; class Halobacteria; order Halobacteriales; family Natrialbaceae; genus Natronococcus; species Natronococcus zhouii. The sequence goes on from NZ_CP099393.1 coordinate 154,869, forward strand.
TGAGCGCGAAGTTTCGCGTCGAGGTTACTTAGGGGCTCGTCGAGGAGGAAGACTTCGGGTTCGCGAACGATTGCGCGGCCCAGGGCGACGCGCTGTTGCTGACCGCCGGACAGCTCGGACGGTTTGTCGCCGAGGAGATCGTCTATCCCCATCATCTGAGCGACGTCCTCAACGCGCTCGTCGACCTCCTCGTCTGGGAGATCGGTCGTCATCTTGAGCCCGAAGCTCATGTTTTCTCGTGCGGTCATGTGCGGATACAGGGCGTAATTCTGGAACACCATCGCGATGTTCCGGTCCTTGGGGCTGAGATCGTTCACGACTCCGCCCCCGATTCGGACTTCTCCGCTACTCACGTTTTCGAGGCCGGCAATCGATCTGAGCGTCGTCGATTTACCACACCCAGACGGGCCGACCAGAACGAGGAAATTCCCCTCCTCGAGCTCAATATTGAGGTTATCCACGCCGACGATCGGATCGTCCGAACTACTCTGATAGATCTTCGCGAGATCCCGGAGTTCCAAGTCTGCCATCGGTGCCTAGAGAATGGCAGATCTAATATAAATAGTTTAGCATAGCACAGATTTTATATATGGGGAATTAGTCTTATTAGCCTGATGGCAACACCCCACAAAGAGCAGCCACGGTTACAACAATTACGTCAGTTTGTAATCGAGGCCAAGTGGTTCACACAGGAGACATGGATTGGGATTGGTCTTGTTGTCCCTGCGACCTTGATGATGACGGTGATCATCGTCTATCCGACGGTACGAGCCATCTGGATTAGTTTTCACTCTCGATCGTTCCTGCAGTTAGATCAGGTACAATGGGTCGGACTTGCGAACTACCAGCAGTTGCTCGAGGACCCCGTCTTCAGTCAGGCACTCCTGCAAACTGTGTTCCTGACAGTCGGGGCGGTCGTGACGATGTACCTGCTCGGGCTCGGGCTCGCGCTATTACTGAAGGAAAATCTACCAGGCTTAGGGCCACTACGGAGCATCTCGATGGTGAGCTGGGTAATCCCGCCCGTCGTCATTGTGATCATCTGGTCGTGGATGCTCGAAGCTGACTACGGCCTGGTCAACTTGATCTCTCAAATGTTTGGGGGCCCGAACAGGTCGTGGTTCGGAACCCAGGCTTGGGCGCTTCCGCTGGTCACCATGCTTCGCGTCTGGAAGGACACTCCCTTCGTCGCGATCGCGCTGATGGCGAGCATGCAGTCCATCCCAGAGGAGTACTACGAGGCGGCCGAGATCGACGGCGCAGGCCGACTCCAGAAGTTCCGCCACATTACTCTGCCGAACATCGCGTACATTTCGATGATCATGATCGTGATCGAGACGATCGCAGCGTTCAACAGCTTCCAGATGATCTACATCGCGACCGGTGGCGGCCCGGTGAACCGGACCGAAGTCCTGGGAACGTACGTCTACCAGCAAGCGTTTCAGGAATACGCCCTCGGTTATGCATCGGCCGTCGGTACCGTGATGTTAGTGCTTCTGACGATCTTCACGGTCGTCTACATCAAACTGGAGGACACGGAATAATGGAAACGAATATGCAACAGAACGACGCGCTAACGGGGAAGAGCTACTAATGGCAGCACCAAGCAAAACCGTTCAAGACGGCAGGACAGGCATTGTTGGCCGATTTGACGCTTTCATCGGCGAAGACAACAGCATCAAGCACGCGCTCGGCGTTTACGGTGCGCTTACACTGTACTTCATCTGGTTTCTCGTCCCGATCCTCTGGCTCGCCCTTTCGACCATCAAACCGGGATCCATTATCCAGGCGGACGAGCTCATAATCATCCCCAGCATCGAACAGATCACGTTCGCCAATTACGAGATGGTGCTAACCAATCCGCAGTTCCAGACGATGTTCTTCAACTCGATCGTCATCTCGGTCAGCACCACCATCCTTACCCTGATAGCCGGTGTCCTCGGGGCCTACTCCCTCAGCCGATTCTCGTATCCGGGTCGGAAATCGCTCCTGATCGCTTTCATGGCGACCAAGATGCTTCCGCCGGCGTTGATCCTCATCCCGTTCTTCATCATGATGTACACGCTGAACCTCGTGAACTCCTACACCGGGATTATCCTGGCGCACTGCGTGCGCGCGCTCCCGCTCGCCCTCTGGCTTCTCAAGGGCTTCTTCGACGATATACCTGAGGCGCTCGACGAGGCGGCGCGAATCGACGGCTGCTCTCACCTCAAGGTGCTCTATCACGTGATCGTCCCGCTCGCGAAGCCCGGCATCGCGGTCGCTGCCTTCTACACCTTCGTGACGTCGTGGAACGATTTCCTGTTCGTGTCCATCCTTTCCCAGGGAGACTCGACTCGGACACTCCCGTTCGGGCTGTACCTCTTCCAGAGCGCCAATACGGTTAACTGGGGAGCGACCCTCACCGCGGCGACCCTTACTGCAATCCCTTCTATCGTCTTCTTCGCACTGGTGCAGAAGTACATCGTTAAGGGGCTCGCGAGCGGCGGCATGCACGGCAGCTAACTCCGCTGCGGCACCAGTTTCGACGCACGAGGTCCCAACAGCCATCGGTCGCCGTCCCGTGTCGTACCATAGGGAACAGAGCACGGACCCCCCTTCTCGCGCCTACAGTTGGATATGCAAGCATCCTCAGCGTGAATAAAGGTCAGTTGTGATAGGCTTCGCCTCGTACCCCGTAGAGATCCCCCGCGATTTGGTAGCCACCGAAGGAGACGCAGAACCGGTCAGTCATCGGCACCGAGTTGGCAGGGTACCGCCGTGAACGCTGATCTCGACGGGTCGGAATAAGTGTACGACTCCATCGCCGAACTGACGTAGTTCCGAAGGACGCCAGGCACGACATCGACCCGAAAACGGATTACGCCAATGTCTCTCCCTCCCGATATAGAAGGCAGAACGACGCAGATTCTGAGACTCGATCAGTTTTCACGCGACCGCTCGAAAACCGCGACGCGGTCCATCTCTTCCATGCTAATCCCGATATCTGATGGTTCGCTGGAGAGGTATTATGAACCCGTGTGCTCGGGTGTATTTCCGCTCCGACCAGCCCCGCCCTGCGTCGACAACGGCGCCAATGGTCCATGTCCTTTTCTTTTTCTCTTCCGGCGATTCCTGGGTCTTGCCTGATTTGCACCGAGAATAAGAGAGGGTGGATGGCCGCTCGGCGAAAACACTCCCCACTCTGCGAGGTCTCCGTAGTTCGTTGAGCAGCTACAGAAGGCGGTAAGTTGGACGCAATATCGTCCCGAAGGGGCGCCGCGCCTCCTCTCTAACGGGCTGGCTACATCTCGTTCGCTTTCTCCGACCAGGCTTCGTGAAGTCTTTCGCCAGCCTCCATGGGATCGATCTCGTCGTACATGACCTTCTGTGAGAGGTCGAACCAGGTCGACGAAACCTGACTGACGCTCCAGAAGCCGTAGGACTTGCCGGTCTCAAAGACGTCTTCGAACCCGGCCCAGTCCGGATTATCCGTGTTTTCGGGGACGGTCCACTCGACGTCCTCGTGAGCGGGGAGATTACCCGGATTCTCCTCGAGGTACGTCTGAATACCCTCGGGCGAGGTGAACGCTTTGATCGCTTTCCAGGCCTCTTCCTTGTTCTTCGAATGACGGTTGACGAAGAGGGGTTTTACCTCGGCATACGTCCCTTTCTCGCCGCCTTCGACGCGCGGGTTGTGCGTCGCTGCGCTGTTCCTGTAGTTCTCTTCCGCCTGTTCGTTCGTGTCCTCGGACGTCTCCATGAGACCGTACACCCAGGGACCAGTGGAGATGGCAGCGTAGTTCCCGTTCATGTACGCGATATCGTGCGCCAGGGAGTCGATGCCCCTTGCGTCCGGATTTGTCGCGGGGGTGTCGGTTGCGAAGAACGGATCGTAGAAATACTCCTTGAACACGATGCCGAAGTCCTCGGCAGTGGCATTGAGCGTAAATCCGTCGCCGTCCGCCTCGAAGACTGAGTCGACACGCTGGAAGAGGAAGGAGAGGAACTCCTGGAGACCACGGGTATTCCCCTTCTGGCTGGTAAGGGTGAATCCGTGCATGTCGTCTTCGTTCTTCGTGATCTCCGCACCCATTTGGATGAAGTCGCTCCACTGGTCCGGGACGTCGAAGCCGTACTTCTCGAAGATGTCCTGGCGATAGACGAATCCGCGGCCGTTCCCGATGTATGGGAGGGCCCAGGTTTCGTTCTGGTGCTTCATCGTATCCAGACCGATGTACCCGTCTTTGTAATCGAGGTCGTCAATACGGTCAGTCAGCGGTTCGATCAGGTCGGCGGAGACGTAGTCTCCCCGGTGATTGGGGGTCGCCTCGACAGCATCCGGAGTACCGGTGTTCGCACCGGTGAGGTACTGCTCTTTGATGCTGTCGTACCGCATGTCGGTGAATTCGACTTCGACGTCCGTCGCGTCCTGGATGAGCTGCTGCGATTGGGGATGGTCCGAATCGGGGTTGTCTCCCCAATATGTGATGCTGTCTCCGCTACCGGATCCATTACCAGTGCAACCTGCGAAACCACCAGCTGCCATGCCAGCCGCCAGTCCCATGTACTTGCGTCTACTGTAGCTTTCGTCTGACATACTTCGTTGGTAACCATGCATAGGCGACACATATAATTTCCCCCTTTTTAACAATAGTACATGTGGTAGAAATACGAACAGTCATTTCCAACTTCCTCGTGCGAAAGAGAAAGAGAGGTGGAACGCAGACCCCCGCGAGGGAGAAACGTCGGGTTCTGATGCTACTGATCGGACGCTAAGGACGCCCACAGATCGGTGTACTTGCGCCGTCGGTAGAGATACACAGTGCAGACTACTGTCGTCGTGACCACCAGCGAGTACACGATAACGAGCGGTGATCCGCTCCCAAACAGGTCGAGTGACGGGGCTACCAACCGTGTCGCAAGTGGGATCGCGAAGCCCACCGCAAAATACCAGAGCCAGTTGGGAGTCCACTCGACTTCTGCGTGTGAGAGGTGCACTGCGTCTCGGAACAGCGCTATGTATGCGAAGAAACTGAACAGCGCCGCTCCCGTGAGGATAAGCCCGCTGCGAAGGCTGAGTGGCGAGGCGTTGGCGGAGAGCACAGTCCAGACCACGTAGACAGTGACCACGATGCCGAGAGCGACGTAGCCGGCGAGGGTCAACCAGTGCCTCTCGTTCATCTGCGGTCGTGAAGTGATACTCGGACCGGGTGTCTGTGTCATTGGTGGAAGACTAGGGCGTGGAATAATAAACGTCTGGTCCGAGGCGGGCAGTAGAGTTATTGGGGCGGTCGGCGACCTGCGATACGGCGATGGAATACACGAAGCTCGGGACGACAGGAACAGAAGTGTCACAACTGTGTTTTGGAACCTGGCGATTCGGAAAGGAGACCGACGGAGTCGTCGAGACGACCCGCGACGAAGCACACGAGCTACTCGATACCTGTTGGGACCTGGGTATCAACTACATCGATACCGCGAACGTTTACGGCGATCCCCAGGGGACGAGTGAGAAGTACATCGGGGAGTGGCTGGAGGACCACGACCGCCAGGATTTTGTCATCGCATCGAAGGTATACAGCGACATGGGCGACAGACCCAACGACAGCGGGCTGGGGCGGAAACACATCCGGGAACAGATCGATGCCACGCTGGAGCGTCTCGGTACGGACTACCTCGACGTCTACTACATCCACCGCTGGGACGAGGAGACTCCCATCGAGGAGACGCTGGCGACGCTGAACGAACTCGTCAAGGAAGGGAAAGTGAACCACCTTGGCGCGAGTATGATGTCCACTTGGAAACTCACGACCGCGCTCTGGGAGAGCGATGTCAACGGCTGGGAACGGTTTGAAGTAACGCAGCCGCGGTTTAACCCCGCTTACCGAGATGATGCCCCGTTTCGGCAGACGCCCGAGTATCCGGTCCACGTCAGCCATTACCTCGAGTTTTGTACAGAGCAGGGGCTGGCCGTCTGTCCCTATTCGCCGCTGGAGGGCGGCTTCCTGACCGGGAAGTACGAGCGCGACGGCGACAATCCAAGCGGATCGCGCGGTGACTTGGAGTTCTGGATCGACCACTTCGGCGACCGCGAGTGGTCGGTGCTCGACGAGATCCGCAGCGTCGCCGAGGAACTCGACGCGACACCGGCTCAGGTCAGCCTCGCATGGATGCTCCGACAGGAGAATCCGTCGGCCGTTCCGATCATCGGGGCCCGAACGCCGGAACAACTGACCGATAGCGCCAAAGCCGTCGATATCACGCTCTCGGACGACCAGTTCGACCGGATCACCGAGGCGTACTGATCCTATCGGGTCACTTCCCGATCAGACGGTCGACACCGTAACTCCCATTAGGGGACTCCGCATACGGGTTGTACATGGTGACTGAGCAAGCGACTCAGGAGAAAATGGAGCGTATCAGTGTCGGCTTCAGGACTCGCTGGTTGAACGACGAACGGCTCCGGTTTATGTCACAGATCGGCGTCGAGGACATCTTCGTCGACGTCGTCTCACCAGGATACGAGGCGGACGCGTTCCCCGACGACCTCGACACTGACGGGGCGAGACATCTCAAGCTATCGCCGGATTCGATCCCCTCGGTCGAACGACTGACCGAGTTGAAGGAACTGTTCGACAGCTTTGGTCTTCGGTTCGCCGGCATTCACTCCCTGCATTACGGGATGTACGGCGACATCATGTTCGACCGAGACGGGCGTGACGAGCAGGTCGAGGCTATCGCGACCCTGATCGAACGACTGGGCCAGGCTGGTATCGACACGCTTGGATATCAGTGGAATCCGCGAGGGGTCGTCCCTATGCGAACCGAGATGGATGCCACTGTGCGAGGCGGTGCAAAAGCGACGCGCTGGAACGAGGAAGATCTCGGCACCATTGATACGCCGCCGGGTGAGCTCGAACGAACGTACACGGAGGTGGAGTGCTGGGAGAACTACGAGCAGTTCCTCGAAGAGATCATACCGATAGCCGAAGACGCGGGCGTTCAGATGGCGCTTCACCCCGCAGATCCCCCGGTATACGAGGAGATCGGCGGCGTCCCGAGACTGTTCCGCAACGTCGAAAGTTTCGAGCGCGCAATGTCGAGTGTTCCCAGCGATGCCCACGGGCTGAAGCTCTGCCTTGGCTGTTTCTCCGAGATGGGCGAAGACGTGCCCGACGTGATCCGGCAGTTCGGAGACAATATCATGTTCGTTCACTTTCGCGACGTCATCGGAACCGTCCCGGAGTTCACCGAGACGTTCCTCGACGAGGGGAACTTCGATCCGCAGGAGGCCATGGGGGCGCTCCAGGGGATCGGATTCAAGGGCCCGGTATTACTTGACCACGTCCCACACATTGAGGGCGACACGGAATGGCGCCATCGGTCGCGTTCGTACGGTGCGGGCTATCTTCGCTGTCTCATCGACACCTGCGAGCGGTCGTAGTTACTCCGGTCCGGATCCCCGCTGGTCCAGTCAGCAAACGGGTGCCCCCGTCTCGAAGACGGTCGGCCATACGCCGTCCGGATAGAGAACAGAGAGACCGCTGCACCGCCGGAGTGGCCCATGATCCCGATCCGATCGGACTGCTGCTCGATGAAGCCGACGAGGTGCAGCACGTCCCAGGCCCGTTCACCGCCAGTGTCCGACCGAACAGTTGACCGACTTTCTGCAGTCGCGTACACGCCCGATACCCGCCGGCTTCGAGTTCCGGCCCGGCGAGTTCGCCGAATGCACGCATATCCGGTGCGAGGGCTGCATACCCACGCTTTACCGCTTGGCGAGCGAAATCCCGCTACTTCTCGGCAATTTCCGTCCGATCATCGCCGACGACGCCAACAGTAAGTGCTTTCCCGTCCTCACAATGCCAGTGAACCGTGAGGACGACGGAATACGGCAGGTCGGCCGCGTCCGAGATAAGGAGATAGAACGGGATACGAAACCCGGGTTCCGTTCGGATGTGCCATTTCCGACGCTCGTAGCCGGATTTCGCTTCGGTCTCGAGACGTTCTGGCTCGAGATCGTACGACCCAGCCGCCCGAATCGCAGGAAAGCCGAGTACCGTCGCCAATTCCCGTCGCACGGCGTCCTGCCAGGATGCAAACTCGGTCCCGGTTTGACCGTCGTATCTGTACTCGCACGGGGACGCTCGACGAAGCTGCTCAAGGTACTGTTGAAACCCATGGTGATCTGCGATTCCTATATTTCCTCAAATACGAGAACTCACTCACCAATTGCTCTTTGGCCCGATATTGGGCTCTCAATCAACTATCTGTGGTCCCGGGAGACTTCGGTAAGCGATGGATTTATACTATTCGGGAAATATTCAAATTCTATGTCATTGTCAGCCGACAAGGTACGGGAACGTCTCCGTGGCGTTGCCGTTGGCTTACTGACGCCGTTCGACAACGACCTCGAAATCAAACACGAGGAGATCGCGGAGAACGCTCAGGAGCTGTATGAGGATGGGATCCGAACGTTTCTGGCGACCGCGAACATCAGCGAGTACCACTCGCTCTCGGTGAGCGAGCGCGTCGACGTGGCCGAGACGAGCTTGGAAGCACTTCCCTCGGACGCCTGTGTCCTGGCCGGCGTCGGCGGCAGCACCCCGGACGCTCAGGAATTGATCCGCGCGTATGATCGCATCGACGTCGATGCGATGATGATCATGCCGCCGGACCACACCTATCTCCACGAGCAGGGGTTATTAGAGTACTACCGGGACCTCTCCTCTGTCACCGAGACACCGCTCGTCCCGTACGTCCGTGGCTTCGATCCGTCCGTCGACTACCTCACCAGCCTCACCCGAATCGAGGGCGTCGTCGGGATCAAGTACGCGCTGAAGGACCCGGTTAAACTCGGCGCGGCCGTCGCCGCCGGCGACGACGACGTCGTCTGGGTCAACGGCCTCGCAGAACCGTTCGCCGTCTCCTTCTGGGCTGAGGGCGCGGAGGGGTTCTCTGCGGGCGTCAGCAACTTCCGACCGGAAATCGGGCTCGAACTGTTCGACGCGCTCTCGGAAGGTAACTGGGAGAGCGCCAGCAAACTCCGGAATATCTGCCTACCATACCAGAACTTCCGGGACGAGACCGGGCAGGAAAACGAGATCGAAGGCGCGATCAGCGTCTCGGCGGTCAAAAAGGGACTCGAACTCGCCGGACTCAACGGCGGCAATGTGCGAGAGCCGATCCGGCCGCTTGCCCCCGAGGAGGAGCAAAAAGCCGAACGGCTGTATAAACAACTTGAGGACGACATCGAATCCCTCATTGAGTAATCGCGTCGTCCGGCTGTGATTCCGGGCAACAGCCGGATGGCAGCCATCTTTCCGATTACTTCCTTTTGCGCGAACCATCGATACAGTAGTTTACGCAGGGCCTCCGTCGCGACTGTGTCGAAAAACTGGAGTGTAGTAGCTGTTATGTAGCTGCTGGCCAAGCCGTGAGAGGGAATTATATCGACGATGTGTTCCCTTGATGGGAACGAGTTTTGATACGGTCGTGCGATCGTTTCCGATCGACGCTCACAGTATTTCGATCGTACAAATCCTCGAGGATGCGAAAGAGGCAGCACATTGTCCCACCATACTGTCGCACGTGCCTCCAGATCGGTACCGCGTCGTCACATCGATTCGTGATGTTCGACGAATCGACGCCAATCACCGTGAACTCGAGAGAACGCAGGCGTCGATTTTGGTTCGGCTTTCGGGAATCGCCGGGTAAATGATTCTATTCCCAGAAATAACGGTTATCAACTCGAACTGAGGGGGAGAGCAACAGTAATTTCCAGTCCTGACACATACGGATTGTCACATACTCACGCGTAACAAGGCATATTACAGATGTACAGTTGTAATTGTTCGCGGTGAGAGAATTAATCTCGCCCTCAACCGATCCGCGTCGTGAAAGATGAACGGTGAAGACCACGATATCACCGCTGACGTGTCTGAACGCAACAAACCGACGTATAAGGACAATCCGGTCGAATTCTTCGCCGTCCCCAATTCAGGCAATGATTCACGCGGTAATTCAACTTCAAGTCCAGCTGCTGTGGTCAGTTCAAACTCGCCTGGCAGGAACGCGACTGGGAGGCGCGCGAAATCGGCCGCGGCCTCGTCTCGGCCGACGTCGCCGCGGAAATCAAGGTAGCGACGTCTGTTCCCGGTTCGACGAAAGAAAGTAGCCCCAAGGATGAGGAATGGTGACTCGGCGTGCCGGGCAGTCACCTCCCGACAGGAGCGAGACACACCCTCAAGGAAATCGGCTACGGCGACTGGATTGTGCTCGAAACCGCGGCGCCAACTGATCTGCTGTTGGATGCTGAGACGAACCTACAGCGGGCGCGGAGCTTTTTTCATAATTGGCCTGAATGGTTTCGAGTTCATTACCTCGCGCTCACGTTCTGCCAACGTATCACCTCGCATAAACTCGTACTCATTCACACCGAACCCAACGCTTCACGAGTGATGCCACTCGAACTGCTCTCGAGTCCCCATTTTGGGAATCCGTGCGGAAGCCTATTTCTTAGGCCCAGTCTTTCCAAATAGAAGCGGCGGTATCCTTAGAGGAAATCGAAATAAATATTTCCTGTCACCAAATTTTCTTGTGCTATCGTTCTACACCATCTGTATGGAGCCAGAAATAACCCGGGTTGAAGCTATCGAGTTCAACTATCCGATCAAAAATGTTGGAACCGATGGAGAAGGATTCAACGGCTCTGTTGAATCGCTGTAAGGCGGTGGATTTCACTGTTTGATGGCACGCTTGATGTTGTAGACGACACACATCAGAGCGATTTCACGGAACTCTCGACACCAGCCACGCGCTCGCACAGCGTAGCCGAGCGAGCGCTTGACGGCTGAGTTGACGGTTTCGGTCATTGACCGCTGAGCGTACCGGTCTTCGTCAATTCGGGCGTTGTGTGCGTGATCGTACGGTGCGAAGATTCGGTGTTTGATCAGTGTGTGAATGTCGAGTTCACGGAGCCGTTCGCGGAGTTGTTGCTTGTCATAGCCCTTCTCAGCGGCCAGTGACCGCAGATCGCCCGCGTTCCGGCGGGCGATCTGCTCACAGAGATCCGCGTCACTGCCGTCTAACGTCGTCGAATAGTGAAGATCGAGCACAGTTTGCGTTGCTGTATCGACGAGTTTTGTGACCTTGAGCGTTTGAACGCGGTAATTCGTTCGTTGGCAGTAGTGGCGGCTCGCACGATCTCGTTCGTAGAATGTGTCGTCGATAGCAGCGTGTTCGGATGAATCGTGTAGCTGCGCCGACTGGCGCAGCAACACTCGACAGACGCTCATCTCGATCCGGTCAAACGCCTTACACAGGGTGGAAGGTGCGGGGAGATCGGCCGCATTGAGGCCGATCTCGCCTGTTATTTGCGGCATTTCCTTCAGCAGATCGATGGTCATTCGGTAGGTGGCATCGAGGTAAATCCGGAGACAGTGCAGCGAAACGAGGGCATAGTCGGCGAATCCGCCGCCACCGCTCGGGGCGGCGGATTCGCCTCGTTCACCCGTAACTCTTTGTGCAATCGAGACGGTCGTGTTTAGTTTGTAGCATTGTGCCAGACGGCGAAGGCTTGGAGCCACGATTCTGCGGTCGTTGGTCTCGCGTGGTTGAAACAGTTTGAGAAGGAAGAGGTTCGGCGTTTTACCTCCCGAAAGATACGTTCAACAGCGTTCCGATTTCCGTGTTTCTCGTATCGAAATCGGAGCCCACGTCGCCGGAGTGCTGTCTGAAGATGGTGTGCTCCATCGACGAGAAACACGGTGTTGGAGAGATCATGTTTCTCAGCTAGTTCCCGCAGAAAGATCTCTGTCACAGCGGTCGTAGTCGTCGAAAATAGCCGTATATGGAGCAATTCGTTCGTTTCGGGATTGACCGCAGCGTACAGCCAGTACTGCTGATCGCCGATCCGAATCACGGTCTCGTCGAGCGCGACGTGATTCGGAGAGACCCTATCAGTCGGCTGGAGATCGCACTTGTGCACCCAGTCGTGGACTGCTTTCCATGATCGTTCGACACCGAACTTCTCTAATTCTCGAACGGTATTCGAAAGCGAGAGGCCAGCCAAATGGAGTCGAATACCGAGCTCCATCAGCTGACGCGGTGTCCGCTCTCGCTCCACAAAACTCAAATCGATCCAGTCGCTACACCCGCTGAGGCGGTCGATTTTTGGCATGGACACCATGAAATCGTGCCGCCTCACTTTTCACGCTTAACTAAACACCGCCATCGAGACACAACGCTCGGTGAAGCGGGAGATTTGCGTCATGGACAACTAAATTCTCCCGCTTCAACTCCTTTGATTTACTGACCTTCCCCTACGCCGTCTAGTGATTCAACGCAGCCGATTCAACCTAGTGTACGAACCGGAATCGACCCTCGAGAGTTCTACGCTAGCGATCAAGGTTCATACGAATACAGACGTTACTGGTGAGTACGTCCTCGTCACTTCGACCGCACCCGACCAGATCGCCTCATACGCGAAGTATCTCGTCGGGAAAAATCCACTACGACGCGAACGACATTGGAGTGAGATCAAACGCGGCCTACGAAAGTATGACCGGATGGGGATCGGTCCGCTTGATATCGCTCTCTGGGATTTCGCCGGAAAGCACTACGATGCACCAATTCACGAATTGCTCGGAACGTACCGAAAACAGATCCCCCACTTACGCTTCAACGTACCACGCCGACGATAACGGCGGACTCAACTCGCCCGAAGCTTACGCCGACTTCGCCGAGCAGTGTCACGAGATGGGATACGAGGGATTCAAGATCCACGGCTGGGGAGGCAGCGACGAGCAGCGGGACATCGACCGCGAGATCAAGACGGTCCACGAGGTCGGTGATTGAGTCGGCGACGAAATGGGCCTCATGCTCGACCCCGCCTGCGAGTACGAGACGTTCGGCGACGCGGTGAAGGTCGGAAAGGCCTGTGACGAACAGGACTTCTTCTGGTACGAGGATTCGTATCGGGACGGGGGGAATCTCACAGCACACCGACCGAAAACTACGGGAGTCAATCAATACGCCGTTGCTCTTGACAGAACACATCCGCGGACTGGAACCGTTTACCGATTTCATCGTAACGAAGCGACAGATTTTATTAGAGCTGATCCGGAGTACGACGGAGGGATCACCGGTGCGATCAAGCGAGCCCGGATCGCCGAAGGATTCGGCCTCGACGTCGAAATTCACGCACCTGGTCCTGCCCACCGTCACTGCATTGCAGCGATGCGAAACGCTAACTATTACGAGGTTGCTCTCGTCCACCCTGACTGTCAGAATACGCAGCCGCCGATTTACCGGTGTGGATACTCTGACATGGTCGACACTATTAACGACGAAGGATACGTCGAAGTACCTGACGGACTCGGGCCCGGGGTCGAATATGATTGGGAGTACATCGAAGAAATGCAGGCTGGTTCGGTTCGCGTTTACGAATAAAATGACGTATCGTACAGGAATCATCGGCACGGGTGGTATCGCCGGAATGGGAATCCTCGGTATGCACAATGAGGTCAAGATCGGCCGGGAAAATCCGAGCCAGTTACGCCGGCGGGTTTGAGGCGCAGGACGAGATTGAGCTTGTCACGGCTGCTGACGTCGACGAAGAGAAACTCGAACGGTTCGGAACGGCATGGAACATCCCCGCCGAACGCCGATACGTCGGACACGAGGCAATGCTCGCGACCGAAGAGCTGGACATTGTGTCGGTGTGTACTCCGTCGTACTTACACCACGAGCACGTTATCGACGCAGCGAGGTCGAAAGCCGATCCCGATCTTATCTGGTGTGGAAAGCTGATCGCCTCACGGGTCAGCGCCGCAGAGGAAATGACGTCGGCATGTGTAGAGAACGATATCGAACTGCTTGTCAACCACTCGTTCCGGTTTACCGACAAACAGCGGTAGCTCAAGCGGCTTATTTAGGAGGAGAAGCTCCTCGGTGAGATTCAGTCAGTCAGCACGCAGTTTCGCATGGAACCTCTGAGGAACTCGATACATCTGATCGACACGTTGGTGTACCTCCTGAATGCGCGAGCCAAAAATCATTTCGAGTCACATTACCGGCGAAAACGAGGCCGTCGATAGTCTCAATGCTAACCAAACCGTCGACGACGCTGGCGGAAGCGGTTTCGTCGTGATAGACGATAGCACGTTCGTCACCGTCGACTGTACGATCCCACGGGAGTAGTCGTCAATGACGATCTCGATCATCGGATCGAACAGCAAACTCTACCGGAACAACGACGACGGAGAGTGGCGGTACTGGCGACTCGCAGATGATGGAACTCACGTCGAGGAGACTCTTCCCGGCATTGAGGGAGCCTGGACTTGGGAAGACGATTACAGGGGGGCGTTTAGTAACGCTGCTTCCCACATCGTCGACGTGCTGGACGGACGTGCCGAAAACGCGTCGCCCGGCGAAGAAGCGACCCGAAGTCTCGAGATCATCATCGCCTTCTACCTCTCGCACCACACGAACGGACAGATCGACGTGCCGCTCGCGAGGCCGCTTCGTAACGTGCGCGTCACGTCTTGGTAGTCCGGACGGGACGCGTTTACTTCGGGGACCGGGCGAGTGATTCCTCTCGCAGTCAATACCTACCCAAAAGTGACAGTTCACAGCGTATTTCCTATCATCTACCGAGAATATGCATACTCTCGGCAAGTACGCCAGTACATCGGTCTCGCCACACCTAACATTGTCGTTTTTCGGAGCAGAGCACACAAATATCCAGCGAAGGTTGTGCGGATGCACTTCAGTCGCGCCTTCCGGAATACGATCTCGAGTTAGCGTCGACGCCACAGGAAGAGAGAATTGATCGAACATGCACCGATTGCGACCGGGCTCAACATCGATACGGAGCTGTTCTCCAGTGCGTCTTCTCTCGAGCTATTTGCCGGTGCCTCTGCAGGCGTGGGGTACCTCCCCTGGAAACACTCGCAAAGAACGGCGCCTCGGTGACAAACGTCTCTGGGATCTACGCGCCGAATATTGCCGAGCACGTCTTCGGAAATCTACTCGTGTTCGCCCGACGGCTCCACGAAGGATGGCGTCGTCAGCACAACAACGAGTGGCGCCGTTTCCCGGCACGTGAACTCAACGGGAGTACAGTGACCGTCGTTGGGATCTCTTCGGGTTGCGAAAGGTCTGCCGCTATCCCGATGACATCTCCGTCGCCGATTTTGTCGAGTTCTGCAGCTGTCACTTCTACGTCGGATTCGGTCCGTGAGTTCACGACGACATCCGCGTTCGCCTCGGCGAACGCTTTGACGATACCGTAACCGATACCACGGGTTGGTCCGGTGACGATGGCGCTCTCTCCTCGATACTCGTATGTTGTGCTTCCAATCATATCGAATACTGTTAATGACATACTTATATAGATATACGGTCACGTCGTTACGATCGACTTCGAGTACCGATTATAGGCCGTGATTCTGAGACGCGGACAGATACCTCGCTTCCAAGAAACGATCATGCCTGGCCGATAGCGACGATACTGGACCTATATCTATCGCGCCTCCGGCATCGACGCCGTACAGGCTGACGCACATGGCGGAACGCGCGTATATTTACACTGCACGGCGCTCGGAAAAGCGATTCTTGCTTACCTTCCCGAAGAACGAGTCGACGCGATCATTGACCGACATGGTTTACAGAGAGTAGGATAACGGGCCGGGACGAACTTCACGCGGAACTTGCCGACGTTCGGAAGCGCGGAATCGCCTTTGTCCGAAAAAGAGCGCGTCAACGGGCTTCGGTGTGCAGCGGCACCGATTTGTAGCAATACCGGTCGGGTCTTTGGGGGCGATTTCGCTATCCGGTCCGACGACGCGAATCACGGTGAGCACCTCGAAGAACGAATACTTTCCCTGCTAGAGCGACGAACATTATTGAACTCAATATCGCGTACTCCTAGCGGTTTCGGTGACCCGAGCGCAAACGGTCCCTTTGAGAACGAACGCGTCCTGTAGGGATTTTGGGCTGGCTTCGTAATGCTACAGGCGTGGACGTTACTACTGTTCTGGATCTAGCATCTGAACTGGATGTACCGGCCGGCGTTCGAGCAGCGCGTCCAGCTGCTCGTGACACGAGGTCCCCGAGGCGACGACCAGTCGGTCGCCCGTCTCGGGGGTGGTGAACTGTTCCTGTAACCGCTTCCTGATTTCCATACTCAGATCGTAGTACTCGCGCTTATAGCCGAAGCTGCCGGTCATCCCGCAGTACTCGACGTCTGAGGTCTCAACATCGTATCCCAGTCGCTCGAGCACCGCGGTTGTGTGTGCCTCGAGGCCGAGGGTACGCTGCTGGCAGTGGCTATGGTAGGCCAGCCGCTCGTCACCCGTCCGGAGGGAATCCGCGTCTCCATCGTTCTTGAGCAGGCCTAGACGTACTCGAGGGTCTCGTAGCTCCCTTCAGAAATTGCCTCGTAGTCGGCCGGCGTGAGGGGCTTCTCGTAGTCGCCACGGAACATCGCCAGGTCGCCGGGCTCGATCACGACGGCGTAGTCCCCGCTCTCAAGGAATGGACGGAGCGTCTCGACAACCGATTCGGCCTTCCGTTCCGCCGTCGCGATCATGCACTGAGAGAGTGGTGCACGGCCGCTTCCCGGAATATCGGGAATCCCGACGGCGACGCCGAGAGATTCAAGGACGCGAACGGCGGCTTTTCCGCGGTCGACCTGAACGTGGTACGTGTAGATGTCAGGGTAGAGGACCGCGGTCCGGTCGGCCTCGGCCGGGTCGACCTGAGAATTATGATATCAGGTCTCATGTGGTGGATGCGTTCTATTATTGTGAACAATGTCCATCTTCCCGGTCAGTGATCGCGGGAAAAGCAGTTGATATAGGTTTACAAACATACTATTGTAAAAATTGGGATAGTGTACCGTTCATTCATTCTGAACAGGATGGAGAAAACAGACCGCACATCTGACCACCATCTTCACACGGCTGCCACGACCAGTGCGAAGTCAAACCGTTCAAACACTCGGCAGGTATCAGCGAATGGTTTCAATGAATCCGTGATTTCCCCTTACTATATCCGCTCAACTGAGCACGCAGTTACCCAACGTGCGATCGAGACAGTAGTGTAAAAGCAGTTAGGATACCACTCGGTAATACTGGTCTAATTTACTACCACATCCGGGACACGAAGAGCCAGTTTCCTCACTCAAGGTGATGTTTGCAAAATCATCTCCACAGTTTTGGCATCCGTAGAGACCACACGGATGTGGTTTGAGCCAGTTGTAGAGTCGATCTAGGGCCATAAGACCCAATCCACCCTGGACTATAATAAATTATTGGGAAGGAACTGTCTGGATTAGCTAGAAGTATACTTGGCATTGTTCAGATTAGCCGATTCCAGCAGTAGGCGTAGTCTTGCAACCATATTTTGGCAATGTCTGGATCGGTATTTTTGAAGTAGTTTCTAAACTAGCAAACGGCATTTTCGATGTCGTATTCCTCGACGAGCTCAGTGAGAAAGATCAAGGAAATGCCTTCGTTTCTGGTCACAAAGAGCCAGATAAGCAGGAATTCGATAGTGCTGGGATTGACAGGCGGCGTACAGCCAATAGCGTTGATCATCGAGTGAAGTCACAGTCTCGCCGATTGCAGCGTGACCGGACTCCGTTCAGCGGCCGGCTGTAAATCCGTCTTTTCTCCCCAATTATGTACAGTGGATCGAGCCCGTTCGACACTTAAGTTCTTCAAGACAGAAACGGTATCAAAAGTGATAGTCTTTGAAAGTGGTGGATATTGAGTCACATCAGCTCGTGCGGTGTCGCTAGCGTAGACGTGGAAACTGTTGTTCCACGCTCGGCTTCAGAGTCAGAAAGGCAGTCAGTATCGTCTTCGTCACCGAAGTAGGGCCACAGATGAAGGTCTGTGTAAACCTCTACCTGCTTGGAAACCACGTCAAAAATGTCTTTGCAGAGGAACATGCTGGCGATTCATTCGATCTATTTGAGCTTGAACTTCATTCGGAGATGATACAAGACCGTGTTCCGATACGGAGAGTCCTCGCTTGCGTCACATAACGTCGAAACTGAAGCCCCATTAGCGCTGGCGCCGACGAGGACCTCATAAGGGCAGTTCCGTCGATCTCGGGGAAGACACCGAGATTGAGTTCTACATCGAGACTGTCGACAAGACAGTTAAGATGTTGATTCTTGTGGATTTCACCATCTGCTTGTTTAGTCTTAGCCACACTTTCAGCAAGCAGCCATCTCAACTACCTGTGCACCGGCAACTGAAAAGTATAGGAATGTTATTATATCTTCAGTTCCATAATTGCCATGTAGGAAGGCACCGATACTCAGGGTATGGAACGAGCTCTCGTAGTAATCGAGCCATCGCAGAAAGGACGCGAATTGACGAGAATTGCGGGCGAATTCGCCGAAGGATTGGGTGGCGAGTTAATCATCATACACGCGTTAGATGAGTCGAAATACCAGGAAGAAATTCAACGAAAGGGCCATTCTGGTGCCGAAATCAAATCAGAGAGCGATCTAATCGAGGAAGCGAGCAACACAGCAGAAGAAATCGCCACTGATGCCCTTAAGAACTATGACGTCTCGTACACCGCAGAGGGGATGGTCGGTTCCTTGCCCAACGATTTGCTTGACTTGGCAACCGAGCAAAACTGTGATCACGTGTTTATTACTGGTGAACAACGATCACCAACGGGAAAGGCAGTTTTCGGAGACATCTCTCAGAAAATACTGTTGAACTTTGATGGCCCGGTAACGACGCTTATAGCGTACGACGAGTAGCCGCTAACAACCTGTTCGGACGGATTATCAGTGGCCACTTCAAGAGTCGTCTCACGGACTGTTGTATTCACTGAATGGGCAGTCGGCACGGTCTCGAGCATAGTAGTCGAGATCGAGTTGCTCGTCTTCGGCAATTAAAAGACTGTGCTGTTCTCCTGTACTCCTCGACGCAACTCGTCGGATCTGCTGTAATCGGTAGAGACGGTCTCTAATCTCGCATGTATCAGGCCGTGAGAGCGACGGAAACGACGCGAACGAAGAGGACAGTGCTTTGCTGCTACTTCGTCGTCCTAATTGTTGTTTCTTTCTCAGCACCATTGCGAATTCGGTTCAGGGGACTTACGACTACCGATGGGAAGTCACTCGTCCTCGTCTCCGTAGTACGCTAGTGCTCGCTCGAGTTCCGCGTGGTTCTCCGCGAACGTCTCAAGGTCAATGCCGTTCATAGCCGCCTCCCATCCCTGCCGGAGGTGTTCAACTCCCGCCGCGGGACCATCCGGATGACCGAGAATCCCCCCGCCGGCCAAGTGCATTAGATCGGAATTCCCGAGTGCGTTATACGTCTTCGGTGCTTGTTTCGCCCACTGTCCCGACGAGAACACCGGAACCGCAACATCGTTCTCGTCGTCGATCGGCGTCTGAACCGCATTGGCCGACCGTATGACGGATTCATTCGACTCTGTGAACTTGTTGTCGATGCCGTTTACGTGGATGTGATCGGCCCCTGCTAACCGCAGGAATTTTTGGTAGGCATCGAACTCGAAGCCGAGCAGGGGAGATCGGGACCGCGCACCCCAGCCGTTCCGGTGGACGTGAATCGGGACCTCCGCGTGTCGTCTGAGTGCGATGAGTCCGGACAATCCGACGCTTTCGGCGCTGACCATAACGCAGTTTCCACCGGCCTCGACGACGGCATCGTGGTTTCGTTTCATTTCGTCGGTTTCTCCGGTGATATTGCATGCGTACATGACTTCACCTTCGGTTTCTTCGTGTTGGCGAATAACATCCATCACCGCGGCGGCGCGATCTTCGACGGGTGAATACGGTGGAGATGCGATCAGCTCGTCGTCTTTGATGAAATCGATTCCGGATTCGACGAGCGTCTCGACCAACTCACCGGTTTCCTGGGGCGAGAGCCCCACATTCGGTTTGATGATCGTGCCAATCAACGGTCGATCGTGAACACCGGCAAGCTCACGCGTTCCTTCAACACCGAACTGCGGACCGGGACAGCGTTCGATCACCGGTTTCGGCATTTCGACGTCGAGTAATCGGACGCCGGAGAGCTCCCGGAGTTCGAAGAGGTTTCCACCGACCGTTGTAAGGAGATTTGGAAGCGACCCACCAACATTCTGTGTGGGAAACGAAATTGTGATTTCCCCACGTTGATATGTCCCGGTTTCGCTGGCATCGGCTCCGGGAAGCTCTGGCTCCGACGTGCATTCAATCTCCGTTACATCTTCAACTATCGCACCGTGACGGTCATGAATGTCTGCTGTTGCGTGTTCGACCTCGACGAACGTTCCAGAGGATTGTTCACCCGCTATCGCATCGGCGGCTTCGACGAGCGAATACGGCGTTTCGATACGATACCGTGCCTCGAATCGGTTCTCGGTCATAACATTGATGAACGGTTTACAACTATAAAGGCTGTGTGAACGGGAATTAGACGAAGCGATGTTGTGGTTCCTCTCCTGCGAGCAGCAACTCCAGGTCGCTGGCGATAATCTTCGATCCGTTGAGGACCGCATCGCGAGTGGATCCGGCCGTGTGTGGAGAGAGCCACGCGTTCTCGATGTCCAACAGCGGATGGGATTCGGGGAGCGGTTCCTCGTCGAACACGTCAAGTGCAGCCCCACCGATCTCTCCCGATTCGAGGGCATCAACTATTGCATCGGTGTCGACCAGCCCGCCTCGAGCAGTATTCACCAGTAAGCCGGTTTCTTTCATTTGGCTGAATTCAGCTTCGCTGAGCAAGTTCTTCGTATCCTTGGAGAGCCGAGCGTGAAGCGTTACGATATCAGCCCCACCAAGCAATTTGTCGAGTGACGCGGACGAGACGCCGTGATCTGCAAAAACTTCGTCGTCGACGAACGGATCATATGCAACGATATCCGGGCCAAATCCAGCCCAGCGTTTTGCAACCTGCCGACCGATGTTTCCAAATCCAATGATGCCGATAGTAAGACTCTTGAGGTCTCGCGGGAGGTTCTCCGGATTGAACTCTAAGGCCCACTCACCGTGGTTCGTGGTTTCGACGAAGTAGGGAATTCGTCGGTGAACAGAACAGGCGAACGAGACGGCGTAATCTGAGACGGCGTTTGCGTTTCGACCTGGGGCATGAAGGACCGTCACGTCGTGTTTCTCTGCCGCTTCGAGGTCGATGTTTTCGACTCCACCGCGGGCAGCGCCGACGACTTCCAGATCATCTCCCGCCTCGAAGACTGCTTGAGAGACCGGCGCTTTGTGTACTACAAGGTACTCGACACCGTCAAGATTCGAGACGATCTCGCTTGCATCGTAGTCGTTTGGACCGCGTTCTTCCATATCCATCGTCACATCGCGGAACTTGGACGCGGACGAATCGCTGTGCCAGTCAGTCCGTTCGAACGTTACACCCTGTCCTTCGAGGAAGGACATCGACTCGTACATATATTCACTCGGCTGCTGTGGATCGCCGCACAGGAGACAGTGTTTATTTCCCATCAATTCGATCTGACTGGGACCTAACTTAATTGTTGCCATATCTGGCGTAGCGATCGAATTGAATCTTCGAAGATGGGTTTGTGTTGCTCGTACAGGGACACCAGTTCAGGATCCGGTTCGTGTCGACGAGCAAGGTCGACCATATGCTCAACCGCTGTGGTGTGGTCCGAGTGGGTACCAACCGCGATAGCAGCGCTGATCGCCGCGCCGCGCGCACCGGCTTCTTCTCCGGCCGGAATGAGGACGTTTTCGTCGAGACAGTTCGCGAAGATCCCGCTCCAGATCTCGCTTCGTGCGCCACCACCTCCCAATCGAATTTCGTCAATACCGGTCGGCCCTATCAGATTTACCAGATTCAAACTTTGTGCTAACGCAACTCCCTCGTAGATCGAACGGAGCATATGTGCTTTCGTATGGTCCGTCGTTAACCCGTAAAAGCCACCGCGGTCAGACGGATTGTCGGTTGATCCTTCGAGGTATGGATAAAAGAGGAGCCCTTCCGCACCTGGCGGGGTTTCGGTGACAATCTGGTTACTTAGTTCGTACAGGTTCACCCCCTCAGCCGACGCTCGTTCGCGCCATTCGTGGCCAGCTTCGTCGAGGAACCAGTCCAGACACGCCGTTGCCGATCGGTTCCCCTTATACGAGATCCAGTGGTCTTCAAGAAAGCGCCGATCGAGCCCTGAACTGCAGTCTTCGGAGGTCGTCGGTTCCTCACGGATGACGATACTCTGACCCCACGTTCCGAGAATAAGCACGCATTGTCGTGCTCTGTGCGCGCCGACCCCGAGTGCGGTCGCGCCGATATCATGTAATCCGGATGCGACGGGGATCCCCTCAGGAAGTCCAGTCTCACGGGTCGCTTGCGACGACACTTCCCCGCACGATTCCCAACTGGGAACGACGGCCGGAAGCGCTTCGATGCACTCCTCGAGACCGAGTGCCTCGAATACCCCCTGATCGTACGATTCCGATTGCGGGTCGTAGAAAACGCTGGCTTCCATTTCGTCCGTACAGATCGTTTCAGTCAGGCGGTACTTGAGGTAATCCTTACAGAACAACAGGTGGTGGATCCGCTCATATGACTGCGGTTCGTGTTTTTTGAGCCACGCCAGGAGCGACAGTGGATCCGCTGCGAAGGGCCGGTACCCGAGCCGCCGGTCGATCGTTTCGGCGGTTCCGTCGGTTTCCCACTGGTCCATGAGGTCCGTTGCCCGACTGTCGGTAGATTTGATACCGGGGCGGACGGGGTTTCGCTCGGTGTCAAGTGCGTACAGTCCGTGTCCGTGTCCAGCAACGCCGATTCCAGTGATGTTGTCAGAGTGAACAGGTCCGTCTTCGATCACTTCGCGAATTGTCGTCGTCGTCACATCCCATAGGGTTTCGAGTTCGACTTCGTGCTGATTCGGAGCGGGATGGGTAACTGGTGTTTTCCGGTCTGCCACCGCCAGCTCCTCTCCGTCTGGGGTGAACAGCACCGATTTCGTTTTTGTCAAGCCGGCGTCGATACCAAGGATACACTCGGTTTGTTTGTGCTCGGAACTCATTTGTAAACGCTGTTCTGTGCACTTCCGGAAGTAGTCGCGATTTCATTGTATACGTCTGCGATCCGCTCGCGCACCAGCTCTCCGACAACCTGCGGGTTGAAATCGGATTTGCGGGGGGACCACTTGCTGTCCGCGAAAAACGTTGCCCGGTCGTCCGCCGTGTCTTCCGGCGGGACGATCGAATCGGTGTGCTCTTGGTAGAATTCACACGCGGTGCGTGCGTGTTCGTACTGGAAGCGTGTGTTCGTATTAAGCTTGCAAACCCCCGTTTTCATGAGCTCTGAAACCTGATCGGGGGTGAGTCCGGAGGATCCGTGAACGACCAGTGGTATGTCGAGACCGTGATCTTGCAGCGCCTCGTTGATTTCGGCTGCGAGGTCGACTCGGAGATCGAGATTATGTCCCTTCGAGACGCCGTGTTCGGTTCCAATGGACACGGCGAGGAGATCGCAGCCAGATCGGTCGACAAACTCGACGGCTTCTTCTGGATCGGTGTACAGTGCCTCTTCGGTCGTTTCACCGCTTTCCGTACCTGCGATCACTCCGAGTTCTGCCTCGACGAGTATTGGCTCGTCTCGCTCGTCAATACAGTCGACGACCGTTGCCGTTCGTTGGATATTCTCTTCGAGGGGATACTCGGATGCGTCGATCATTATTGACGACGGATTACTCGCCGTAATCGACGCGTCAAGCATCGCCGCATCTTCCACGTCAATGTGATCGACGTTCAGAAAGACCCCAACGTCGATATCTTTGGCAAGTTCCTCTAAATACGTCTCGATAATTCTGAGTCCTGCCGTCGCGTCCCCATTTCCGACGTATTCGGCGGTGTCGCGTTTTACTTGCAAAACAATGTCCGAGTTCGCTTGCTCTGCACCCATCAGCTGCCCGACCAATATATCTAGATGAGTGATATTGCTGGCGATAAACCCGTAGTTCCCTTCCTTCGCTCTTCTATAGACGTCAGCAAGAGCTTCACCTCGTTTGTATGGCATAGATAATCCATATCCCATAAATTAAAAAAAAATTATGGTCTTGGTTGCGCCCTCCGAATCAAATTGAAATACACTCTTATAGAGTCCGAACGGATCGGTCCAAAATTCGCCATTAGACGCACTTGAGGAGAGATTTCAACTAATCCTAGAAAATATAGATAGATAGTCAGTGATTTTACTTAGGGGGGTGTTGAAGACGATGGTATGTCGTCAAAGACAATCGGATTTATCGGCCTCGGAATCATGGGTAGTCCAATGGCAAAGAACCTCCTGAGTGCTGGATACGACGTTATCGGACACAATAGATCACAAGGTCCGGTCAACGATCTCGTTGATTCCGGGGGTGCACCAGCTGACAGCGCCAAAGAAGCCACCGAAAACGCAGACGTGATTATCACATGCCTTCCGAATACTGACACCGTATCCGAAATAGTTCACAGCGAAGAAGGGATACTTTCGGGCGTCTCCGGCGGAGAGACCGTCATCGACATGTCCACGATTTCACCGGTTGAAACGGAAGAAATCGCCGATGCGTTAGCCGAACACGACGTCGACATGCTTGATGCCCCGATTAGTGGCGGCGAAGAAGGAGCGATCGACGGCTCACTCTCTATCATGGTCGGCGGAGACGAAGCGGTACTTGAGGAGTATAGACCAATTTTCGAAGCGATGGGTGAACGCATCACGTACTGCGGACCAAACGGGGCTGGTCAGGTCACGAAAGCTTGCAACCAGATCGTCGTTTCTAACACACTCGAGGCGATCGGCGAGGCGTTAGTGTTTGCCGAAAAAGCCGGCGCTGATCTCGAGGCGGTTATCGAAGCGATCAGCGGTGGCGCAGCCGGTTGCTGGGCACTGGACAACCGAGCGCCGTCGATGATCCGTGGTGATTTTGAGCCCGGCTTTTTCGCATCATACCAGCACAAGGACCTCAGAATCGCAACCGATGCTGGCGAAGTGTTCGGTGCACCCATGCCAGTTACCGAGACCACTCGAGAGTTGTATAAGGCGATGAAAGAGAATGGGATGGGGAAGGACGACAACTCCGGGATCATCCAAATAATCGAAATGCTCGGTGGGGAACAAGCCCGAATCGACAATTAATGCGCACGCAGTCGTCAAACGATTCGTGGCGGTATGTTGAGATCCGCCTGACAGAACCTCACTCCTTGTTGCTGAAGCAATTGTAACCACAGATAGTGTGCAGGCTTCACGCTTTTGCGATTCCGATAGTACTTGGTGAATTAGAACATTGAATTGCTTACAGCAAAGCAGTCTCGAATAGACACAGTATACCGACTGCACCACTAGGAAATGACTCAAATCACCAGATAATGTTTGCCCACGAGTGACTGCTAGTGCTTCAGTGTAGTGTGTGGAAGACTTCTACTTCGTACCCGTCGGGATCCTTGACAAACGCGACGCGGGCGTTCGCTGCGTCGACAGTCGTTGGTTCTTTGATGACCGGACAATCCGTTCTTTCACAGAGTTGGTTGAAAACGTCGTCTGTGTCGTCGACCAAGATACCGAGGTGAGCGAATCCCGACGGATCTATGGGTTCGGTTTTATCAGGATCATGAACGAACTGGATCCAGGTATCGAGCTCGTCCCCGGTCACGTAGTAGTTATGAACGCCCTCGTCGGTGTGGAAGTCCCACGCGTACTCAAGTCCGAGGCCGTTTTCATAAAACGATTTTGTCGCTTCTAAATCCGAGACCTGCATCGCGGAGTGTTGAATTTCCATACAGCCAAGGTATTCACCTCACAGCGTAAATAAGTGTACGATTGGTATGTCTGAAACCGCTTACTGTGTCTCGGTTCTTCAAGCAGACGGACAATTTGGAAGGTGACGGTTTCTCGCGTGGTATCAGTAGATCGATAGACCGCCGTCAACGGTGATGATCTCGCCAGTCATGTATTCGGTCGCATCGCTCGCCATATAGAGGACCGTCGGCGCGATCTCTTTAGGAGTTGCCGGCCGTTCTGCGGGGATTTCTTTCTCTAACTGACCCGAGTCGGCCATCTCTGCTGCGTTCTTGGTGGTATCGGCGAGTGCGGTTACCGTTCTTCCGGGTGAGATACCGTTAACCCGGATTTCGTCGTCGATCAAATCCAACGCGGCGCTTTTTGTTATCATTTTGACTGCCCCTTTCGTCGAATTATACAGGATTTGAGAGCCAAGGGCCAAATCCGTTCGAATGGATGCCGTGTTGATAATGCACCCGCTGACGTTTCGTTCAATCATATCCATCGCGGCGATTTGTGTGCCGAATAGGACGCCGAAGAAATTGACCCCCACAGCCGCCTCATAATCCTCCTCGCTGATCTCTAAAATCGACTTTCGGAAGTTCACACCGGCATTGTTGACCATTATGTCGACGCCGCCATACTCTCGAGCCTCGTCGATGAGGGCGGTGAGGTCCGCAGAGTTCGTAACGTCCGTTTCTGCGTACGTAGCCGTTCCACCCCGTTGTTCGATGAGTTCGTGCGTGGCTGTTTCAACGTGGTCTGGCGACGCCTCGAGATCGCCGTTCACAACTGTTGCACCTGCTTCGGCAAATTGAAGCGCAATCTCGCGTCCGATTCCCGAACTTCCCCCCGTGACAACAACAGTCTCTCCCTCAAAATTGAAATTTACTTCTTGCATCTTCAGGTAGGTTCCTTATCAGCATATATAAAGTTAACCTTTGGAACATACAGTTCAATAATGCTCATACTTCAGTTTTATAATGTTTATACTGTGGTCTAACTCATCAATGAGTTCGTCGATAGAACGCTTATCTAGCCGTTTTGTCGGTCCGGCGATGGCAATCGAGGCTCTGTCCGCTTCTCCACAGACGAATGCCTTTCCAACCGAACGAAGACCGGATCGTCGTTCTTCGTCCCCGATAGCGTATCCAGTCTTGTTGATTCGGTCCAGTTCGTCACACAGCTTTTCCCACTTCGTAATCGTGTTCTCGGTCGCGGCTGGCAATCCGTGTGTATCGATTATCTCTTTGACTCGTTCGCGTGGAAGTGATGCAAGAAGCGCTTTGCCGAGCGCTGTCCAGTGCATGTGTGTGTATTCACCGGTTGGTGCCCGGTCGTAAACGGCGTCTTCCCCTTCAGACCGGTAGAGTACCACTCGCTTACCCATGTCCTCGACTGCTAAACTGACGAGTTCCCCCGTTTCGTCTGCCAGTCTGTTTACCTCGTCTTTTGCGCATCTGTAGATCTTCATACGTTGTCTCGCGAACCCACCGTGTTTGAGAAACCGGATACCCGTATGATATTTCCCATTTGATTTTGTAATGTACCCCTTTTGAGCTAACGTCCTGAGATAGACATAGGTGGTACTTTCAGCCATATTGTATTCCGCAGCAATTTCCGAGACTGTTGCTCCCCGTTGCTCTTCAATTAGGTCAATTATATTGAAAGCAAGATCGACAGATTTTATCGTTTGTGTATTGGTTTCAGAGTTAGCCAGGTTCGCCATGATTGATGTTTGGGCTTGTGCGCTAAAAAATTGCTTCGTTCCGGTGGGTCAATCGTGACAGTTCTAACGGTATCCAGCGCGTCAAAACGAAATTTTCAATCGCATTAACAATGTCTGATATGAAAGATTCCGCTTGAAATCGCCTTACCGGAATCGTTCGTAGCGGATCCGTTAGGTCAGTTGGATCACAAGGTACTTTTCGCTCTGCTACCGTTCTTGACTAGCCAAACGGTAGCAACATGCGCCCCTTTGGTGAGAATTGCGACTGTATATTCGACGATGCAAAACGGTGGGCTAGTTATATACTAATCCAAGCCCATGTCTAGTCCGGTAATGAGAGTATCACAGTTCATGGACGAAGATGATGAAACTATTTCTGCCATTTTATCATTGTTGCTCTGGAGTTCGTTTTTTCTGGCATTATATATTGCAGTTATCGGAAATATCGGTATCAATCTGTACTTGTTCGTCGCACTCATAATAGCGGCCGCGATTGCGATCGTGGTGATCTCAGAAATCAGAGGGCGCTAACTTATATTGACGTGCTGAATTAGACCTCGTTTTCCGGTTCACTCGTTCCACAATTGTTGGAATTGATCATTCATTCACGCAGATTAATCACGCATATCTGCCATGCTGGAGAAATATTTACGCCCATACTGGTGTAATATAGATGTATGTTATCATCAAGCAATGAATAGATCCGATTGATCTTCCCAACGAGTCGAACCTCCGTATGGACAAGTACGGCCATTATTTTTAAGGATAGACCTTCACAAAATACGCCCTGAGATATCGAAAGGGTTCAATCGCGGTTAGTTGTCTTTCCACTCGCTCGCACCGTCACGAAGTTTGACAAAAAATTGCTTCCCACCGAGTTGTCCGCCTTTCAGGGCTAACTCAAGTCCATCGAATCTCTCTGAATTGGAATATGCTCGGCAGACCGGTGCTCCGGACGCGAGCGGGAAGCGAGTTTTGAGTGCCGAAATATCGAGCATTGAAGTCACATATCCGCATGTGTCACCGCCGGCAATACCAACTCTCGTAATATCGGTTTCGGATAACAACCTCCGGACGATCACTCCTTGCGTTTTACCAATACGGCGGTCGATGTTTCCGTCGAATTCTACGTCATCCGCGCGTTGGATCGTTTCATCTATTATCGAGTCGTTCGGCCCGCGTGCGGTGTACACGACGACGCTCTCTCCGTTTTCGAGTAACGCTTCCGCTGTCTCGTTAATACGGTTTTTCTCGGCATCGCGAGTGTCCGGATCTACTAGCCGCGGGGTATCGATCGGGACAAGCGAAAAGCCCGCCTCCTTTGCAGCAGCAATTTGGCGATCTGTCATCGGCGAGGCACTCCCGGACATCACGAGTACCTGATCGACAGCTGGCAGCGGCGGATATTCCGGTTCGAGATTAACGACACCGGCCGATTTCCAATACGACGAGAGTGCGTACTCGACACCCGAGGAACCTACAATGAACGACGTCTCCGACAACTCTTTCCCAAATACTTCCCAGCACACTTCGCCGAACGTGGTCATATGGGCTTTGTTCAACGCATCGAAAAACAGAACCTCGCTCCGTTCTCGAGCATCCGGAAGTTCCTCCTCGAGAGTCGTGGCCCCCTCTTCGACCGATAGCACGTCGAGCAACTCCATGGATTTCTCAGTTTGTTTCGAGAGGTGTTCAAGGAGGTTACTCTCGTCCATCGGCGTTACAGGGTGCTCGCTCATCGTCGGGTGACAATCGAGCCGATAGATATCCGACGCCTCTTCTGCAAACATGTTCCCGAAGACAACGTACCTACCGAGTGGTGGTGCTGCCGGAAAAACGGGAACGGTCCCGGTCTCGAGCGTCTGTTCTGCTACATCTATCGCCGTTCCGATGCTTCCGATCTCGGGCGAAGAATCGAACGTCGAACAGATTTTGTAGTGGAGAAGCGGCGCATCTATCTCCGCAAGCTGTTCGAAGACGGAAGGAAGCGACTCGGTCATTTCGTCGGGATTCATCGACCGGCTTGTTCCGGCAACCCCGACCGCTTGGGCATCGTCGAACTCTTCGGATACTTTTTCCGGATCTGGCGGCTCAAAGAACAGCACCGTTTCGATTCCTCGACGGCTTAGTGCGTCCATTGCATCCGTCGAGCCCGTTATATCATCTCCATAGAACGATAAAAGGTAATCACTCATCACCACTCACCAGTCTCGTTTTGTGTTCCGTTGATCGAGATCGTGCGACTACAAATAGCGGTCTTTTGAGTATTAGTACTCATTGAATGAACCTTTTCTATTTCTTCGTATTAAGATTTCGCTCCCAGCACAACATATATATGTTTGATAAGGGTAGTTGACAGGGAAGATATGGTAAATGACAATCTGAGGGAGCGGCGGCGAGCCGTTGGCGATCTCGGACGACAAATGCTTGAGCAAGGATTGACGCGTGGGAGCGGCGGGAACGTTAGTGTACGGGCCGATGATCGTGTCGCGATCAGTCCATCGGGAGTTCCCTACGAAGACGTCTCCGCGGATAATGTCCCGCTTGTTGATCTTTCCGGCGAGAGAGTGTTCGGGGAGCTGAAGCCGTCGAACGAGACGCCGATGCACACGATCATATACAACGAACGAAATGGTGTCGGTGGAATCGTTCATACACACTCTCCGTACGCGAGCACGTTTGCAAGCCTCAACGAACCGATTCCCGCGTCACACTATCTCATCGCGTATATTGGACAGGAAATCCCCGTTGCAGGGTATGCCCCGCCTGGATCCGAAGAGCTCGGGCAGTTGGCGATCGACGCCATGGGGAACGACCACGATGCGGTATTACTGAAGAACCACGGCGTTATCGCGGTCGGTGAAACTGGTGAAGATGCACTTGAGGTCGCACTCATGGTGGAGTACTGTGCCCGGATTCATTACCAGGCGGTGAATATCGGCGAGCCCGAAATAATGGACAAAGATAACGTCGCTGACTTGCGAAAAATGTTCAGCGACCATTATGGGCAGCAGTAGAACCGCCGACAGCGCCCCTTCGGAAATGGCGTAGCGCACGATATGATTCGAG
The DNA here is from genome assembly GCF_023913515.1 of Natronococcus sp. CG52. Taxonomy (NCBI): domain Archaea; kingdom Methanobacteriati; phylum Methanobacteriota; class Halobacteria; order Halobacteriales; family Natrialbaceae; genus Natronococcus; species Natronococcus zhouii. Next base: position 185,433 of record NZ_CP099393.1, read on the forward strand.
AACTCCCCTCTTGCGATTCCCCTTACTTAGACGATGCATTGAGCGTGAGCGAACTGTCAGCAAGAATCGCACCAAGTAAGCGCAGTTGCTTTCGAATGCTATCATCTCTGACTTGACTCTTCCCTGCTCTGGGAGCATCATTTAGTAGTTTGCTACTCGATGAAATAGAAGTGAAGATCCGTCGGATTATAGAAGTTCGATGGTCCACATGAACGTTTCTGGGTAGAAGGTTATAATGAACAAGACCGCAAAGAGCGGGATATAGTAAGGAAGTATTTGTTTTATCGTCTCTTCGACCGGAACCTCAGCGATCTGGCTAGATAAGAACAGTGACAGCCCGAATGGCGGGGTCATCAGCCCAATCATGAGGTTGAACACGATGATCATGCCGAAGTGGATTGGATCAATTCCGATTTGCGTCGCAACGGGTAACAGCAGCGGCGTAATCATAACGAGCGCTGCAATTGTCTCGAGGAAGAGACCCGTAACCAAAATGATCAGATTCATGATTAAGAGCACTATTATCGGGTTGGTCGTGGTGCCGAGAATCGTTTCCGTAACGAAAGGCGCCATACGAGTAACCGACATGACCCACGCGAACAACGCCGCAGCGGCGACGATGAACAGAATGATTGATGTGGTTCGGACAGATTCTCTACTTGCACTCATGATATAGCTTGTCGACACGTTCCGGTAAACGAATACGTTGATAGCGATGACATACAGAACGGTTATTGCGGCCACTTCACTCGGGCCAAAAAGTCCTGCAAGCATTCCGGCAATTAGGATGACCGGCGTCATGACGGCAGGAAGCGTGTAGGAAAACCCACTCCAACCGACCTTCTCGTCCGGATCGACTGTGGGAAAGTCCCGTCGCACCGAGATGAAGTACGTTGTGATCATAAGTAAGACGACGGTCATGAGTGCCGGGATGATCCCCGCCATAAACAACGCAAGAATTGACTCTTCAGCCAGTAGTCCATAAATGATCAGCGGAATACTCGGCGGGAATATTGGACCAGCGGTCGCCGAAGCAGCCGTTATCGCGGCCGCGTAGGCACTATCGTAATTATACTCCTCCATTGCGTAGATCATCGCTCGACCGACTCCACCGATATCAGCCAGTGCAGCCCCGGACATTCCAGAGAAGATGAGACTCGCAATGATGTTGACCTGAGCAAGACCACCACGAATTCCTCCGACTAATTTATTCGAGAATTTAAATATTTTTGTTGTGAAATCAGCGTGATTTAGGAGAGAGCCGACATAGATAAACAACGGAATCGTCAGGACCGTGTATGAATTGAGTGCATATACTACCCGTTGTGCGACGATGGTAATCGGTTCACCCGCCCACAACACATAGCCAATTGATGGTGCCAGCAGCGCAATCGCCACCGGGAAGCGTAAAAGCAACAGCAATAAGAACGCGGCAACGACCATCACTCCGAAGATTTCGCTCATGACCCATCACCAAGTGTGTGCATGGTCGCCACAACATAATGCGCATACTTATACATTTCTATAGAGGAAATCTCGAACATATGTAAAAGGTACTTGTTTACCCCCAGACTAATTTCGGTATTCTCTCGTAAGTGGAGAACAGTTGGCACGGTAGGTCGATGCAGCAGGCAAGCAAATGCATTTCTGAGGGATGGTCTCCAGGCAGGAGACCATCCCGTATCGCCTGCGCATGACTTCTTCAGAGCCTTCCAAAGAAGAGATACTCACTCGCCTTGCTGCGCTTGAGGACGAAGTCGAGCAGCTTCGTGAAGAGAACAAACGGCTTAGGCCAAGCTTCGATGGTACGAAGGACCGCATACACCACCTAGCAAAGACCAATCGACCGATGAGGAGTCGTCGTCCTCGTTGAGCGAGGACGACGACGAAGAGCCTCGGACTGACGGTGGGACGCCTGGTCGGAACCCTGAACATGATCCTGAATGGCGCTCTGCACCTGAGCCAGACCGGGAAGTCCAAGTCACCTGTGACTGCTGTCCAGAATGTGGCGAGACGTTCGACGAGTCGGAGGGCGTCAGCCCTCGACTCGTCGAAGAGATTCCTGATCCGCAACCTCCAGAGACAACCCAGTACAACCGCCACCACTACGAGTGCGACTCCTGTGGGAACCAGACCGTTGCTTCTCACCCCGAGTGCCCTGACGAGGGGAAGTTCGAGGTGAGATCGAAGATAGGATTGACCACTGGCTCACCTTTGTCGGTGAGCCAGCGGTCTCCCCGACGAACAACGCCGCCGAGAACGCTCTTCGTGAGCCGGTCGTTCTCCGGCAAATCATCGGGACACTCCGCAATGACCGCGGGATGTTCGTTCACGAGACGTTGCTGTCCCTGCTGGCGCCACGTCGCCAGCAGGGACGGAATCCCTATGAGGAACTCAAGCGAGTCGTCCGAGATAACGGGATGGTTTCCCGGAAGCACGCTGTGCCAGCTGTCGAGTCCTCGGGGTAAACACATACAATATTTTATTGATTCTCCTCTACTTCCGATACTGTCTCGCATCGCCGCCACCGTTATATTTATCCCTTCCCTCTACTATTGGCGAAAGTGCATGGTGAATGTGACAGATTGCCGTAGGCGTACAGCGCTCAAGGCACTTGGTGCAGGAGCTCTGGCAGGGTTAGCTGGGTGCACGGGGACAGATGGCGACGATATCTCGTGGCGATATACCCACGAACACACTGCCGAACACAATGTTGGACAAGCAGCGGAGGATTTCGCAGACAGAGTGGAGGAGGAAACTGATGGTCGACTGTCCATCGAGGTGTACCCTTCCAGTGAACTAGGCGGTATCGAAGAGCAGGTTGAAGGTGTCAGTAGCGGCTCGATCGATATGGGCCACTACGATTATTCGGCAATGGCTTCGATGTACCGTCCATTGTATGTGTTTAACACACCGTTCATTTACGAAGATACGGATCATCTCTTGGAAGCATTAGATCCTCGGGAGTCACCGGTTATCCAGGACATGCAAGACGAGATGATCGAGGAAACCAACATGCGGCTTATCGGCCGATACTACTACGGTCGACGTATGTTGACCTGTGATGAACGTATCGAGCATCCTGACGACCTCGATGGAAAGGCGATCCGAGTCGTCCCGAACGACATGTGGATTGCGATGGGCCGTGGAATGGGTGCTCAGCCCGAATCTGTCGAGTTCTCCGAACTCCCGAGCGCATTAGCTACCGGTGTTGTATCAGGCCAGGAGAACCCACTTGACACCATCATTGATAACGCACTTCACGAGAACCAGTCCCATGTGATGCTGACCGCTCACATGCGGGCACCGATTTCAATCACGGTAAATGAAGATAGTTGGCAACAGCTATCCGATGAAGATCAGGAGACTGTATATAACCTGATGGACGAGCTGGGACAAGAAACGGTCGACCGAGGACTGGAACGCGAAGAAGAGCTCCTCGTTGAGTTGCAGGAAGATGAGGGGACCGAAGTCGTAGGTTCCGGCGAACTCGGTACCGAAGAAGAGTTCGACCGAAACGACTTCAGGGAACCTGTCCAAGAAGAGGTCGAAGAAGAGTTCGATGATCTGGTTTCAATGATGGACCAGATCAGGGATATGGCGTAGACCATCAAGAGTTAATTATATCACACCCCATTCCATTTATATACACAAAAATACATGGACCGGATAAAAAATCTCGCGATGACCGCATTCGAGAGAGAGTACGAAATGGAGCTCTCGGCCCTGCTCATGATCGTGATAATTGTGTTCATGTCCTATCAGGTGATGGGGCGAACGTTTGGATTCGAATCGACGTGGGTACCTGAGGCAGCATCATTGATGGTCATATTTATGGTATTTTTGACCCTTGGGCGGATGCGCATCGACAGAGAGCACATTCGTGTCGATTTCTTCTACAATCGGTATCCAGAGCGCGTTCAAACGCTGCTGGACCTTGCCGCGCGGTTAACCGTGATTGGTGTCTCACTCGTAATGGTCTATGCAACAGTGATTACGATGTTCGAGTTCTCTCATGTTAGAACGCCTGGTGCAGGAATCCCCACACCAGTTCTGTTCTTTGCTGGATTTATTGGTTTCCTCCTCTATGGAGCAGCGTACGTGTACGACTTCAAATCGTTTCTGCATAATGCTCTAAACGATCGGTCATCTTATGGTACCGACGACTGATCTCACTGCTACTGAGAAAACGATATTCGACGCTTGTGAAGAAATGCCGCTGCCGGAGTTTGACGTCATCGAGCAGGTGTAGAAGACGACCCCAACCCCCTGAAGACCGAACCGCGGAGCGCACCAGGCAGGCAATTATCATGCCTGCCCGTGAGAACGTACCTGACGACGGCAAAGTCACCGTCGGCAGCCGGGGGACTGCTAAACCTACCGACACTCATCCGGAGCGTCTTTGAGCGACTTGACGAGCCGACTACGAGCCGTTCAATTTTCCTGCTATGAGGAGCCACGGTAGGACAACCGCCGAGAGATAGTAGGAGATGATTGAATCACGCAGTGACCGAGACCAGGATTGGTCGTGAAATCTGCTCGAGTATGTAAGTCGTCAAAGCGAGCGAAACTCCCGATGAAGGTGTCGAGGTCGTCGTTGACGAAAATGCTGCAGCGGCGGATCCGATACTTCCGATCAATCGGATCAAACTGTACACCATTTTTGACGGTGTGATAGAGAGTGGGCTCTCGAAGATACTGGTGATCGGTATAGGGAAGCTGTGCAGCACAAAAACCGGTCTCGAGTGGGCAATCGATTGGAGTTCTCAGAACCTGATTCTCGAAATCACTGGACAATTATTGATGATCTGACATTTGTCAGTGGCGTCGCCGTCGTTGAGGACCAGTACGACAAGACGGCTCTCATCAAGGGAATCCGCCCGGAGTGCCTTCTCGACCGAGAAGCGGAATTGCTGGAGGCGATATACAAGCTCATGCCGACAATTCCATTCGACGAAGTCGACGTTCTCGTTTTGGACTGCCAAGACATGAGTAGACATGGCTCAATACAAACGTCATCGATTGATAACTGTTTACGACCAACGAACCCCGAGCTCCCGGACATCAAGCTCTCATCCGCGGACTCACCGAAACGACCCAGAACGCAATGAGTATGGAATCCTCGGACTTTGTTTACTCAGACACCTCCGACGAACTAAACAATGATGGTACGTTGATAAACGCGATTACTGCAAACACGATTCGAGGAATTTTACTGCCACCCATCGTCGAAACGGATCATGCGGAACTGATCGCATCGCTCTTGAGAATCGGTGTCGTCGATTCGGTTGAGGTTCGAGTGCCTTGAGCAGCAGACACGATGCACCTCGGCACGCTGGACGTATCTCAGGCGCTTATAAGGAGGGGTGTCAATACGACGGTCTCCGGGTAGTCAGGGAGCCAAATCAGATCGAAATCGATGGTGGGCAGTTTGAGAATCCATCGCCATACATCGCGTTTTGACCCCCCGGCTCTGAACTGGTGTAGCATAGCTGATTTTCCTGTCTTCAGCAGCTTCGAAGCGAGGCTATAAACGCAAACATTAATATATTTGTCGTGTGGGAGTATGACACACAACGATGAATACGCCGTCAGTGACACTGCCGAGCGGTGACGATATGCCAGTTGTCGGTATGGGAACCTGGGATATAGCCGGTGATACGGTCAAAGACTCTGTGCGTATCGCGCTTGATGCCGGATACACTCACATCGATACCGCCGAGGGGTATATGAATGAAAGTGAAATTGGCGACGCGATTGCCGACTACGACCGCGAGGAGCTGTTTCTCACCTCGAAAGTGTTACCGAAGAATCTCGACTATGAGTCGGTTCTTCGAGCGTGTGACCGGTCGTTGGAGCGGTTGGAAACTGATTATCTAGACCTCTACTTAATCCACTGGCCCAATCCCGCCATCTCGCTGCAAGAGACTCTCAACGCGATGGAGACACTTCATGACGACGGGAAGGTTCGGAACATCGGCGTCTCGAACTTCAGTCCGTACCAGCTCAGCATCGCGCACCACATCTCAGAAACGCCTATCGCAGTCAACCAGATCGAATACCATCCGTGGCTCCAGCGGCCGGACTGGATCGACTACTGTCGCGAGAGCGAGACGTTTGTGGAGGCCGCCGCTCCGTTGGCTCGAACTGAAATCCTCAGCGACGAGGTCGTTCAAGAAATAGCTAAGAAATATGATGAGAAACCTGCGCAGGTTGTTTTGAAGTGGGCCGTTGAGAACGACATCATCGTTATTCCGAAGTCGACGTCACCTGAACATATCCGTGAAAACAGTGAATTATTCGGCTGGGAACTCGATGCATCCGACCACAAGCGTATCGACCAGCGTGACCGTAACTATCCAGTCTACGATGATCGTACCAGAAACTGGAACGACGACGTATATGGCATCTCGCAATAGCACTGTACCGTGAACACTCAGTGTTGGGGCCTGGTAAGATTCTCCCTACTGTAAACAGTTGTTAGCTATTCGAATTTCGAACTGTTCATAGGCTGTTGAGGCAGATGTCCTAACCCTTGAGGTCTTTGTATTTCTCCGGAGGTATCATCGACGATGTTGGCCTTATTTGTGACCTGACTGAATCGAGATGTGACTTCATCAGCGATCGACGTGATTTTCTCGACGGGCGCATACAGGTCGTTCATCTCATTGTAGGCCTGCTGATACCGTTCGTTTTGCTCCGACGCCGCGGCGCGATTTCTTCGATCGAGTGGCTTACATCGTCGCTTGCGCGTTCGATCGCTCCGACACGCTCAATTGCATCCGCACTGGTTCTCTCGATATCTTCCGCTAACTTCTGAATGTTGACGATCGTCTGCTTGAGGTCCGTGAGCATCTCGTTGAATGCGCCGGCGATATCCTCGAAGGGCTTCGTTGTTGACGTCCCCGTCGTAGCGTTGTGTGAAATCGCCGTCGGCAGGTCGAGGCCTAACCTCACCGCACTCATTAGCTTTCTGTCCGAGACGGGTAACAACCTCCTCAGATTCCCGATAGACTTCGGCTGCATTTTTCTGTGTAGCTTCACCCTCGGCCTTCGAGCCCTGGATATTTTCGATCGCTCTTGTGGCGTAGATTGTTGGTGAGGCACAGTGCAGTTTCGAGGATAGTTTTGAGCGCTTCTTTCCCTGTTTTTCGATAGACACGACGGCGTCGCTAGAAAGCACGGAGATACGGTGTAAGTTTGTCTTTGGGGATACCTCGATGGGGCGAGAAGCTCAGTCGCACCGGCGACCCCTGGCTCTCGCAGGTAGAACGTCTCCATCTGCGTATTCGCCCTCGCCGTGAACGACGTATTAGCGGTCGAATGCGTCGTCCTTGTCCAGCGGTTCGTACGCTGAAAGGCGTTAGTATAGAAGGTGAGCAACTCCTGCTGACGGTCAGCCAGCAGGAGTCGAATCGTCGATTCGTCTATGGCTTTCGCTGGGATCACGTAGCGATTTCCGGTGACACGGTCAACCAGAATGAACACCGGTGGCTTATCCTCGTGATACGTTCCGCGTATAGAGAGTTCGAGACGACTGAGATAAGCGGTTATCGGTCGCGACCAACCGCGACCGACCACCTCTATCGTGTTCGATAAAAAATCGTCCGCTGATCGATTACGGTAGCCGATACGCGCCCGAGAATTCTCTTACGAGACGCTGATCAGCTCTTCCTGTAGTTGTCTGAGGTTGTATAAGAACGAGCTTTGGTCGATATCCACGGATTCGTACGTGATCGTCTCGTCCTTTGCGATCTCTTCGGTCACTTCTGCGCCGTCCAACAGCTCAAAGGGAACGTAATCTTCTTCCGCAGCCGTCGACGCCTCGATGACTTGTCCGAATGCCGTGTATCCGCCACCGCCATCGATCTCTTCGCCCGGCTCAAGGTCGCGTTTTGCCACACCGACGACTTCGGCTACGTGTTTATCTGAGGTGCCAGTAGCCTCGTTTCGAAGCGCGGCGTTCGCAATACTGACCGGGGTTTCGAGTCCTGGCAGGTGGAACGGTCGGTGGAAAACCTGGTATTTCCCATTGTTCGAGGTATACAACCCATCACCATCGTACTGCTCGAGATACTCCTGCACTCGACCGACCGGTGCCTCTGTTACGACGAAAATGCCGTTACTGATATCGTTGTCGACCGAACTCCCGTCCGGGTAGAGCGTGCTAACGGTATCAACGACACCGGTGCTATTCAATATCCCACCATCAGATTTCGGACGTAGTTTGTCTCCTATTTCCGGAATCTCGGCCGTCGGATAGTGCATGCCGGGAACGTCGGGGCGAAGACCGGTCGCATTTGCGACGGCACACATTTCGATGGCGGGTTTGCTACCGTCGATAAACGAGTTCCACATCTGTGGATTGAGATCGTGCTCTTCGACGAACTCGTGTTCGAAATCCATTCGGTCGAAGACGTCGTCCGGCGTTTCGTACTGGTTTTCCTCGAGGTACGCGTTGCCCTTTCCTGCTGCGACTACGTTGAGTCCGATCGTCTGCGCCCAGTGGACCAGTTCGACGATAAGTGCTGGTTGATCGCCGTACGCCATCGTATAGGTGACGCCATTATTCTCGGCCATCTTTGATAAAATAGGTCCGACGACGGTGTCTGCCTCGACTGTCACCATAACGACGTGCTTTTTGTCCTGAATGGCATGGTACGCGTGTCGAGCACCGATATTCGGAATTCCTGTCGCTTCGACCACAACATCGATATCTGCGTCGATGAGGTCTAATCCATCCGAAAAAATTACCCTGTTTCCGTTCCTAATCTCCTTAGACGCAGCCACCGGGTCATTCAACGTAACGATATTTTCATCGTCGACGCCGCCAGAGTCGTACGCGTCTTTCGCCTTCTCCGTATCAATATCTGCGATTGCAGCGGTTTTCATCCCATTTACCTGCTCGATCTGATCGATGAGGTTCTCTCCGAAGAGACCGGCGCCGATTACGCCGACCGCTATTGGATCCGATTGATTAGCCAATTTTGTGGGGATACTGATCATAATCCAAGTAAGCGAATGTCCAAGAGATGGTTTAAATATTGGGGTTCCTGCAATTCGGAACGTCGAACGTATCCGGTAGTCCATCGTTGATATTTCGTGATAGCACTTCGCCGAGAACGCCTCGAGAATATCTGCTTACCATACCTAAACAGCTGATTCAGGTAACCGAGGTGGATTCGTTGATCCCACTCCGTTCGTCCTGTTGACCGCATATTTTCGTAGAGAACCCTCTTGTGAATCACACACCGCTCGAGTACCCACACCCACTCGACGTCCCGGTCGCAATGCGACCGATATGAATCACTCAAGCCTAGCATCGGTGTTTGAGCGATTCTGGTGGGCGTTCGAGATAGATGCGTCACTAGCCACTTCGTCGGTCGAGCCAACAGTGTCGATGCAACCGTCTATTCTAGTATGCTTGTAATCACAATCGCTACCAGAACTGCTAAGGAGAGTACAGTGAGTGCGCCGAACGCGACCAGCCATCCAAAGATATCCGAGAGAAACCCGACAACAACCGATCCCAAGGACCCAAGTATAAGATACACTGTTCTTACGAGTCCGAAGCCGGTATTTCGTTCTTCAGCGGACAGATTATCCATAAACCGAGGTTCAATTGCTGATTCGACACCTAATCCGATGCTGACTAACAAGACGGCAACGCCAATCGCGACGAGATATGAGTAGACGAGAAAAACGCCGAATCCGACAGATGTGATCAGCATACAACCGATTATGACGCTATCCCGGTTGTATTTGTCCGAGAGCGATCCGACGAAGGGTTTTGTAACCGCCTGAACGACAAAATACCCGGCAAATACGAGTCCGGACAATGTCGCGGAGTGACCGTGATAATCGATCAGAAACGCCGGAAGAAACGAGGCGATCGCCTGCCAAATAAAAGCAAAGCTCGCAGCAATCCCAACCGTAAACGCGATCGACGGTCGGGAGAGAAGCAACACGAGCGGCCCTAACTCAAGTTTCTCGGTCATCGGCTTATCTGGTTCCTTTGCGTCAGTCGGGCGGATACGCCACGCGAATAGCACGAACACGGGTGCTGCAACTACGGCGCCGATCGCAACGCCAGCTCGCCACCCGAATTGCGTTCCTACCCACGCAGCTGCGGGTGGTGCAATCAATCCCGCGGCGGGTCCTCCTGCCGTGTGAATGCCGATTGCCGTTCCAATGCTGTCTTTGTAGACTCGCGTGAGAAACGTCGTTGCGACGCTATAATGGAGCCCGGCAACACCACCCAATAGAATCACGAAAACCACGAATACCGGAAATACGGGAGATACAGCCAGCAAAATAGTCATTACGGTCGTCCCCCCGATAGCGATGAGGATGACTATTCGCTCTCCGAATCGATTTCCGAGAATACCGCTCGGAAACTGTGCGAGAGCATACGCTAACCACATTCCTGAGAGAGCAAGTCCAATCGCAGTATTCGAAATACTGAAGTTAGCCGTTATTGCAGGCACAAGCGGACTGATACCGAGCCTGGCCACCATGGTTGCGAAAAAAGCGCCAGTACAGAGCGCGAGGATCGTATACTGATATCTCCAGCGTAGCTGATCCATTTCGATACGTATGGTTAGGGATTCTTTCTCAAGACTTCAATGTTCCGATGACTAGATAAAAATCAGTCCCGTGGTGGGGTTGGAATTCGCAACCTTGCTGATCCACATACACACAACCTCGATTACTCGAAAGGTGGTTTATTTTTGGTTATTTATCGCACGTAGGAGTTCGTCACGTTCTTGAATTATCTTTTCGGAGGAGCGATTATAAGAGAAGAACCCTTCTCCGTCGGCGATTCCGTCACGGCCTTCTTGTAGTAGTTCCTCGTAGACTCCATGAGGCTCCTCAGCATTGCAGAGTTCCGGATAGAGGTTTTCCGAAATGGATTGAAACAGCTCGAGACCGGAAATATCGACCGTCTCCAACGGACCAACAGCAGCTGTCCGGAGTGCATACCCGTCTCTGACAGCGGCGTTGATATCTTCGGCCGAGGCGACATCCTCTTCAACGAGATGTAAACACTCCCGGAGAACTGCGAACTGGATGCGGTTCCAAACGAACCCAGGGACATCTCTGTTGAGGACGATTGGTCTCTTGCCGATGTCCTCGATGAATTCCTTCGTTCGCGTGATGGTTGTTTGGGCGGTTTCTTGTCCCGGAACGATTTCGACGAGAGGCATCAGATACGGTGGATTCCACCAGTGACAACCGACGATCCGCTCTGCAACGTGTGGGACTTCAGCTGCAATCTTCGTGATCTTGATTCCAGACGTGTTCGAAGCAAGAATTGCTTCGTCGGGTGCGTCCTCTTCGAGGGCTTCGAACAAGTCTCGCTTTGCGCTGAGTTCTTCGGAAATCGTTTCTAAAACGAGATCAGCATTGCTAACGGCATCAGATTGGTCGAGTGACGTATCGATCTGCTCGTCGACCAATGTCTGGATCTCATCCTCATCGGCATTCGGTCGAAGGAACAGTATATTGTCATGTATCTGGGACATCGCGCGGTCGATGTTAGACGAGCGATGATCAACTAGAACGACCTCAACGTCGTTCGTTAGAAACTGTGTTGCGAGCCCAGAGCCCATAATACCTGCACCGATGATCGTTATCTTTTGAACGGACGTCATGAATTGGATATCACAGTTCCCTCCTAGTAATAGTTTTCCATGATCAATCTTCAGATCTGCCATATGTCGAAATGGTGCTTGAAATGCGGCGTATCAGTTAGAATAACTGCAAGACTTTTTAGGATAAACGAATGATCGGTCTCGTGTGGACGAAACCGGAATTTCTCCAACCCGTGGATCCAAAGAAGAGATGTCACTGCGTTCTATATGAATGAAAGCGAGATCAGATCGACTCGAGGTCATCATAAAGGTACGTGGGGTGATGCGCTGCTACGGTCACTCGTCTCGCCGTCTCCTCAAAGAGCTTGATTTGGTCTGGTGGGTAAGTTTGGAAGACGATAGTAAATACACTGTGCACGTGAACGTCCCCTCACGCAAGCAAAGACTAGAGAACGCCTGTCCCTGGCGTTTGTATCGGTTTACGCATCTACAAATCTTGAGTTAGTATCTTCAATTTGAGTGTTTTCTAACTTCCGTCGATCGACGGCTGATGTCGGCGGATCATCGGCGATACATAGAAGATGCTGGAGAAAAGCAATGCTATCTAATGATCAAAAACCATAGCCGTCTTACCCGGACACAGGGCCACGAAGTGGCATTGGCATGTGTCAAACGAGATATCAAAGCTGCTCATCCAGCAACCGTAATCGAGACCTCTATCGAAGTTAATGGAGATCAACTAACGATCTCACCACTACATGCTGCCACGGAATCGTCTACCCACGATCTCAGCGCGTACGATCGAATCGTCGTTCTCGGGGGTGGAAACGCTGCAGGCCGCCTCGCAAAGGCGCTTGAGGCAGAGTTCGGGGAGCACCTGACTGAGGGCATCGTGGCTACAGACGTGGTAGCGGCGACGAACCAAATCGAGGTTTTGAAAAGCGACCATCCTGTTCCGAGTGAGCGTGGTGTGGCTGCTGCTGAGCGTGTCTTGGAGGCTGCCAAACGCGCCGGCCCAAATGACCTCGTCATCGGCTGTATCTCCGGCGGCGGAAGTGCGCTACTTCCTGCTCCCGTCAACGGGGTCTCGCTTCGCGACTTGCAGGAAACGACCGAAGCTCTGCTAGAAAGCGGCGCGACTATCGAGGAGATAAACGCGGTCCGCAAGCACATCTCACGGATCAAGGGTGGGCGTCTGGCACAGGCCGCTGCCCCGGCATTAGTCATCGGAATTCTACTCAGTGATGTTGTCGGCGACGACCCTGGCGTGATCGCCAGTGGGCCGTTCACTCCGGATCCGACATCGTTCAACGATGCGCTTGATGTCCTCGAACGCTACTCTATCGATCCACCGGCTGCAGTGGTCAACCATCTTCGGGACGGCCAACGGGGTCAGCAGCTAGAAACTCCCACAGCTACTGAAGTCACTCACACGTCGACATACGTTCTGGCGAGCAACCGGACCGCCTTGGAGGCCGCGCGTACCGAAGCGCGAGAGCGAGGATACGAGTCTGTTGTACTGTCCGCGAATGTTCGCGGTGAAGCCCGTAAAGCGGCGAAGACTCACGTCGCGATCGCCGAAGAGTCTCGAGCGACGGGTGACCCTGTTTCACCTCCAGTCGTGTTCCTTTCTGGTGGAGAAACAACTGTTACGCTAGTCGATGATTCGGGTGATGGTGGACCGAACCAGGAGTTCGCACTGAGCGCAGCACTTGAACTCGATGATGACAACGTTATTGTTGCGAGTGTGGATACAGACGGCATCGACGGTGCAACGAATGTCGCCGGTGCTATTGTCGAATCATCGACAGTCGACGACTTAGCAGATCGGATGGCGCTAGCGCGTAATGATGCGCGAATTGCACTCAAAGAAGCTGGGGCGCTAATTCACACGGGTCCGACTGGAACGAACGTGAACGATCTCCGAGTTCTTGTCGTCGAAGAAGGGTAGTACACCATTCTGCAGGACCGATTACGGATGCTTCCACGGTCGAAGCGTTCCTCCCTTTCTCATCATCGTCACACGTCATGAAGTCGGGATACACCATTGCAATGTTAGTCGAGTAACAATTGTTATGGGATGGAACGGAAGAAAGGTACTGCTTCGGAACTTCTTCCAGTTTGACACTTGTGCTGATTTCTAATGTGTCCGGTTTCTATATCAGGGATTGAGTTATTTGTACTCAATCAACTCTACGGGCATTCCGGGGGTCGACGACGGATCGACGAAGGCGCGCGCGTACGATCCGAGTCCGTCGACTGGTTCGTTGTTGTACATCTCGTACCCGTTTGTGTCGAACTTTTCCATCGATGCCTCGATGTCGGAGACGGCGAACGCGATGTGATAACGCGACTGCTCCAACAGTGTATCGAGCAATCCGTCGAGATACGTTCCACGCTCGTGGCGGCAAATAACTTCCATTTGATATCCAGGTAGGTCGACGAAGGCCACGTCGACTTTCTCGTCGACGCTTCCCGTCTGTGTTACTTCACCGTTCAAGATATTCGTGTAGTAATCGACCGACTGCTCGAGATTATCGACTATGTGCCCAATGTGATGTAGATCATCGATCATAAGTTACGATCTGTATCTATCTACTTAAACATGTGGCAAATCAGCGGCCAAAACAACGAGACGGAAGATGAACTGGGCTGGGTCCGAGGGGACTTTCTGCGTGTTTCCCGCTATCGTGACTTAGGAACGCTAGTTTTCGGTCAGCGCTATCTCGCGGTCTTCGGTTGCGGACTGTTTCGCGGCTTCGATGATTCGAAGCTGGGTCAGGATCTCTCGACCAGATGCCTCCGGTTGACGGTTGTCTCGGATCGATTCGGCGAACTCCTTCATCTGGAGCGCGAAGTTGTGCGGTTCGTTCCCTGCCTGTGTGATTGACTCGTCGTTTATCTCGAGGTTCGTGGTTGCGACACCGACTAGCTCACCGCTGTGATCTCCCTTTTGGTCCCAGAAGATCGAACCATCCTCTCCGACGACTAGCCCTTGATGTCTTATCGGCGCGTTGTTGATCGAGAGGAAATTAGTCGCGTGGGTTCCGTCATCGAAGTTGATGACGAGAGTCACATCATCGTGACCTTCGAAATCATCGTTATTGGATGTACCTGAGGCGTACACCGAAACCGGTTCTCGATCGTCCAACATCCAAAGGGTATAATCGATACTATGAGATCCGAGCATCGGATATGAGAGTCCCCCCGTTTTTTCTTCAGACTGCCACCACGGTGGTGCAGATTCGATATCGAAGTGACAGGCGAAGGTGTACTGAAGATTCAGTGGCTTTCCAATCTCGTCGATCCGGTCTTTGGCCTCCTTAAGAGAGGAGAAGAATCGCCGTGATTGGCCAATCATCAGATTAACGTCGTTCTCTTCGGCCGCTTCGACCATGGCCTCACCTTGTTCAACCGAGGTAGCCATGACCTTCTCGACCAGGACGTGTTTCCCAGCCTCGAGCGCTTCAATGGCGATTGGAGCATGGAGGTGATGGGGAACACAAACCACAACGGCATCGATATCCGGGTTATCATACGCCTCTTCCGTCGAGGTATAATATTCGACACCGTATTCATCTGCAGTAGCTTTCGCACGGGATTCGTCGATATCGACGACAGCTGTTAGTTCACACAGGTTGTCCCAATGAGTGATGCCATCGATATGACTTCTCGCGACCCTTCCTAATCCGACAACAGCAATGTTAATTTTCGAGCTCATTGTCCTATGGTGTCAGCATAACTTTGATTTGTGACTCGTCCGAACTATACTGCTCCATCGCCTCGTTCGCTTCCGAAATAGGGTACGAATCAGTGACGAGAGAGCGAATGTCGAGTGTTCCATTAACGATTGGCTTCATGAGCCGGGAAACCCACCTGTCAAGGAACTCCGGACCGTGGTGCATGAGGTTTGGAAATCGCGCTTCCATGCCGTGATGATGAATACGGTGTAAATCGACCTCGATTGGATCAAATACGTCCGGAATGGAGACGACGATTCCCTCGTCGCGAGTCTGTTGAATTGCCATGTTAAGATATTCCTCCGCATGTGGATTCCAGTAGCCACAGGAGTGATAACTCACGTCTACGCCTGCATCACCGCTCGCATGACCACTCGCATCTTCATTGGCATTATACTGTGTATGCTCTTGAACGATCGAGGCGATATCGTCCGTTTCGGTATTTGCGACAATATCTGCTCCACGTTCTTTCGCAACTTCCAACCGGGCGTCACGGTGATCGGCTGCGATAACGGTCGCCGCGCCTTTCTTTTTCAGCCCTTCGACTGCGATTTGGCCCTGAAAGTTCAACCCTGTGATTAGGACATCGTCGCCCGGTTGTACACCACTTTGGAAGACACCGTAGATGCCGACGCAAGCCGGCTCCTCGAGGCTGGCCAGTTCCAGGTCAATTTCGTCCGGTGCTGGTTGAAGACTGTCGACAGGCGCCTTGAAATGCGACGAGAAAGAATTATTCGGTCCGAAGAGCATCACATCGTCCCCTGGCTCGTACTCACGGACCTTCGATCCAACTTCAATGACAGTTCCGCTCCCCTCGTGTCCGGGGTATTCAAAAATCCCGTCAGGGAGATCATCCGAAATCGGGAGCCCCTTCCATGCGCGAAGATCCGCGTCACAGATACTCGCTTGTGCTGTCTCAACAAGCACTTCATCCTCGTCTAATGACAAATCTCGTTCGACTAGTTCCAGCTCTTCTGGGTCAGGCATCCGCACACTCTGAACTTCCATGTTCAGGCCGGAGATTGATTCGAATATATATAATACTTTGGGAGAAGGCAAGCCCGTGGTATATTTGGATAACTCGTTTTTCAGTAGCAGTCGTATCAACTACTATTTCCAGAACGCTCTCAGGGTATTCGATTACATCTTTGTTGTAATATTCGGGTTGAGGTCACTGTGAATGAGACTGACCGTTGTAGAAAATCAAAATTGATTGATGGGATAGCGTTATCCTCCTCGAATCTCTTACAATAGTACTACTGTAATCAAAAAGGCGGTCTATCATAACATTTGTCAGGTGAGTAATTCACAATGAGAATCGATAGACGCCTTCATCGAATTTATTACAATTTGTGTTATTCTTCGTTTCGTATTTAAGAGAAGTATCTAACGGGTTACAACCATCTTGTAACGACACCGTCTAGTTCTGATCCTCCTCGATTGGTATGTTTCCATCGAGAGTTTGATGCGGTCTCCGAACATTGTAGTAATACACGAATTGGTTTCAGAAAGTTCGATCGTTGGCTTTTGTCAGCTGTTCTGCTGTGGACACCGCAGCGACCTCTCTAAGAAGTAAATAGTTACCCCCATTTTTGGAAATTGATAAATAATTAATTAATTAGAAATGTAACAAATACCGTCGATTGCGGCTCCTCGATAAACTATCTCGCGAACCCAGTGACCGCGATGTAGTTCCGAGACGTACTGGATCAGTTCAGTCGATGCTCTTCGACGGCGTCTTCATCGAGTCGAATTCCGAGGCCGGGCTCTTCCGGAGGCTGGATTCGGCCGCCATCTTCCACGTAGATCGCCTCGGGATTCTCTACGTACGGACTTGCGATGTATCGCCCCGGATCGTCGATGTCGTCTGTATAGACCCCGAATTCGATGAGATCGCAAGCCGGACTCGCGGCGGCGATGTGGACGCTCGCGGCGTAGTTGATAATAGGGCCAAATGCGTGCGGGACAAGTCGTTTGTCGTACGGTTCGAGCATCGTCGCGACTCGGTTTGCCGCCGTAATTCCGCCAACGAAGTCGAGAGCAGGCTGATACACTTCAAGCGCCGCCGATTCGAGGAGATCAGTTGCGGGATAGTGCGTTACGTGGTTCTGATACGCCGCGATAGATACCGAGAGCCGCCGATTCAGTTCAGCCTGGCCTTGGACGTTATTGTGAGAAATCGGTTCCTCGAACCACTCGAGACCGTACTCGCTCGCTGTCTCCCCGACGTCGAGGGCGTCTTTAAAGTCGTAAGTCGTGTTCGAATCGATGGCTAAGTCCAGTTCATCTGGTGTGTTCTCCTGGACCTGTCGGATCCGCTTTCGATCCTCTTCGACTCCATGGCCAGCGACGATTTTCATCAGCGGGAACCCCTTTTCAGCCAGCCAGTGACCGTCCTCGATTAGCTCATCAATCGGTTTTGAAAAGGGGAAGGTTGCGTATGCCTGAACTTCGCCAACTTCGCCACCCAACAACTCGTACACGGGTTCACCCGCATGTTTCCCTTTGATGTCCCAAAGCGCTTCATCGATGGCGCTCAGTGCACGATACGATCCTTCGCGTTTCACGTGGATATCCATCTCGTGCCACCTAGCGATGACGTCGCGCGGGTCTTTGCCCTCGATCTCGTGTCCCACGGCTTCCATTCCTTTCGCCGCTGTTTCTGCCTTAAGTCCGACTGGGTCGTCGAGGTACGTCTCTCCTAACCCCGTAATTCCCTCATCGGTGTGGACCTTCACGACGACTGGTGTAACGGTCGCGTCGAACGACGTCCTGCCGCTCTGAAGCGCAACGGTATCAATAGCACTTTCTAATACGATCGGTTCGACATGCTCGATTTGCATGGTGTATGTGAACAACAAATGCATCAGTTAAAAAACCTTACGTCAAATTTGAAAATGAGCCGTCAAGAGATCGAAAGTACAACTTCTACCATCCTGCCTTACTACAGAATTCTGCATGGTCAGGTCGAATACCGGTAACCGATGGTCCAAACTCCAACAGTAACCGGCGGCATCCCTGAAAGTAAATCGGATAGTGATCGCACTCTATTTCTTCACCAGCCGTCAGTTTATCAATAGGTTCGTTTGGGACGAGGAGAGCGATCCGGCAAAAGGTAGTACAGAGTATCGGAAACGACGGAACTACCGATCGTGTGAGACGTGGATCACTCGAGTCACGCTTTCGGGAGTCGTCCCAGCATGAAAGCAATCGGGGAGACCAAAACATTATCACCCACTTTTTCGATGTGTTACGGCATGGCACCATTCAGCGACCGTCTTAAACAACTCGAACGACGTCTCACAGATAACGGTGCGAGCGGAGCAATAATTGGAACGGGGCCTAACGCCCGCTATTTCACGGGATTTAGCGGTGAACGCAATCGGCATCTGCTCTTCCTCGTTACGGCTGACAGTGAACGATCGTTCTTTTCACCCAAACAATACGCCGGTCAGGTTCGGAAGAATAGCCGAGTCGGTGAAGTGCGATCGGTATCCTGCAATACGATCGATGCAGTCGTTAGTACCCTCGTTGAGAGACTTCCAGATCGGAACGGACAATACTTCGTTGATGGCGGCATGCCCGCCGAAGAAGCATATCGCCTGGAACGGGCGCTACCGGATGCAACGTTTACTCTCCTCGACGAAATCGTAATGTCGATGCGATCGATCAAAGACAAAACCGAACGAGATGCGCTTCGCAATGCCGCAGCGAAGACCGATCAGGTATCCCGCACGATCCGGGAGTTAGGGGACGACGTTATTGGGTTGACAGAGCGGGAGCTCGCTGTCGAAATTCGGTCGCAGTTACACGAGCAAGGGGCCGAAAGAATGGCGTTTCCAGTTGTAGTAGCGGCGGGGCCGAACGGAGCGCACCCGACACAACATCGCCATGGTGATCGTCAAATCGAAAAGGACGAACCAGTCGTGCTCGATTTCGGTGGTTTCTTCGACGGGTACGCTAGCGATCAGACGCGAACCGTCGTCTTCGACGGTGATCCATTGGATAAGTTCGTTGAGGCTCATCGCATCGTCCGAGCGGCGCTGAAAGCAGGCGTCGAGGCGGCACAGCCGGGCATGACGGCGAGCGAACTCGATAGTATCGTCCGCGACGTCGTCGTAGACCATGGGTACGGCGACGAATTCATTACTGGAACTGGGCATGGGGTTGGTCTCCAAGCACACGAACCACCGTCTATCAGCGCAGGCTCTGACGCTGTGCTCGAGTCGGGGATGGTGTTCAGCATCGAACCGGGTATCTACGTAGAGGGCGAATTCGGTGTTCGGTTGGAGACACTCATGATACTGACCGAAGATGGGTCCGAAATGATCAACGATTCACCATACACTTGGCGTCCTCTGTAATTGTCTCCGTTGTGGAATGCGAATTGATCGATCTGATCAGTCGCCAATACTTATGTATCTTCGGTGTACTTTATTATAGTGAACCATGCCCACAGTTGGACTCATTGGTGTCGGTTTTATTGGAAAACTGTTTCTCGACGATTTGATTACAGCCGATTACGACGTTGTTGTCTTTGACATCGACGACTCGAAGGTTGAGTATGCGATCGAACGCGGCGCAACGGCGTCGGATAGCCCCGCGACACTCGGCCGCAAAGTGGACATCGTTCTCATGTCGCTTCCGGGGTCCGTCGAAGTAGAAGCGACACTGGAAGGAGAGAACGGTCTTTTGGAAGGGGTAGACGACGGAGATCTTGTTATAGACGTCACGACGACGCATCCCGAAACCTCGGTCACTTGCTATGAACAATGCGACGAACAGAATGTCCGGTTTATCGAAGCACCGATTACTGGTGGGTCCCCTCGCGAAGGGTACCACATGATGATCGGTGGACGTGAAACAGACTATCGGGCGGCAACCGAGATACTCGACGTGATATGTAGCGATCATACCCGCGTTGGCGAAATCGGCAAAGGAACGATACTAAAACTTGCACTTCAGATGCGTTACGCGGGGCACAATGCTGTAGACGCAGAAGTCGTCGAGTTCTGTCGAGATAACGATGTGGATCCCGAAGTGCTCAACGAATTCCTCGAGATGGGCATCTGGGAAAATTACTTCTCTGGCGATTTTAGTCAGGACATCGAAGGGCTAGGTGGGTTAGCCATCTGGCACAAAGATATCAATTATGCTCGACAAGTAGCTCGTGAGAATGGGACGTCTCTACCGCTCAATGCCGCCGTCAACGAGGCGTACAAAGCGACAGTTCGTCGTACAGACGAAAACGAGGGGCACGCAGCAACACTGATCAAATACTGGCAGCTTCTCAACAACGCCGATTTGAGCGATACATAACGGCCATCGCGGAGATCTCGGAAGGCGCAGTGAGGCACCCTCCGGTATTGAGGCTGACTCCAATTAACGTGATCGCACCTGAGCAATCAGACCAGCAGACTCCCGAATTGAAAAGGATTCACGACTGGTAAAAACGACGCTAAACCGATGTAGCTAATCTTGTTTTCACGGAATGTCAAATCGAGTTCAGTGCACTCGCATCCCAGTGTCTCACCCGGCGCATCCCCGACGCAGCGACCCTCCGTATGGAGGTCGTTGCGTGGGAGCAACATTGGAACGAGTCAACTACCTCTATCGACTGGCAGTTCTCAACCACAAACGTTCGGACGAAACTCCGAACGCTCTATCCTGTCTCAAATGATACTTGAAGCAACAATAGTTAGGCCGGCTTGAGAAGTGAGCAGGTTGTAGCACTATGTTGGACGCTCGTAAACCTGCTCAGCGAGTACTACGCGTCGGAATTTGATGAAGTTGGCGTGAGCGGACGACGACGCCCGCCAGAGGGTGCGCCGTTCGCCTTCACTCTCCCGGATACTCGCTTCGAGAGACACAAGCGAATCTTTGCTCAATGGGTCTAGAGTGACCTCGTCAACCAATTTGGCACTGATCATGTCGGCTAGGTGATGGCGTGCCTGAAACGCCATCAGCGTATCCGTCGCGGATCGCCATTGATGTGGCTGCTGTCAAGATCAACGGCGACTGGTCTTGGGTATATACTGCAATAGACGCCGAGTCAAAGCTGACTCTTGACGCCGCAGTCTTTGGATAACGAGGCTCCAAACCAGCCGCCGCATTCCCGCACCGTTTGACCGAAAAACACGATCCCTCCGACACCGTGTTTCTCGTCGATGGCTACGGCTGTCTGGCTGACCTCTGTCGATTAGAACTTGTGCAGCCAGATCGACTATATTAGTTGGAACCTGATCGAAAAATGGATTCACACTCTCAAAATACGTGTTGATCGCTTCCATAATTCGTGGATGGCAGTCGGGCCAGTATCAGAGAATGGCTTGATCAGTTCGTACACTACTACACACAACGGCCACATCAGTCACTCAACGGACAGGCGCTAGCGAAGGTGCTAAACTACTTGACTTCGCACCTATATGTACAGGTCCTCCACATCGTGCATGAGATAGTCGATGCTTCGAGATGGGCTAGCGAGAGCCCAGGAAAGGATATTTTGCAGAGTTTCTCGAAACGAGAGTTTGAGATTGACTTGAAAGGACGTCGCTCGTGAAAGCACTGTTCCCAGAGCGCTTTGTGCAGCACCGAGCTTCAGAAGATTGTAGCTGACCATCAGCAGGTGCCAGTGGCGACTGGCACCTGTGTCACTTCGCAAGTCGCAGTCTCCCAATGGCTCGCTGGTGCGTCGATCTTAGTGCTCACAATGTACTTGATGCTCAACTCATCGTCTTCGTCGTCCGGCTCTTTCTTCGTGATCAGCACCTACCGGTCCCAGTTTCGACACTGCGAGCTTCTTCGTCCAGATGTGGTAGGTCTCGCTATCGACAGTTCATGGCTGCGTGTCGATGCGCTCACGTAGCGCATCAACGCGCAACCGTTCCCCTGCGTACATCACAGTGCGATCGTTCTTGATCAAAGACATCCATTCTTTGGAGTAGCCTTCGAGATGGTCGATAACTTCTCCCGAACAATACGTCAAAACGACGGAAGATGCGGGTGAACTTGTTGGAACGTTTGCTGATGCCTGAAAATAGCTCAAAACTGGATCAATCTCGGTATACAGTATGTGATGCTCTGGGACGATACGCCCACTTTTGTCGGGCGTTCGAGACGCTCACGGAACCGAGCGAAAAAGTAGCGCCCTTCATTGGGACGAACGACACCCTCCGCACGTCTAACCGCAAGTTCGTCTCAAACTCGACCCTCATTGTGTGGAGTTATTATCACATCAAACCACACGTTTCGGGACGAACTGTTTTGTACTGGCGCCAAAGATGTACATATAGGATGAATGTCCTCGTCGTTGCAGACGACTTTACCGGAGCGATGGATACGGGATACGGATTCGCCGCTGACGGACGAGCGGTCCGCGTGGTACTCTCGGAACCCACGAGCGGAACTGACCGTGAATCGTTCGAGATACACGACAGCGAATCGTCGGAGTCGACCGACGTGCTGACAATCGACGTGGATACGCGAGATGTTTCACCCGAAACCGCCCGCAAGACCGTCTCAAATACGCTCGATCCCAACTGTCCACTCGTCTATAAAAAGGTTGACTCGACGTTGCGTGGTAACGTCGTTCCGGAAGTCGACGGTGCTATCGATGCAATCGATGCGGATATCGCCGTCGTCGCTCCCGCGTTCCCGTCAACGGGACGAGTGACCGCGAACGGTGTTCACCTCGTCGATGGCATTCCACTCGCCGACGCTGGGTACAACGTCCCCGAGTCGAACCTCCGAACGATTTTTGACCCCTCACGCTATCGAGTCTCGACTCTCGGCGTCGAGACCGTCGTTCAAGGATCCGATGCTGTTCGGTCGGCGCTCGCGTCAGAGGTCAGTTCTAACCCGACTATCGTCGCGTGCGACGCGGTTCACGACCGTCATCTGGCGACTATCGCCTCTGGCGCGCAGTCGCTCGACGCAACCGTTCTGTTCGTCGGAAGCGGCGGGCTCGCGAGCGCCGTATCCGTCCCAGGTTCGGATAACAGAACTCCGTGTTTAGACGCTCCCGATGGCAATATTCTCGCCGTCGTGGGAAGCGTCAACGAAGCCACGTTAAAGCAACTCGAGGCCGTATCGGCCGAGTATATTTACTCTCTCGATTCGGCTGCGGCCGTCCGTGAACCGGTTCGCGTCGGTCGGGGTGCGGCGACCGCGCTCGCCGACCGATTGGCTGAGCACGGATGTGCCGTTATCACCGCCACGACCGAACCAAGTGCGGTTGAACGAGCCAATGAAGCAGCCACCGATCTTCGAGGTGATATCGATGCGGGCGCACGCGTCGCATCCGCACTCGCAGCGGCTACCACTGAGGTGAGTGAGAGGGCGCCCCTATCATCTCTCTTTCTTACGGGCGGATCGACCGCTCGAGCCGTTCTCGAGTCAGTGTCAGCAACCGAAATCGAACTCACAGGTACCTTGGTTGGTGATGGAATCCCCGAGGGGCGAATTTGCGACGGAGAGTTCGCTGGAACTCGTGTCGTGACGAAAGCAGGCGGGTTCGGAACGGAGGGGAGTATACTTAACTGTCTCACCTACTTAGGTAATATCGATGAGCGAAACTGAACGCCCAATTATCGCCATAACGATGGGTGATCCATCCGGGATCGGAAGCGAAATCATCGTCGATGCATATGATCGACTTCTTGAGGCCGCTCGTCCCATCGTTATCGGGGACGCCGACGTGATGCGCTCAGCTGTCGACGTCCGCGACTCGCAGCATGCGATTCAAGCAGTCGAAAGCGTTGAGGTCGCCTCTTTCGGCGCTGATGCGATTCCTGTACTTGATCTGGGAAACGTCGATGATCTCGAGTATGGCGTCATCCGGGAATCTTACGGTGAAGCAAGTCTCGAGTACGTCGACCGTGCCATCGAACTTGCGAAGGCCGGAATGGTCGACGCGATCTCGACTGCACCGATCAACAAGCAGTCGACACGACTCGCCGGAAGCGAATACGCTGGCCACACTGGTATGCTCGCCGACTACACGGATACTGAGAATTACTCGATGATGCTCGTCGAGGACGACCTCATTGTCACCCACGTCAGCACGCACGTACCGCTCCGGCGAGCCTGCGAACTGGTAACAGAGGAAAACGTCCTCGAGACGATTCGGGTGACTGACGATGGGCTCCACGATCTCGGAGTCGACGATCCGTCGATCGCCGTCGCCGGACTTAATCCTCACGCCAGTGACGGCGGGCTTCTCGGCGATGCGGACGGCGAGGAGATCCGACCGGCTGTCGAACACGCTCGAGACGAGGGAATAGACGCCTCCGGGCCGGAGTCGCCAGATACTGTCTACGTGCAGGCCGCTCGTGGCGACTACGACTGTGTCGTGTCGATGTATCACGATCAGGGTCACATCCCGATTAAGATGCTCGGATTCTCTAGCGGAGGCACAGTTTCCGGCGTCAACGTAACTATCGGCTTGCCGATCATCCGAACGAGTGTTGATCACGGCACCGCCTTTGACATCGCGGGTGAAGGAATCGCCTCGTCAGTCAGCATGGTAGATGCGACCGAAGTCGCAGCTGATATCGCATGCCGCCGTCGCGAACGCGAGCAAACGTCACCGGACGTGGGTGAGGGTACTGAATGAAAATGGAATTCGAGTTCCCCGACGCCGACGTTCTTCGAGGAGCGAACGATCACACGCTCGAGGAGTTGCCCAGATTCGCCACCGTTGAACGAAAACGGAATCTAGAGCAAGTCGGCGATGTCGCGGCTGCATCGAAAGCCGCGGTTGACGACATCGACGCATTTGAATCGCTTCCAACCGGAGCCGAGATAGCGGTCACCGCAGGCAGCCGTGGCGTCCACGACATGCCTGCGACACTCTCGGCCGTAATCGAAGAGTTACAGGACCGGGGGTACGATCCGTTCATCCTGCCGGCGATGGGAAGTCACGGCGGGGCGACGGCGGAAGGGCAACGTGAGATGCTTGAGGGACTCGGCGTTACACCGACGGTGATGGGCTGTGAAATCCGATCATCAATGGAAACCGAGGAAGTCGACGAGGATTCGCTCGGTCGGCCAGTCTACGCGTCACGTGACGCCCTCGAGGTAGATGCCATTCTTCTGGTGAACCGCGTCAAAGTGCATACCGACTTCAATGGCCCCGTCGAGAGTGGATTGTCGAAAATTGCAGTGGTCGGTCTCGGGAAACACCGAGGTGCTGAATCCTTGCACAACGCCGCCATTGCGACTGACTTTTCGGACGTGATTCAGGACAGGATGGAGATTTTGCTTTCGGAGACGCCGATCGTCGGCGGAATCGCCCTCCTCGAGAACGCGGCCGATCGAGCGGCCCATATTGAAGGTATAAACAGTTCAGAGATTCAAGAAAGGGAACCGGAACTGCTCCAGATAGCTCGGGAGTACTTTCCGAAACTGCCGGTCGATGATCTCGACATGCTGATCGTCGATGAGGCGGGCAAAGACAAGTCTGGTACCGGGATGGATAGCAATGTTCTCGGTCGCTACCAGTTCCATGGCGAGGACGAACCCGAATCACCAAACATCACCCGAGTGTACGTTCGGTCGTTGACTGACCCCTCACACGGGAACGGGCTCGGAGTGGGTTTGGCGGATTTTGTCCATCGGGATTTCGTGGCCGATATCGATTTCGAAGACATGTACGTCAATATCGTGACGAGCGGGGAGACCAACCGGGCGAAGCTACCGTTCGTTGTCCCGGATGACCTGACTGCACTTCTGCTCGCGTGTTCGACGACCGGCGTCGGAGAGGCCGAAAAGCTCCGCGTGGCTCGCATTCAAAGCACTATGGAACCAGACTCGCTCGTCGTCTCTGAACCCGTCGCGAATCAACTGTCTGCCCGAGACGACCTTACTGTCGGTCCTCTTGAACCACTCTCCGTCGAAGACGGCGAATTGGTGGCTAATCCGTACGACAACGTTTGAATCGATTGGTGACCGGTGCTACAGACTACCGGCATTGAAAACCAATGGTCATTAATCGGTCAGGTACCGACTACCTGTGAACGAATTCCGATGACCACAGGCACTGTCTAGTTGAATTCCTCTTCGACTGACGTTTTTCGTTAAGTGATTGATGCGGTCTTTGATAGTTGTAGTAATGTGCGAGCTGTTCAATCCTACGTACGCGCCGTCGTGAATCAACGCCGGTGATGACCGTATCTTGGCAGACATTCTCCAGGCCAAGTCGGCACTGATAGCAGGAGCCACAGCCACGGATCGGTCGCTCAACGACACGGTCGCCCGGTTCGAAGCGTAGCATCCTCGCCAACGTCGACAATGCGGCCGGTATATTCGTGGCCGATGACGGTCGGAAGCGACACCGTTCGAAAGCCGACTTGAATTTGTATATCCCCGCGTCATTGCCACAGAGGCTGACGTAATCGACCTCAATCAGTGCCTCTCCGCGCCGGCTCCGGCTGCTCGAGATCGACAAGTTCCATTTCCCCGTACTCTCGACTCGTTTTCGCAAGTGCGTGCATACCTCGGATCCTCGTCCGACGGTTATAATTCTATGGGAGCGACTGATTGTCTCCGAGAGTTAGATGTCGACGGGTTCGTCGCGTTCGGCGGCCTCGTGAATCGCCCGGATCGTTCGCATGTCTGCGAGTCCGTGGCGGCCGTCGGGGAGAATCGACTCGCCGCTCACCACGCGGTCGGCGAAGTAATCGAACTCCTCGCGCATCTCCTCGATGGCACCGTAGTCGGTGTCTTCGATCGTCGCGCTGAGGCTACCCGACGAGAGGTGCAAGGTCGCTTCGCCGTGAAACGCAGGTGCGAGTTCGATCGTCCCTTCGGTGCCGATGATTTTGAGCTGCGTGTCGCCTTGCGCGTGCTGACTGGTCGTACAAATCAGCGGAACGTCGCCTTCGAGCACGAGCGTGAACGTCGCGGTCTGGTCGGGAACATCCTCGAACGCCTCGTAAGACGAGGCCATCCGCGCGCTCGCCTGCACGGGTTCACGCTCTACCTCCGGTGGCACGACGCCCTCCCACAGCTAACGGCCTCCTCTGACAGGCGATGGTTCATCCTCGGCGGTATCGTCAGCACGCTGTTTCTCCTCGGGTACTACGTCGCGCTCTCCATCGCACCGGTGAGCATCGTCGCCCCGATCGTCATCACCAACACGCTGTTCGTCATCCTGCTCTCGATACTGTTCATGCCGACGCGCCTCGAGAAAGTGACGTGGCGTCTCGTCGCTGCAGCGACCGTCGTCTTCGTCGGCGTCTTTCTCATCACCCTCTTCGGGTAACGGCACGCCGTCTCGTTCGTGAGATACGACGAGATCTCCAAAGGGGGAACCACGTTCCGATCGCGATACCGGACCGACTACGGTTCCCCAACAACGAGAACGCGTAGATCATTCACGTTCGTTCCGGTCGGGCCGGTGTGAAGTATCGCACCGGCGTCCTCAAGCACGCTCCGTGCGTCGTTGCGCGCCAGGGCTGCCCGTCCAGTCGCGCCGTCGACCGTCGACGCCTCGACGATCGCACCGGCGGTGTCCGTCGCACCATCGATGCCGTCCGTATCCACGCTCGCGACGACGACGTCGTCGAGGTCTAACTCGAGCGCAGCGCTCAGCGCGAACTCCTGGTTCGGCCCCCCCTCGCCCGGATCGTCGACCAGCGTGACGGTCGTCTCCCCGCCGGAGAGAAACACGGCCGGCGGGGAGACGGGGTTTCCGGTTGCCCGGGACTCCTCACCGATCGCGATATGGGGCTTCGCCGCTTCCCGGGCTTCGCCGCGAACGTTCGCTGAGAGGACAACGGGCTCATATCCGCGTTCTAGCGCCGCAACACGTGCGGCCTCGAGGGCGGTCCGGTTGCTCGCCAGGACGTGCGTTGACGCGCGATCGATTTCCGCGGCCGTCGGCGTCTCCGGTCGCCGACCCTGCTGGCCCGCTTGGAGGTAGTCGATTACTGCGGTCGGGGGATTAATGGCGTAGCGCTCAAGGACGTCGAGCGCGTCGTCGAACGACGTCGGATCCGGCGTAAACGGTCCGCTGGCTATCACGCCGGGATCGTCGCCGACGACGTCGCTGAGAAGGATTCCGACGACGGGTGCGGGTGACGCAGTCTGTGCCAGTCGTCCGCCCTTGATCCGCGAGAGATGCTTGCGGACCGCGTTTATCTCCTCGATAGTCGCGCCGCTTTCCAGCAGCGCTTCGGTCGTCGCCTGCAGGTCGTGAAGCGAAATCTCGTCGATGGGAGCGGGAAGCAGCGCGCTTCCGCCGCCGGAGACACAGCCGACGACGAGATCGTCCGAGCCGGCAGCTTCGGCGGCCGCCAGAACGCGTTCGGCAGCCGCAACGCCCCGCTCGCTTGGAACCGGGTGGTCGCTTTCCAGGACCTCGATACGGTCCGTCGTCGCCGGCACGTCCGTGGCAACGACGCCGCCGGACAGGTGGTCCCCGAGCGCCGTCTCGAGTGCCTTCGCGAGGCGGCCTGCGGCGTTTCCCCCGCCGAGGACGACGACCCGATCGTACGCGTCGAGATTGTACGTGGGCGATCCCGCCGCGGGATGCGGGAGTGTGAGCGTCAGTCGGTTCTCGTCGACGTCGATCCCCGTTTCGATCACGGTTTCCGGACGAGCGGCTTCGATGCCCCGTTGGATGCAAGTCAGCGCCACCTCGTGTCCCCGCGTACGGGCAAGATTGGCACGGTTCTCGATCATCGGATAGATTGTTTCTTTCTGGTATCTTGTATGTATCGCCGACGTACGCGACGGTTTCGATAGGCGGGTGGCGCCAGCGACGACGCTACAGAAGTCGGAAAGGTCGGCTGAAGACGCCGTTTCGACCGCGAAAAGGGCGCTTCGGTCGATTCTGATGTCGTCCCCGTGGCTTCTGCCCGGTCTTTCCGCGCCACTCGCTTCTCACTCACATTTGTTCCTTATTGAGGAACGAATGCTGCGATACGATCCGAGTGCGGCCGATCAGCCGACCTACGCTGGATCGACTTCACCAGGTTCTAGACCTCTCTGAACGGCATCCGTTCACGCGAAGAGGGACCAACTTCGTTTCACAATGTGGAACGAAGTAGCGACAATCGAGCGTGCTCGAGAGCGTGGAGCCATATCGATAGCGATAATTCGACGTACGAGTTACGAACAATTCGCCCAATTCCGGAGGTAGAGAGACCGTTTCAGGTATTGTCGACTGTACGCTGTAGCGGATCCGACGCCACTTTGTCAGTGTCACCGTTCTTATGCCGTGAATGCCCGTACGTTCGTGGATGTTCAAAACGGTCTGAAATTTGTTCGCCATGTGGAACGCAAATCAGGTGATAATCGCGTCCCTCATCAGTACCGGTTCTATGGGTGACGAGGCAATCAGGGTGTAGTCGTAGAGGCGAATAAGGCGGCGCATCCTTGCTCGATAATGATCGTATCCATCGTACAGGCTAGGAAGTGCGTTCCTCATCGTGGAACTCGAGTCGTCCGTTGCGGGAGGGTCTCGTGGTCGGTTGTAGGTACGCCGTCCCGGGCGTAACCGGTGAGATCGATGACGCCCACGCATGCTCAGTCGGATGGATACCTTGAACGGTCTTGTTGCTGGCTGCAGCGAGACCTGTGACGTACGTCTTGGCGTGATGCTTCTGCCTCGTCGAGAAATACTCTAACTGGTCTATTGGTTCAGTAAATGATAAGAATGATGTGATAGGGAGCATCAGCGGATCACGTTGACTCTACTCACTCCACCAGCATAACGTGCGAAGTCAAGTAACTAAACACCGTCCTCTCTACACCCTTCCGCAAGTGGAGAAAGTGAGACCGGACGGCATCGAGCCCTATTGGAGAGGCTGATCCTCACGGACCAGTATTTGGTTTGGATGTTTACCGACACGGAACGTCGGTACAAGCTTCCAAAGTGGAGCAAGTGCGAGTGGAATTAAAGTCCGTTACGTCAGCAGTACAGGACTAAACACGGACGCAGCGGACCACCGCGCCCGCGGTACTTCACAAATTCGATGCCCCCGCGCCTCCGTCCAGCGTAATCGTTTCCCCATTTATGTAACTTGACTGGGGTGACGAGAGAAATGCGACGGTCCGTCCGAGGTCCATTGGGTCGCCGATACTCTCATTGGGAATACCGGAACTCCGATCGGCCAACCCCTCTTCGTAAGAGTCGTATTCTCCTCGGTCGATTTCCTGTTCGATGATTTCACGGATACGTGGCGTTTCGTGAATCCCAGGGAGGACGGCATTCGCACGAACTTCCGGGGCGAGTTCTTTTGAAAGCGTCTTTTCGAGTCCGATAACGCTCATCCGAACGGAATTCGAAAGAACAAGGCCGTCGATCGCCTCTTTGACGCTGCCCGAGGTGATATTGACGACCGTTCCACCACCGTCCTCAAGGGGGCCGCTTGCTCCACGAACGAGTCGAACGACGCTCATCACCAGTAAATCGAACGCATCGTACCAGTCTTCGTCGCTCTTTTCGAGAAACGGTCCACTTGGCGGGCCACCTGCGCTCGTCACGAGATGGTCGAGTCCTTCGAACTCGTCGACGGTTCGATCTACTAACGCCGTGATGTCATCGGGCTCGGTTAGATCACCGGAGTGGCCGATGACCTCGCCCGTGGCGTCTGCGCGAACGTCTTCGACCGCCTTTTGAAGTCGATCTTCGTCTCGACCGTTCATTACGACGTTCGCTCCTTCTTGTGCGAGTGCACGAGCAGATGCCTTGCCGAGACCACTGCTAGAAGCGGTTACGAGCGCTGAATTCCCGTCCAGTTGTAAATCCATGGTTCATTTTCTTTCGTATCGCCAGATAAAGATTGTGTTGAATACCCATCTGTCCCGCCGATTATGATGATTTCGTAGTGAGCGAGCTATCGGTAGCAACAGTCGCTATCACACGAGCACTGCTCTTCGAACGTCTCCGTACTCAGGTGCTCCGTAATGGTGGTATCCATGGAGAGACGTCGTCTCGGCGTTCCGCCATCACCCCAGCTACGCAGTGGAAAGATAGAGACTCCTCACCATGGACCAGCGTCTTTTCTTTTCGCTCTTCCGTAGGAGATTGTTGATACTGCTGAGCTGTCGCTGTAGAGTCGAAGAGGACAAGGGCACCGCGTTAGCGGTGCCCGACACGGATGATTCCGCTAGATGTATTTGGGTCGGAATCGGTCGCAGCGGACCTGCTCCAACAGGTTCGCTGGCGTGACGGTGTTACCTGTCCTCGCTGCCGTTCTGACCTCACGGTCAGAAACGGCAGCTATGGGCACTTTCAGCGGTATCTCTGTAAGGATTGCGACCGCACATTCAACGATAAGACGGGCACGATTTTTGCTCACTCGAAGATTGCGCTCCGCCGGTGGTTGTTCTCGATCTACGCGTTTCTCCGGTTTAACACGAGTCTCCGGCAGCTACAGTGCGAGATCGAGGTGACACACAAGACGATCCACCGGCGCATCGAGCGCTTCGCCAGAGCGCTCGATGCGCCTTCCCTCGATCTCGTCGGGCCGGTCGAAATTGACGAAGTGTACGTATCTGCTGGAAAGAAAGGCCGCGAGCGCGACCAAGAGTCGCGCTCGCGTGGTCTCTCCACGCGTGGGCGCGGAACGTATGATGGCGACAAGCCACCCGTGTTTATTCTCGCTGATCGCGGGACGGGACAGCGGTACGTGATCCCGGCGAAAGCCGCTGACGAATCGACGATTCGACTCCTCTTGGCGGTCCGCCAAGAGGAGTCGCTGACCGTCTATACTGACGGCTTTCGAGCGTACGAGCCACTTGAAGAGGACGACGCATTCACTCGTGAATACGTCGTCCACAGTGACAGTGAATACGCCGACGAAGAGGTCCACGTTAATACCTGTGAGAGCCACGCGTCGCTGACGCGACGGTGGCTCTCGCCACATCGAGGTATCTCGAAAAATAAGCTAACACAGTATCTCAGGGCATTCCAACTCCGCCAAGAATTATATCGAAAGCCGGGAAGAGACGCACTCAAACACGCTATTCAAGCGACTCTCTGAAATCAACAAGTGCTACGCAAGAGCGTTTATTTTTGTATGCCCGCCGGCCCCGTTAGTGAGCTCGACATCGGACTCGAATTCACCGTGCATTTTCGTAGATCTGGATAACGTCCGATCGGTCGAGATCTCGCGGATTGCGATCGATATTGTGCTGCGAGTATTCGAAAGCGATGTCGGCAAACGACTCCAGTTCCTCGCGGTCGAGGTCACCGAGGTGTCCGATCGTCGTCGGAATGCCGACGTCTTCAGTTAGTGTGAACACTGCGTCGACGCTCGCGTACGCCCGCTCCAGCGTCGAGCCAGCAGCGGTAGCATCGAGGATCTCGGCGATTTCGGCGAACCGTTCGACTTCGGCCGGCACGTTATACTCCATTACGTGCGGAAGCAACATCGCGTTTGCCTTTCCGTGGCCCACCTTATATTCGACGCCGAGCGGGTATGTGAGCGCATGGACGGCACCGAGTCCGGAATTGACAAACGCCTGTCCAGCGATCGTCGCCGCCAGACTCATGTTGTATCGTGCTTCGTCGTTGTTCGCTCCTTGGTGCACTGCTTGTCTGAGATTCTGACCAACCAGCCTGATCGCTTCGCGTGCGAGCATATCGGAGTAGGGCGTTCTCGGCACCGTGGTGTAGCTTTCGATTGCGTGGGTGAGCGCATCTAATCCGGTCGCCGCTGCGACTGGTTTCGGGAGCGAACGAGTTAACTCCGAATCTACGATAGCGAGATCGGCGAACAGGTGTTTATCGTAGACCACCTGTTTGATACCATCGTTATCGGAGAACACACCGATATGAGTTACCTCACTCCCGGTTCCCGCAGTCGTAGGGATAAGCGCAAGCGGTCGACCAGACCCTGGGACGTTTCCCATTCCGAGCGTATCTGTGATGTCGACGTCGTGATCGGCGAGCGCGGATGTGAGTTTTGCCGTATCGAGTGCGCTGCCACCACCGACACCGACCACCAGTTCGTGATTGCCGGCCTGAAGCGTTTCGACGGCGTCGTCAACCATCGACAGCTTTGGTTCTGGTTTCGCATCTGTGAATAGGTCAACATCGGTATTCACTTCCTCGAGAGTATCGACGACGGGGTCGGTCACGCCCGCGTTAACAATGTTCTCGTCGGTAACGATGAGGGCCGAGTCGACGCCATTGGCGGTGGCGTACTCCGATAGTTCGCTGACGGCACCGAGTCCGTACGTAATCTGATCGGGGCTCTGTACGGAGTACGGCCCGGTTAGTGAAACAAGACTGTCTGTCATAGCTGTACCATCTCCAGCACGCGAATTATAAGTTATGTCATTCACTAACTCCGTTCTATGTGACTTCCGAGGCGGGATCAAATCGAGCGAGTACCACTCCGAGTCTACTGAAACCTTCTTTGTACACACTCCCGGAATCCGCGTCGTCTGTCCGAGCACGCCTGCCGAGACGAGAGGACTCCTCGAAGCGAGCATTCGGTCGGACGATCCGGTCATATCCCTTGAACAAAGAGCATCTATCGCGGGAAACCGAAGAAGTTCCCGAAACGGAACCTACGCTTTCGCTCGACGACGGACGAGTCGTCCGCGAGGGGTCGGACGTGACTGTCCTCACGTGGGGTGCGATGGTCCGCCACGCGGTGACAGCAGTCGATCAGGTCGACGCCGATGTCGAAATCGTCAAGAGTGAATTCGAATATACAGCCGAACTCACGTTAGAAGAGACGGTAACCGTGTATCAGAGAATCGGAGGCCTCGGGGAATCGAGCATCCCGTTCACGTACGAACTACGAACTGACGGAGAAACTGCCGCAACCGGTTGGTCGTACTGATCGCGTTCGACAGAGAAGAGCGGCAGTCGATCAAAATTCCGGAGGAGTGGCGGACCGCAATAGTCGAATACGAAGGTCACGACGAATAGTTCCTCTCGAGCGCGGAGTGCGCCAGATCTCTTGTTCATTTCGGCGAGTAGAATCTATCCGATGTCATATCCATAGTGAGAGGGCAGGGAAGAGTATACACCTCTCGTTACGACTAAATCGGTGATTCTCGTCCAGTTACAGTAGTCAGAAATCAGTCTTTCATATCGTTCCACATATCTAAACACCGCTACTTGATTTAACCAACTTAGTACGAATTTAGCGACTCTCATATCCAGCTACCAACGGCCTCAACTGGGTTCCGGCGAGGTTTCTTCTGTTTCGTCTATTTCGGCAGTCGGTACATCGATCCTGGCCCTTGTTCTAGATAACAGAACAGAGACTATTACAGTAGTACGGACGTATAGATCGCAATAGAAGCAGATATGAGAGCGAAAACTCCAATTGCCACGGTACGTTATCCCATAATGCGTTCATCCATATAGAACACCGTGCTACCAGTAACCGGTTAAAACCGAATGCGGTCCATCAATATCACCACCGAATTTCTCAGCAGTTCAGACGCAGGACATGCCGCTAGTTCGAGTATGCCCAACACATTGCCTAGGGTGAAGACCGAGAGGAGCTTCACTCCTCGTCAATGAGAACGGTTACCGGTCCCTCGAAGTTCAGGATCACCGACTGTGCGACATCACCGAAAATCACCTTGCCGGTCGGCGATCGACGCCGGCCAACGATGAATATATGATCGCAATCATGATCTTCCGCTTCCGTGAGGATATCTTCCGGAAGGTCACCAACGAGTCCGACGGCCTCATAATCAACGTCAATGTCTGCCAGCGCCGACGATGCAACATTTTCTGCAGTACGTTTCGCTGCATCGGTTACATCGTCGAAATCTTCCGCCTTCACGCCCTGGTTTGCTTTTCGCTGTACTTCGCCTTCATACTCATCAGCGTCAACGACGTTGAGGACAACCAGTTTCGCTGCAACTCCGTTCGCTAATAAACCGGCCCTCAAGAGCAGACGACGGCTTGCTTCTGTATCATCCACGACTGTCAATGCACAGTCCATACAGACTACACTCTTCGAATCTATTTAATTACTGGGCAAACTGTACGAGAAGGGACAATTCTACGAAAGGTCCTCGAGTGATTGGATTAGAGAACGAAAGAGAGTTCAGATGAACCCAAACTGTCGCGGCAACCAAAGGGTGAGTTCCGGGAAGTAGATGACAAACATGATAACGATTAGATCGACGACGAAGAACGGAACAATCCGCTTTGCGATCGGCCAGACTGGCGTGCTTGACACACTCGAGGCCGCGAAGAGGCAGATACCGACAGGAGGTGTGATGAGCCCGAAACACAGCGCAACGATAAACATGATTCCGAACTGGAACTCGTGAATTCCAATCTGGGTCGCCATATCGTGAAGCGTCGGTGCAAGGATGATAGTAGCCGCGCCGATCTCGAGCCAGGTCCCGATGAACAATAGTACGAGGAGGACGATTACCATGAATCCAATGATACCGACGCCGCTTCCGGCGATTGTATCAGCAAGCATTCGTGGGACGCCCTCCCGAGCGAGTAACCATGACAAAATCATCGCGAACCCGATGATAAGATACAGTTGAGCAGCACGCAGCAGCGAATCGTGGAGCGCGCGGTAGATTCCATGAGCGTCGAGAGTCCGGAAGATGAGCAGTCCAAGGAGGATTCCGTACGCGCACGCGACCGCGGCCGCTTCGGTAGGCGTCATGATCCCTGCCATGATTCCACCCAGGATGATTATCGGCATAGTCAGCGCGAGCACCGAGTCGAGTACGAGTCGTGGATACTCACTCGTATCGATGTCTTCCTCGTATTTTGGATAATCGTTCTTCCAAGATAGGATACCAACCAGTATCATCAGTGCAAGACCGAGTAGAACACCGGGAATAATGGCCGCGGCGAACAATCCTCCGACGGATGTCTGAGTGACGCCTCCGTAAATAACGATAATAATGCTCGGCGGGATGATCGGTCCAACGAGCGACGAGGAAGCGGTTACTGCAGCGCTGAAATCACGATCATACCCTTCTTCGGCCATCGCGGGCACAAAGATTCGGCCGAGTGCCGCTACGTCGGCGACTGCTGCACCCGTAATCCCGGCGAAGAACAGACTCGCGAAGACGTTCGCCTGAGCAAGTCCGCCGCGAACCCGTCCGATCGTAACGTTAGCAAACTTGACAAGCCGCGGTGTGATCTTTGCCTCGTTCATCAACTCCCCGGCGAACAGGAAAAACGGAATTGCCAGCAGGACGAACGAATCCATACCATTGTAGACGCGTGAGACGCCGATCGTCATCGACTGATCAGCGAACGACAGCCACAATAAGCCGATGATTCCGATCCCGAACGCGATCTCCATTCGGGCGAAGATAAGAATTATCAGAAGGACAGCGAGTGCGAGGATCAGCATCGTATTCATCAGTCATCACCTCCATCGATTCTCGCACGCTCAACTTCTTCCGATTTTGTTTTCTGATCCTCTTCGTATGCCTGGAATCGGGCATTGTAATCCCGATCAAGCGTATCGGGATAGTAGTTTATCTCAATTAGTTTTCGTGTAGAGAAGATCATAATAATGACTCCCGAGATAGGGAAGACGATGTACGTCCAAAACATATCAAAGCCCATAGCTGGAGCCGTGGAGCGGAAGCCGCTCGTGGCCGCGTAATACCATCCCTGGAAAAAGAAAAACAGGCCGACCCAGAAAACGATGAGTAGTTCAATCGACCTGATGATACGACGGACAGTAAGGGGCAGACGCTGGAAGACGAATTCGACCTGTAGGTGCTTGTCATCCTTGATCAGAACACCGGCGAGTAATAGCGTAATCCAGATCATCATGTAACGGCTGAGTTCGCTACCCCAAGCCGGCACAAATCCAAGGATATACCTGGTAATAACCTGTGCCGTGATTACGAGAACGAGAATCGCTCCCGTAATGACACAAATCGCCCAGATGAAGGACGCGAGCTTATCGGTTGCGGTGAAGTAAAGCTGTATCACCCGTTCGATAGTACTATCCGCCTCACTCGGTCGCATTTCGGTCGCTGTATCCTCGGTCATTTTACTTGCGTCTCTCTGGTGTTGTTCATCATAGTAAATAAACGTGAGTATCCGCTCAGGAGTTGTGCTTAGGGCGCGTGGTCGTCGAAGCCGAGTTCTTCGCGTGCTCGGTCGATCGCGTCCATCATATCGTCGAGCATGTCCGGGTCGTCCATCTCGTCACGAATAACTTCGTTGACTGGTTCTTGCGTCGCCTCACGGAACGTCGCGATTTCCTCTTCGTCAGGTTCGTAGACCTCGACGCCTTCCGCTTCCACGATGTTGGTCCCCCAGGCTCGCTGAAGTTGGTTGACTTTCCGAGCGTCGGCCGATGCCATCTGTCCAGCTTGGATCACCAAACCTTGGTATTCGGCGGGAAGGTCCTGGAACCACTCGTCGTTACAGTGGATAAAGTTCATCGTAAAGCAGTGTCCATCAGTGACGATCCAGTCTATCACTTCTTGAAGGTTCCCGCTAATTACCGTCGGGATAGAGTTCTCTTGCCCGTCGACGACACCCTGATCGATTCCTTCGTACAGCTCTTCCCACGCCATCGGCTCCGGACTGGCACCAAGCTGTCGGACGAGTTCCATGTGGGCCTCGATCTCCATCGTTCGGATGTTCAGTCCCTCCATATCACTCGCATCCCGAATTTCAGTACCCGCAACGCCGAAGTTACGGAACCCACCGTTATCGTACCAGGTGAGCATTCGGAGTCCGGTGTGATCACGGAAGTCTTCCCACAATCTCTGACCGAACTCTTTGTCGAAGACGTAGTTTGCAGTGATAACGTCCTGCTCTATGTTCCCAGTTGCAAATGCGAACGGGGAGGCGTATACGTTGATGTTTGGATAGAACGGCGCAAGGTGGCCTTCAGCAGTCGAACCGACGAGTTCAACCGCACCCTCGATATTCTGCTCAGTCACCTCCACGAGACCACCGAGGCCGCCACCAGGAACGATATCGATCGTGAACTGTCCGTCAGTACGCTCCTCGATGTAATTCTTGAACGTCGTTGCTGCCCGGTGCTGGTGCATCCCCGTATCTTCCGGCCCGGAATGTGCGAGAGTTGCTTCGATTTCGGGCAAGTCGTCAAGGTTATCAACGTCACCACCTGCCTCGCTACTACCCTCGTCAGGGAAGATCATATCGGTACAGCCGGCAATTGAGCCCATTGCCGCTGTAGCCCCTGTCGCTTGTAAAAGCCGCCGTCGCTTTTTATTTATATTACCAGTACCCTTCTGTCCCCCGTTAACGGACTTCTCGTGTTCCATGCTCACAAGCAGTACAACTATCTTCATACTATATAATAGTTCCTAATGATGAAAATATACGGATATATTTTACTTATATTAGGATAGTATATTATTCATTCATTTCTCCATATATAGTAATGAATCTCAGTATCACGACTCTAGCATGTTCTTAATATGATAGAAATGAGTAGTATTGGTTGCGAATTAGAACTCTTAGATGGGGACAAAGCTAGTGAAGGAGAGCAATACGGCTCTATCGAACTGCATATTTTAAACATCACAAATGCCCTAAATTACGAGGTTCTCAAAAATACCGGAATGTTTTGTGACTTGTGTGATTTCCATCCTTATTTTTTATTATACAGATTCGTAGGTGAACGCATTGGTCACAGTTTGTATGAACGATTTTCGTCTTCTCCAACCCTTGACCAGTAAAAGGAAAAGACTGCCATACAGAACTTTCATTATCAAGTCGAAACCTGGATTGGGTGTATGTCAGTTGTAATCGATACTGTCAAAGCGATCGGCCTCACTGCACCACCAGCAGAACCGTTTGGGTACTCCCAGGAATGGGTAACGGAACGTACTTCCACGCTAGTTCGAATCGAGGCGAGCGATGGGACGGTTGGTTGGGGCGAATGTTGGGGCCCGATCGCCGGTACACGAGAGACCATTACAGACTTTTTTACCCCACAGCTCGAGGGGGAGGATCCACTCGCCGTCGAGAGAATATACGAAGATCTGTACGAAGCAAGCCGAGCCGCGTATATGTCTACGATTCCACTCCCTGCGATTAGTGGGATTGATATCGCGCTCTGGGACCTTCGAGGGAAACTTCTGAACCAATCGATTGCGGACCTCCTCGGCGGTCGGCGCCGGGATGCCGTTCGTGCGTATGCGACAGGTCACTACTTCAAACATGGACACGCTCTCGAAGAGCAGTACGATCGAATCGCAGCAGAGGCTGCAGACAACGCGGCCGAATTCGGTGCAGTCAAAGCGAAGATAGGGCTCGAATTACTCGGGTACGGTCACGAAGCAGATATCGAACTTGTGCGCCGCATTCGTGATGCGATTGGACCAGATGTGGCACTTTTTGTGGATGCGAACTATGCGTACGATACTGCTACTGCCCGGACAGTTGGTCGAGCGCTTGAGGATATGAACATCGGCTTCTTCGAAGAACCGGTCCGTCCACAAAACGTCGATGGATACGTCCACTTACGGGATACACTCGAGATCCCGGTCGCAGGTGGTGAGTGCCACGGGCCGCGTGATTTTGAACGACTGTTAGAGAACAATGCTGTCGATATTGCCCAACCGGATTTGTGTAACGTCGGCGGCATCACTGCGGCCAATCGGGTCGCACACGCCGCAGCTGCAGCACACGTTCAAGTAATTCCACACGTTTGGGGAACCCCTGTAGCGCTAGCTGCAAGTCTGCAACTCATCGCAACGCTCCCAGGAGACCCGTGGATCGAGTTTGATACCTCGTCCAATCCCCTACGTGACAGCCTCAGCCCAGACCCGATTTGTGCGACGGATGGAACAGTGCAGGTTCCTACTGGACCGGGTCTCGGTATCAATCTTGATTCTACTGCAGTCGATCAATATCGTGTAAGCGACTAAAAGTGCCTCGGGCGAGTATAATCGGAAAATGAACGATCCTTTCTTACATTCGCTACCGCTAACGAGTAGGCGGTTTGCTCCTTGAGAGTGAGTACATTACACCGACTCACCAGTAAGTGAACCGCCACGGATCACCGCGCCCGTGGCTTCCCATAGATTACTCTGAAACACTCCCCTTCTTGACGATATTGATGGTCGCTTCCGATTCCCGTGGTCTTGTCGGCCGCACTCCCGACACTTGAATCGTGGTGCTGCGGAGTCGGTATGGACGACGGCTGATAAGTTGGCCGGGTATCAGGCTTCACCTCCGTACACGGTGGCGCGGGTACTCACCCTTGGTATTTTGTATAGACCCATCCCGGGGTTTTTCTCTTAATTTTTTATGACAACTGCTTTTTCGTACGTTTTAATAGGGATTATTTAGATGCTATTTGTATCATGGTCATTTATACAGAACCGGCTACAGCTCATCGAGCAGAAGATTGCGCATATACACCTGTGGGAGGGAGACCCAGTGAACAGTAACGATCGGTCGATCGTCGGGTATGTCATGGCTGGCCACGGGCTAGTACACACGTACGAAATGTCGATTCCGATTCTGATGACGATTTGGCTACTCGAATTTTCGGTAACATCAGCACTACTCGGGCTGGTCGTCACCGTCGGGTATGCACTCTTCGGCGTTGGGGCCCTTCCTGGTGGTATCCTTGTCGATCGATACGACTCTCGGCTGTTGATCGCCGGCTGTCTGTTCGGAATGGGCGTATCGTTTCTGCTTCTCAGTCTCTCACCAAACATCGCTACGATCACGGTTGCGCTCGCAATCTGGGGGATCACTGCCAGCGTCTATCACCCGGCAGGGCTCGCCCTGATCAGTAACGGTGTCACCGAGACCGGATCAGCATTCGCATATCACGGAATGGCAGGGAATATTGGAACCGCGTTCGGTCCGCTCGCAACTGCGCTTCTATTGCTAACCGTCGAGTGGCGAATAGCCGCTGCATTGCTCGCGGTCCCAGCACTGGTCATCGCTGTTGCGGGAGTAGCAATCGAGTTCGACGAATGGGCGGCTTTAGAGCGAACCGACCGGACTGACGGAGGGGAAGATTCGTCTGCACAGATTCGATCAGCAGCGGAATTCATCGGGAACACGCGCCAAGTGTTCACAGTCGGTTTCGTGTTAATTCTCGTCGTGATCACGTTCGACGGCCTCTACTATCGGGGTATACTAACGTTCCTTCCGGAGTTGCTCGGCGATTTCCTCATCGCGTTTACCGGTGATATCGAGCATCAATTCCTTGATGAAAGCAGTCCGGTGGCAGAGGAGTTCGACCTCGCGCAGTACGTGTACGTCGGTCTGCTCACCGTGGGAATCGGCGGACAGTATGTCGGTGGAAAGCTGACCGATCGATTCGAGCCCGAAAGGGGGCTAGTAGTCGTACTGATCGGACTCGTAGGGATCAGTCTGGCGTTCGTCCCTGCGGCCAATGCGAGCCTCACGACGCTCTTGCTCATCACTGCGGCTCTCGGATTTGCGCTATTTGCGATGCAGCCGCTAATTCAAGCAACGATCGCTAAATACTCACCACCGGGATCTCGCGGACTGGCGTTCGGCTACACCTACCTCGCTGCGTTCGGGATCGGTGCCGCCGGTGCAACGATCGTCGGGGCACTCCTCACGTACGCATCGATCGTCGTCGTCTTCGTTGTTCTCGGACTGTTTGCCGCCGCCGGATTAACGTGTTCGTTCGTTCTCCTCTCCCGCGATCGGTCGGTCTCTACGTAGTTGGATTTATTACGATGGCTTCCACTTCCCAGTGTATGGGTCCGACGATCACCCGTATAGAGAGTCAGGAGTTCCGCTATCCGCTCGAAGACGTTGGGAGCGACGAGCACGGATTTAATCTCGTCTACGAGCCAGGAGAGACGACGTGGCGAAAACTGTTCGCGATCAAGATCCACACCGACGAGGGGGTGACGGGCGAGTACGTCGGCGGCAACTCGCCGGGCGCCGCCCAGATCAACATGTTCGCCGATTACCTCGTCGGCAAGAACCCGCTCGAGCGCGAGAAACACTGGAGCGAGATCAAGCGCGCCCTTCGCAAGTACGACCGGATGGGCATCGGCCCGATCGACATCGCACTCTGGGATCTCGCCGGCAAGTACTACGATGCGCCCATTCACGAGTTGCTCGGCACGTACCGAACGAAGATCCCTGCATATGCCTCAACCTATCACGGCGACGAAAACGGCGGCCTCGATACGCCGGAAGCCTTCGCCGACTTCGGTGAGGAGTGTCTCGAGCGGGGCTTCCCCGGCTTCAAGATTCACGGCTGGGGCGGCGGCGATGAGAGCCGGGATATCGAGCGGGAAATCGACTCCATTCACGCCGTTGGCGAGCGAGTCGGAGACGAAATGGACCTCATGTTCGATCCGGCTTGCGAGTACGAAACGTTCGCCGAGGCACTCAAGGTCGGCCGGGCACTCGACGAGCAGAACTTCCTCTGGTACGAGGATCCGTACCGCGACGGAGGCATTTCACAGAGCGGCCATCGAAAGCTCAGAGAGAGATTAGAGACGCCGCTGCTGCAAACGGAACACATCCGCGGCTTGGAGGCACACGCAGATTTCGTCATCGGCGACGGAACGGACTTCGTTCGGGCCGATCCTGAGTACGATGCGGGCATCACGGGCGCGATGAAGATCGCGCACATGACGGAAGCGTTCGGACTCGACGTCGAGTTCCACGCGCCCGGTCCGGCACAGCGTCACTGTATCGCTGCGACGCGAAACACGAACTACTACGAACTGGCACTCGTTCATCCCGACTGTGCGAACACGCAACCACCAGTCTACAAGGGAGAGTACTCGGACATGATCGACGCGATCGACGACGATGGTCGCGTTGACGTGCCTGACGGCCCTGGACTGGGGGTTGAGTACGATTGGGAGTACATCGAAGAGATGCAGACTGGTTCGATCCACGTTTACGAATAATATGACTTACCGCGCAGGAATCATCGGTACGGGAGGTATCGCTGGAATGGGCATCCTCGGCATGCACGAGGAGGACAAAATCGGGCAGTCGAAAATTCGAGCGAGTCACGCCGGCGGATTCGAGGCTCAGGACGAGATCGAACTCGTCGCAGTCGCAGACGTTGACGAAGAGAAACTCGAACGGTTCGGGACGGCGTGGGACATTCCCGCCGAGCGTCAGTACGTCGGCCACGAGTCGATGCTCGCGGCCGAAGATCTGGATATTGTATCGGTGTGTACACCATCCTATCTCCACCACGAGCACGTCATTGACGCGGCACGGTCGGATGCAGAACCCGACCTCATCTGGTGCGAGAAGCCAATTGCTTCGCAGGTCAGCGCCGCAGAGGAGATGGCGTCCCTCTGTGCGGAGACCGATACCGAGCTGTTGATCAACCACTCGTTCCGATTCACCGACAAGCAACGGAAACTCAGGCAACTCATTCAGGAGGAGGACATCCTCGGCGAGATTCAGTCAGTTAGCACGCAGTTCCGGATGGAACTTCTGCGGAACTCGACGCACCTGCTCGATACGCTGGTGTATCTTCTTGATTCGCGGGCCGAAACCGTTTCAGGCTACATCACCGGTGAAAACGAGGCCGTCGACAGTCTCGACGCAGCCCAGACGGTCGATGATGCTGGCGGAGGTGGGTTCGTCGTGATGGACGACGGGACGTTCGTCACCGTCGACTGTACGATTCCGCGTGAGCACTCGTCGATGGCGATCTCGATCATCGGATCGAACGGCAAACTCTATCTGAACAACGACGATGGTGAGTGG
This sequence comes from Natronococcus sp. CG52, assembly GCF_023913515.1. Lineage (NCBI taxonomy): Archaea > Methanobacteriati > Methanobacteriota > Halobacteria > Halobacteriales > Natrialbaceae > Natronococcus > Natronococcus zhouii. Next base: position 229,415 of record NZ_CP099393.1, read on the forward strand.
CGGTACTGGCGACTCACTGATGACGGAGAGCATGTCGAAGAGAGTCTCCCCGGGATCGAAGGCGCCTGGACCTGGGAAGACGACTACAAGCGGGCGTTTAGTAACGCCGCTTCCCACATCGTCGACGTACTGGACGGACGTGCCGAGAACGCTTCGCCCGGCGAAGAGGCAACCCAGAGTCTCGAGATCATCATCGCCTTCTACCTCTCGCACCATACGAACGGACAGGTCGACGTGCCGCTCGCGAGGCCGCTTCGTGACGTGCGCGTCACGTCTTGGTGAGCCGGACGAGACGCGTTCATCTCGGGATCCGGGCGAGTGATTCTCGCTCGAAGTCACCGCTGACCCAAAAGTAGCAATTCGCAGCGTATTGCCTATCTTCAACCGAGAATATACGTACTCTCGGCAAGTACGCCCGTACATGGGTTCTGGTACACCCGACATCGTCGTTCTTCGGAGCACAGCACACGGAATATCCAGCGAAGCGTGCGCGGATGCGCTCCAGTCACGTCTTCCGGAATACGATATCAGGTTAGCGTCGACGCCACGAGAAGAGAGGGAATTAATCGAGCACGCGCCGATTGCGACCGGAACCGACATCGATACGGATCTACTCTCTAGCGCGTCTTCTCTCGAGCTATTCGCCTGTGCCTCCGCTGGTGTGGGACACCTCCCACTGGAAACACTTGCAAAGAACGGCGTCACAGTGACGAACGCCTCTGGGATCCACGCGCCGAATATTGCCGAGCACGTTCTCGGCAACCTACTCGTATTCGCCCGGCGGCTCCACGAGGGATGGCGTCGACAGCGTAACAACGAGTGGCGCCGTTTCCCGGCACGTGAACTCAACGGGAGTACAGTAACTGTTGTCGGGATGGGAGCGATCGGAGAGCGGACGCTCGAACTGCTCGAGCCGCTCGACGTTGAGCGGATCGGAATCCGCAATTCCCCCGAGAAAGGTGGTCCCGCTGACGAGATTTTCGGGTACGATAGCGACATCCATGCGGCATTCGCGCGAACCGACTATCTGGTACTCGCGTGCCCGTTGACGGATACAACTGAGGGGTTGATCAACGATGAGGTCTTCACGACCCTACCACCAGACGCGGTCATCGTAAACGTTGCCCGCGGTCCAGTCGTCGATACCGATGCACTACTCGCGGCGGTGCAAAAGAATGCTATCCGCGGTGCTGCACTTGACGTGACCGACCCAGAGCCGCTGCCACAGAACCACCCGCTGTGGGACTTCGAGAACGTACTGATAACGCCGCACTATTCGGGCCACACCGAAGAATACTGGGAGCGGCATACGGATATCATGGTTCGTAACGTCGAACGTATCGAAGCAGAAGGATACGACACCGAGTTCGAAAATCAGGTCGCCACTCCCGGAGAGTAACGCTGCAGAAGGAGAGTCTCCATCGGTTCGCTGGCATCCTTCCCAGGAATCGAACCCGACATTACGGTACTGAATTGTCGTATCGGCTTGCCGAAATAGTAAGGACTATCGGGTGAGCGCGACCAGCACCGGTATGCGACGCGTTCGATTCAGAGACTTAGCTGGCGCGACTCGTACCGGTGTATGGACCGACGATGGAATCGAGTTCGGAGCGGAAACGTACGATCCGGACGAAGTGGACATTCTTCCGCCGAGCGATCCGTCGAAGATCGTCTGCATCGGATTGAACTATGCCGATCACGCGGAAGAGGAAGGGATGGAGTTGCCCGACCGTCCGATGCTCTTTCTCAAACCGCCGAACACGGTCGCCGGCCACGGAGATACGATTACGCTACCAGCGGGGAAAGAGACCGTCGAATTCGAAGCCGAGTTCGGCGTCGTCATCGGCGAACAGTGTCGGAACGTCCCCGAGAACGAGGCGATGGATGTTGTGGAGGGATTCACCTGCATAAACGATGTCTCTAACCGTGACGATCAGCGGCAGGAACAAAACTGGATTCGCGGAAAGGCGTTCGATGACGCCGCACCGATCGGTCCAGTCGTCGCGACGCCGGACGAAGTTCCTGACGACGCACGTATCGAACTCCGGCTTAACGGTGAGACCCGTCAGGAATCGACTATCGATGAGTTCATTTTCTCAGTACCGGAGTTGATCGCCGAAATCACGGCGTACATGACTCTCGAGCCGGGCGACGTCATTTCGACGGGGACCACTGCGGGCGTCGGAGCGCTCTCTGATGGGGATCGTGTCGAAGTCGAAGTCGAAGGGATCGGAACCCTCGAGCACGACGTCCGAGAGATCTAAGGCATCGGCGATTCCGTTTTTACGCAATCGAATCGTGATGAAAGGAATGTGACGACGGTGAGACGTCGGCTCGTTCTACTAAAGCACGTCCTCGTTGACTGGATTCGTCGGCGTTTCGTTCTCGAGCACCGAAACGACGTCTCCTGCGATAGTACTCCGCATGTCGACAATCGACTCCTCGGAGTACCACGCGACGTGGGGCGTTAACACCGTTTCCTCGAGATCGAAAAGCGGGTGATCTTCCGGAGGCTCCTCGGGCATTACGTCGAGACCGGCACCACGGAGTTCGCCGTCGCTGAGCGCGTCGTGGAGTGCATCAACATCGATCGTCGGCCCGCGAGATGTGTTAACGATGACCGTGTCGTCGTCCATTGCGGCGAAGGCCTCTTCGTCGAACATTTCTCGGGTTTCGTCGGTCAGTGGCGTGTGCACCGATATGATATCGGATCGGTCGAGGAGTTCCTCGAGCGAGACCTTCTCGACGCCGTGCTCAGCCATTTCCGCTTCGTCGACATAGGGGTCGTAGGAAATCGGTTCAAGCCCGAACGGTTCCGCCTTTTTGGCAACTTCTTTCGGGATTTTGCCAAACCCTGCAAGTCCGAGCGTTCGTCCCCGGAGGCGATAGATGGGCCGTCCGTTCGTCCAGTCCCAAGTCCGAGACTCGATCTCGGCAGTGAACTGGGCCGTTCGACGCTCGACCGATAGAATGAGTGCCATCGTGTGTGTCGGTACCTCGTCAAGGCAGTAATCGGGGACGTTGAGCGCGACGACGTCGTGATCGGTCGCCGCTTCGAGATCGATCGTGTCGACCCCGATACCGTATCGTCCCACCGCCTGTATCTCGGGACCGGCTTCGAAAACCTCCCGTGTGATCGGCGCGTACTGATTCAAGAGTGCATCGGGACGAACGTCTTTGACCGCCTCGATGACTTCGGCTTCGGTTTCCGCCTGCGCTTCAGCGATTTCGATGTCGGCGTCCGACAAATGGTCGCGTTCGATGGAAAGATCCGGAAAGTCGAAATCCGTGACTAGTATCGTGTGAGTCATCCTATGCCAGTGTTTCTCCGAAACCAAAAAAGAATTTCGGACGCAAAGCCGGTGAATCTGCTCGATTCCGCCGGCAAGGTAGTGGTCGCCGTTCGAATGAGATGAAAGAGTGAGCGCCACAGCTATAGTAGCCACTGAAAGTCAGTGCACACCCGATCGCACGACGGGAGCGCGGTTCTCGCTTGCTTCGCTCGCTCCGAACCGCGGACAGTGCGATCGGCGTGGAAACCGTTTCAGTTGGTACTATAGGCAGGAAAGCGGAGTCAATCGAATTCGGAGGGTTGTAGGAAAGGGAAACGGCGATAGTTCCGGGGTATGGCCGGAAATTCACATCAGGACTTACTCTTACTGAACCGAATCCCCGTCGTCCAACCAACGTAAAGGTAGCTACACCGTTATGACCGGGTTCGAGAGGGTACCGATCGACTCGATGTCGATCGTAACGAGGTCCCCCTCCTGCAGCGTGAACTCTTCAGGCGGGACGAGCGACGTCCCTGTGAGGAGAACCGAGGCTTCCGGGACGGAATTGTTTCGAGTGTAGTAAGAGACGAGCTCCTCGCAGGTGCGGTCCATCTCGCTAGTCGACGTTTCACCCGTATAGACCGTTTCCCCGTCGCGCTCGATCGTCATCGACAGCGTCAGGTCGTGAGGGTCGCCAATCGTCTCCGGCGAAACGATGCACGGTCCGATCGAACAGCAACGGTCGTAGACTTTCGCTTGGGGCAAATACAGCGGATTTTCTCCTTCAATCGATCTGCTACTCATGTCGTTACCGATCGTGTATCCGACCGGTTCTCCATTGTAGAGCACGATCCCCAGCTCGGGTTCGGGGACGTCCCAGTCGGAGTCGGTCCGAATACCGACCGCCTCGTCGGGACCAACCGTCCGATTCGGCGTCGCTTTGAAGAAGACCTCCGGTCGCTCGCTCTCGTACACGTTGAGATACATTTCCGGCATCCCGCTTTCGGATTCCCGTGCTTCTTCGCTGATTTGATACGTAACGCCTGCGGCCCATACTTCCGCGGCCTCGATGGGTGCGAGCGGTTCATCGAGCGACGTTGTCACCGCCTCGGCGTCTGTGAGCAATTGATCCGTAAGTTCATCGATCGACTTTCCAACGACGTCGGCCGTCCTGGCGAGACCGGTAAACGACGTGAGGGAATCGGTTATCGCAGTGAGGTCGTACGTGGTGCCATCGTGATCGACGATCAGTCGCTGACCGCTATCGGTCGATACGTGAAAGTATCGCATACCAGAAATAGTTCTGGGTATTCCGTAATAGTTTTTGCCCCTTGTGGCGGCGAGCGGTATCGGCATTTCGAGTCACGGCTTTGACTCAACCGGGTGTAACCAACCGAGCATCTAATCAGGGCTACCTCGAAATCGATACATTAAGGAAGCGAGTTGCGAATATCATGATATGTCTCGACAAGGGACAGACAGTCACGTATCAGTCGACGGAAAGCGTACAGTTGTTGTCGGCGGAACGAGCGGCATCGGTCGCGCCATCGCGCTTGCGTTCGCCGAGGATGGCGCTGATGTCGTTGCTTCAAGCCGAACGCAGTCGGCGGTCGAAGAGGTTGCGGCGGAGCTTCGTGAGCGAGGGGCCGATACGATCGAACAGTGTTGTGACGTCACGGACCGGGAATCATTGATCGAACTACGCGATGCCGTCGTTAACGAATTCGGCGGTGTCGACGTACTCGTCGCCTCTCCAGGAGCAATAGCCCGGGAATCGATCACTGAAATCGCCGACGAGGCGTGGAACCACGTCCTCGAGATACAGTTGACCGGTGTCCACCGGGCTTGCCAACTCTTCGAACCGGCGATCGAAGAGGGGAGTATCATTACGATCTCCTCGATGTCCCCGCAGCGGTCGATGCCAAACCTCGCCGCGTACTCCGCCGCGAAGGGCGGAATCGATGCGTACACCCGAGTGGCTGCGAAGGAGTTTGGCCCGGACATCCGCGTGAACGGCCTTCGGCCGGGATTCTTCCTGACCCCTCAGACCGAAGACGCCTACGCCGAAGGGTCCTCTCGACGAAAAGGCGTCGAACATCAGACCGAAGTAGGCCGAATCGGTCAGCCTCAGGAACTCGCCGGCGCAGCGATTTACCTGGCGAGCGACTCGGCCTCGTACACGACCGGCGAGATTCTCACCGTCGACGGCGGTTTCTCGAACAGCGCGTTTCAGGAGTGACGACTGCCAACGTCGCTAAAGCTGTCTCGAGACTGTAGTTCGCGCGTCGCGTTCGCCGATTTCAGCCGGTTTTTCGAGAGCTGCCTGAAGCAAGACAGAAGATAGGCAATACATCTCTCGTGCACTCGATAGTCGGACGGTCACGACCACAACTTCCAGTCACATCACAGTCAACCGCCGTGACAGGCGTGTAGAGAGGAAACGACTGCTGGCGTTTACAGGCGGTCTAGGAGAATGCCCTGGGGCTTGACCTTGAGGCGATTCACCAATCCCACAGAATTATAACTACCCCTGGGTATGATCTTCACATGCAAGCGCTAACCAAGACTGCGCGAGAGTATGGTTCGATGGAACTGAGAGAGTACCCGGTCCCAGAGCCAGGTCCGAACGAAGCGCTCATCGAGGTCGACTACGCCGGACTCTGTGGTAGCGATGCGGGAATCTACAAGTTTAAGTCGGCGTTCGAGCGAATGGATCTCCCGACGATCACAGGCCACGAGTATACCGGCCACATCGTCGAAACCGGAGATGAGGTCACGGATTTCGAGCCTGGCGACCAGGTCGTTGAGCGACCGATCCGCGGTTGCGGTTCGTGCTACCAGTGTAAATCCGGTAACGAGAACGTCTGCCAGGACGCGGTGATCACAGGCGTCGATCACGATGGTGCGTTTGCGGGATACATTAGCGTTCCAGAATCCGAACTTCAGGCCGTCCCTGACAGTATCAACCCGAGAAACGCCGCTATCGTCGAACCGACGAGCATCGCCGCAAGAGCCGTTATCGAGAACTCACGAGTTAGACCCGCCGACCGAGTACTGGTTGCGGGTCCCGGTCCGATCGGTCTACTGACTGCACAGATCGCTGATGCACAGGGGGGCGAGGTTCTCGTTGCTGGCGTCGAGCAAGATTCGTCATACCGACTCCCGCTCGCGCGCGAACTCGGATTCGAAACCGTCGACGTCGAAACCGAGGACGCCGACGCCGTCTTTGAGAACCGAACCGACGGGATCGGATTCGATGTCGTGTTTGATACGACCGGCCATCCCTCGGGACTGACGATGTCAGCTGATGCCGTCCGAAAGGGAGGACAGATCGTCTTGATCGCGCTGACCGGCGAAACGACGATGTCGTACTCGCCGCTGGTTCGTTCGGAAACCGACCTCCAGTGTTCTTACGCGTCGATGTGGGAAGACTTCGAGCGATCCCTCCGACTGATCGATTCCGGCGTAATCGACTGCGAGACGTTCGTCGATACCCGGTTCTCCGTTCGAGATGAAGACGAGGCGTTCGAAGCGTTCCTCGCAGGCGAGACGTGCAAGCCCGTCTTCGACCTCTCCGAGTGTCGCGAATAACGGCTACTTGTCCGTCTGTGTGCAACCCAAGTAAGGCCTGACAACACCGGAAATCGATGGTGGATCGATCTACCGGAGTTCCCACGATTCTAGATAAAAAGGGATGAAGCAGTCTACAACTCCCGTCCACGACGGCCTTGCTAGATTAGTGGGAAAGGGAAGTTTTAGTATGACGTAACATATCGTGGATAGTTGAGGTATGAACTACCGCAATCTCTCAGATCCGAATGCAACGTATACGATGCGAAACCTCTCGTCGGAAACAATGGGTCTTAAAAACACCCGGGCTGGGCCCCGAGACCTCGAGATCACCGATATACAGACCACGATCGTTGAGGGGAACTACCCATGGACGTTAGTGCGCGTCTACACGGACGCCGGTATCGTCGGCGACGGCGAGTCCTACTGGGGTGCGGGAGAGCCAGAAATCATCGAGCGAATGTCGTCCTTTCTAATCGGCGAGAACCCGACCGACATCGACCGCCTGTATGAACACCTCGTCGAAAAGCTCGCTGGCGAAGGGTCAATCTCCGGAAAGGTGATTTCTGCCATCTCCGGGATTGAAATCGCGCTTCACGACATCACCGGAAAGGCTCTCGGTGTTCCGGCGTACCAGCTGCTCGGGGGCAAGTACCGTGACGAGGTTCGGGCCTACTGCGATTGTCATGCTGGCGACGAAGCTGATCCTGAAGCCAACGCCAGGGAGGCCGAACGCGTCGTCGAAGAACTCGGGTTCGACGCAATCAAGTTCGACCTCGACGTCCCGTCAGGCCACCAAAAGGACCGCGCGAACAGACACCTTCGGAAACCTGAGATTGAACACAAGATCGACATCGTTCGTGCCGTAACCGAACGGATCGGTACCCGAGCCGACGTCGCCTTCGACTGCCACTGGGCGTTTACCGCGAACAGCGCTCATCGCCTCGCGTCCGCCGCCGAGGAGTACGACGTCTGGTGGCTCGAAGATCCGATTCCACCAGAAAATCACGACGTTCAGCGCGAAGTGACACGGCGAACCACGACACCGATTACCGTCGGCGAAAACGTCTATCGGAAGTTCGGTCACCGCCAGCTCCTCGAAGAGCAAGCGGTCGACATCATCGCACCGGATCTTCCCCGGGTCGGCGGTATGCGCGAGACGAGAAAGATCGCCGATTTGGCGGACATGTACTATATCCCGGTCGCGATGCACAACGTCTCCTCACCGGTCGGAACAATGGCGAGCGCACAGGTCGGCGCCGCGATTCCGAACTCGCTGGCCGTCGAGTACCATGCTTATGAGGTCGAGTGGTGGAACGATCTCGTCGAAGAGGACCTCATCGAAGAGGGGTACATCGAAGTTCCCGAGCAGCCGGGTCTCGGTCTCACCCTCGACCTCGATACCGTCGAGAAGCACATGGCTGAGGGCGAAACGCTCATCGACGAGGCTTGACCTCCTCCCCGCCCAGAACAGTAATTGCGAAGTGTGCATTGGACACTACCTAAACCGGGACAAGAGCGTCTAACTGGTTGGATCTCACCCAATCCAATGCACAATACCGAACTACTGTGAAGGGCGAGGCGTTGCGCCTGCTTATTTTGTAACCGGCTTTCCAGTTCGACATGAGCTAATTCTTGAGCGGTCTCGATCGGCTAGCACACCGGGAGATACACGGCGAACCGTTCTGTATGATAGAACAACGGTTTTGTACCTGTGATCTATATCCCAAGACATGGAAAGAGATCCAAAATATCCGGTTCGCACGACGGTTCGATCATTCGAGATTATCGAGTTTCTCAAAGAGAACCACGGGGCAGGAGTAACTGAAACAGCGAAAGCGCTCGATATGAGCAAAGGAGTCGTCCACAACCACCTGAATACGCTCGAAGCGATCGAGTTCGTTGTCAAGGAGGACGAAGAGTACCGCTTGTCGTTACGATTTCTTGAGCTTGGAGAGTACCAGCGAAATCAGATGCGGCTGTACCGAATCGGTCGAGAGCAAGTAAAGGAGTTAGCTTCTGAAACCGGAGAGCTCGTCAATCTCGCGACGGAAGAGCACGGGCGGTGCGTCTACCTTTCTCTCTCGCGTGGAGAGAAGGCAGTGGAGGCAGATACGTATGCCGGTCACCGGCCTTATCTCCACAACACCGCGCTCGGCAAAGCGATACTCGCGCACCTGCCTGATACCCGAATAACGGAGATCCTCGACCACCGTGGCCTGCCGCAGTCGACAGAGCACACGATCACCGATCGAGACGTCCTCTTCGAGGAACTAGAGGCGATACGTGATCGCGGTGTGGCGTTCGACCGCCAAGAGCGTCTCTCCGGACTCCGGTGCGTCGCCGCCCCAATCAAGAAAAACGACGGAGTGGTCGCCGGCGCGATCAGCGTCTCAGGGCCAATGACGCGCATGCAAGGCGAACTGTTCGAAGAAACGCTACCGAACGCCGTTCGTAGCACCGCCAACGTCATCGAACTCAACCTAGAGTATTCGAACTGACGCTCTTTCTATCTCGAATTACGATGCCGGCAGTACCCAATAATATGAGCCTGTTTGATGCTTTCGCCAGACGTATATGTCATACAAATTTAATTATCCTTCCTCGATACGTGTTCAGACTCTAAGAACGAATATGTTCGGGCACCATGCTGAGAGCATCACCTATCATCAGAAAGCTGGTAGCCCGGCCCCAAATATTACAGAAGTACTGGTGTAAACGAAGAGGTGGCTAATGGAGAACATACGTTCATCCCTCACGAACACTATGATACGTCGAACCATAGTACATATATGCACCTATGGTCCATCATGAGTATGAACGATCAAGAGCGTACCGGGATCAAATCGGTCGAACACTCGTTAGGCATCATTGAACAGCTTCGGGATCACGGACCGATCGGCGTCTCCGACCTTGCAAAGAAGGTAGACATGCCGAAGAGCACCGTCCACGTTCACCTCCAGACGCTCCGAAACTGGGACTACGTCGTTCAAACGGACGGGAAGTACGACGTCGGCCTACGGTTTCTCGAAACCGGGAGCATCGTTCGTCGACGAAATAGCCTCTACCGGGCTGCCCGAGAAGAAGTCGACCGGCTCGCGACCGAGGTTGAGGAGGCGGCGAATCTCGGCGTCGAACAGGACGGACAGCGGGTTATCCTCTACAAGTCCGAGTTTGGAGAGGCGATTTACGATAATACGTCGACGGGCGAATTCACGCATATGCATTGGACATCGATCGGAAAAGCGATTCTCGCGAACCTTTCGAACGAGCGGGTCAACGAGATCGTAGACCGACACGGATTACCAGAAGCAACAGAACAAACGATCACTGACAGTGAACAGCTGTTTAATGAGCTTGAACAGATTCGCGAACAAGGATTTGCGGTCGAAAACGAAGAGCACCGAAACGGAGTCGTCGCAGTCGCTGTTCCAATATTCGACACGCAGGCCGATGTAGTGATTGGAGCACTCTCGATCTCAGGCCCGCGACAGCGACTCGTTGCAAACGAGAGCGGAACCGAGGTTGAGGAGGAGATCATCAACGCCGTTCAGAACCGAGCAAATGTGGCCGAACTCCGGTACAACCACTACTGAACCCCGCATAGCTCTCCAATCGTCCGTAGCGGTCTGATCAGAGGCGAGCGGAGGTCAACTACGAGCAGACGCAAGAAATTTCACAACTCGGGGTATACCGGATAGTGTATGTCCGCAAACGAGACTCGCCTCCACTTCGTGGATGGCGAATGGACTGAGTCCGAGACCGGCGAAACGTTCGAGACGCATAATCCCGCGGCACCTGAAGAGCCCGTCGCGACGTACCCCAAGGGAAGCGCTGATGACGCCGCTCGTGCGATCGAAGCCGCGAACGATGCAGCAGAGACGTGGGCTGAGACGCCCGGCCCCGAACGTGGTCGGATCCTCTCCGAAACCGGTCGTATTCTTGCTGATCGGAAGGACGAACTGACGGAACTGCTCGTTCTCGAAGAAGGAAAAACCCGAAGCGAGGCCGCCGGCGAGGTCCAGCGAGCGATCGACATCTTCGACTACTACGGTGCGAAGGCCCGCGACCTCGGTGGTACGGTGAAGAGTGCAAGTGGTTCGCAGACGAATCTCTACACGATTAACGAGCCCGTCGGTGTCGCGGCTCTGATCACACCGTGGAACTATCCGATCGCCATTCCGGCCTGGAAGCTCGCGCCCGCGCTCGCCGCGGGTAACGCGGTCGTTCTCAAGCCGGCATCGCTCGCACCCGGCGTCGCCCGCGAGATCGTCGAAGCACTCGATGAGGCCGGCATTCCGGATGGCGTCGTGAACTTCGTAACCGGATCTGGAAGCGACGTTGGCAGCGAACTTGCTACCCACGAGGCTGTCGACGCCGTGTCGTTCACGGGCAGCACAAAAGTCGGGAACACGGTCTACGATCAAGCAACCGACGATGGAAAGCGGGTCCAACTCGAGATGGGCGGAAAGAATCCGACAATCGTCTCGGAGAATGCGGACGTCGAAGAAGCCGCCGACATCGTCGCCAACGGTGCGTTCGGCGTTACTGGACAGGCCTGTACCGCCGCCTCCCGCGCAATCGTCCACACGGACGTTCACGACGAGTTCGTTGATGCGGTCGTCGAACGGGCCGAAGCGATTGAGCCGGATGTGGGCCTCGAAGATCCCGATATGGGGCCGCACGTGAGCCAGGACGAACTCGAGAGCACTCTCGAGTACGTCGATGTCGGCCAGCGCGAGGGTGCGTCCCTCGAGTACGGCGGCGAAGAACTCGATCGCGACGGGTATTTCGTCGAGCCCGCCGTGTTCACTGACGTCGATCCAGACATGCGGATCGCTCGGGAAGAGATCTTCGGCCCGGTGCTCTCGGTGATCGAGGTCGAGAGCTTCGACGAGGCGGTCGAGGTTGCGAACGATACGCAGTACGGCCTCTCCGCGAGCATCGTCACGGACGATCACACCGAGGCGAACCGATTCGTCGACGAGGTCGAGGCCGGCGTCGTGAAGGTCAACGACAAGACGACCGGACTCGAACTGCACGTTCCCTTCGGCGGCGTCAAGGCCTCTTCGAGCGAGACCTGGCGCGAACAGGGAGACGCTGGACTCGACTTCTACACCATCAGCAAGACGGTGTACGACAGCTACTAACGCGAGTAGCTCGCGTTAGTTCCGTTTCGGCTTTCGACCACTTCTCACGACCTGTACCTGTCACCTATCTATCAGAAGAGCGCGAAACCTTTATTTCGGGTAACTCCCGATTAGGGACGTAAATGGTCCGAGTAGAGAGCAACTTGTTCGTTCCAGTCACCTGTCCCGCTCGTCCGGGAGTGGGTACTCAATGAGCGCAATCGATCGGTTCTCGAGCGCCGCGACTGCCGCCGGCGCGACGGTCCACACCGTCGACCGGGCGAACGCCGCGGAAACACTCGAGAAACTCGTCAGACCCCCTGCCGTCGGTGTCCCGTTGTCGATCGACGGCGTGTCGCTTCCAGCAGGGGTCGAAACGAATCCCGATGATGAGCAACTACGGGCGGCTATCACCGGTATTACAGACGTTCCGTTAGGGATCGAAACGCTCGGGAGCGTCGTCGTTCCTTCCGACGAAGCGTCGACGGGACCGATCAGTCTCTTTGCAGAGCGACAGGTTGCGGTGATCGAGCGCAACAACATCGTTGAGGACGTTGAGTCGGCGTTTTCGTCGCTCGGCGAACGGTATCGTTCCGACAGCGGTGGGAATGACGCAGTAATAGTCACGGGCCCGAGTACGACAGGAGACATGGGCGCACTCGTAACCGGTGTCCATGGACCGGCGGAGCTACACCTCGTGGTGATCGACGATGAGTAGCGAATCCGACCGCGACGTCGCGGCGAACATCCGCCGGCTGATGAGCGAGGAAGGCGAAGCGGTGTCGACGAACACGCGCCTGTTCAACGAGCGGCGGTACATGTCGCTCGAGGAGCTCGGCGAGAGCCGTCACGAAGAACTCCGCGAGCGGGCGCGATCGATCAAGGAGGACGCTATCGAACGGCTTCCCGAGCTGATCGACCAGCTCACCGAGAGCGTCGAGGAAAACGGCGGTGCGGTGTACGTCGCCGAGGACGCCGAGGACGCGAACGCGTACATCCGAGACGTTTGTGAAGACGCAGGTGCCGAAACCGTCGTCAAGAGCAAGTCGATGACAACCGAAGAGCTCGAAGTCAACGACGCGCTCGAGACGGCCGAAATCGAGCCCGTCGAGACCGACCTCGGGGAACTCGTTATCCAGATCGCTGGAGAGGAACCCTCGCACATTGTCGGCCCCGGCCTTCACAAGTCTCGCGAGGAGATCGCGGAACTCTTCAACGAACACTTCGATCCCGATGTGCCGCTCGAGACCGCCCAAGAGCTGACGAAGTTCGCTCGCGATTACCTCGCCGAGCGGATCGCAGAGGCTGACGTCGGCATGACGGGGGCAAACTTCCTCGCCGCGGATACGGGGACGATGGCACTAATCACGAACGAGGGGAACGCCCGCAAGGTCGTCGAGGCGAACGATACGCACATCGCAGTCGCGGGCGTGGAGAAGATCGTCCCCTCGCTCGAGGATATCGCGACGTTCACCCAACTCGTCGCCCGATCGGGGACCGGGCAGTCGATCACGTCGTACACGAGCCTCTTCTCGCCGCCGGTAGATACACCACCGGTCGACGCCGACGAGCGGGAATTCCACCTCGTGCTGATCGATAACGGACGGATGGAGATGCGCGACGACGACCAGCTCCGGGAGACGCTGTACTGCGTCCGCTGTTCGGCGTGTCTCAACTCGTGTGCGAACTTCCAGTCGGTCGGCGGCCACGCCTTCGGCGGTGAAACGTACACCGGCGGCATCGCTACTGGCTGGGAAGCGGGCGTCCACGGACAGGAGTCGGCTGCCGAGTTCAACGATCTCTGTACTGGTTGCTCACGGTGTGTCAACCAGTGTCCCGTCAAGATCGATATCCCGTGGATCAATACCGTCGTTCGTGACCGCATCAATCGGGGCAAAGATCCCGAAGCGTTCGATCACGTCTTCGAAAGCCTGACTCCGGACGAGGAGCCCGCCGGGATGGATCTTGGCAAGCGCTTCTTCGGAAACTTCGAAACGGCCGCCAAACTCGGCAGCGCAACCGCGCCCCTCTCGAACTGGGCCGCGGACCTCGGGCCGACGAGAGCAATCCTCGAACGGACACTCGGAATCGATGCGCGCCGCGAACTCCCCTCGTTCGAGCGCGAGACGCTTCGCAAGTGGTTCGAAGCACGTGATATGACGCAGCCTGACGACCCCATCCGTCGTGCCGTCCTCTACCCGGACTTGTACACCAACTACGTCGATCCCGACCGGGGCAAAGCCGCGGTCCGGACGCTCGAGGCGCTCGGCGTCGCCGTCGAGATGCCGCCGGTCCGTTCGAGCGGCCGAGCGCCGCTCTCGCAAGGAATGGTTCAGACTGCGCAGGACCACGCGGAAGACGTTACAGAGCGACTCGAACCGTATATCGAAGCGAACTACGACGTGGTCGTTATCGAGCCGAGCGATCTCGCGATGTTCAAGCGCGAGTACGAAAAGTTCCTCCCGAGCGATGAGTTCGAGCGGCTCGAGGCGAACAGCTACGAGATTCTGGAGTACGTGTACGGACTCGACGAGAACGGTGCCTCCCTCGAGGACCTCTCGACCGGCGAAGCATCGTCGGTGTTCTACCACAGTCACTGTCAACAGCGCACGCTCGGTCTCGAGCCGTACACGGTATCAGTTCTCGAGGATCTCGAGTACGAAGTCTCGACGAGCGATACGGAGTGTTGCGGGATGGCCGGCTCGTTCGGATACAAGAGCGACTATTACGAACTGAGTATGGAGGTCGGTTCACGGCTAAAAGAGCAACACGACACTGTCGGAGATCCGGCCGTCGCGAGCGGAACGTCCTGTCAGGATCAGATCAGCGATCTCGTCGGGGATCGGCCGCCCCATCCGATCGAATTGATCGCCCCCACTCAAACGTAGTCCAAGCGGGACGATCGCTATCTTTTCGGCCGTAGCCGTTGTCGTGAGGCTGTCACGTCCTCGTCTTCACTGAGCGACCAGTAGGACCGAGTAGGGCGGAGAGTTCATAGCTAGTCTTCGGCCTGCTCGAGGAGCCCGCGCAGATATCCGATGGCGAACAACCGCCCGTGTGTTTCGTAGCCAGGATTGTCGTTGGACTCGCCGGCCATTGTTGGGACATGATCGGGACGCATGAGGCCGTCGTACCCAATGTCTCGATACGCACGGATGGCAGCAAGCATATCGGTGGGCCCGTTATCGTGCCATGTTTCAACGAAGGAGTCAACGGATCCTTCGACGTCGCGGAAATGAACGTAATTGATGCGGTCGCCGAAGTGGCGGATCGTTTCGGGGATGTCGACACCCATGGCAGCGAAATTCCCCTGGCAGAACGTGATCCCGTTGTGTTCACTGTCGATGATGTCTAGAACACGGTCGTAGGCCTCAACACTGGTGATGATCCGTTCAATACCCCGTATTGGCGACAGAGGCGGATCGTTTGGATGGAGCGCGAGGTAGACATCTGCTTCCTCGGCAACGGGGACAACCCGCTCGAGGAAGTACTCGAGAGTAGTCCAAAGCGTCTCTTCAGTGACTGGCGCTTCTGGCGGGTTGGGGCCACGCTGCATTTCGTCGTGGTCATAGGCCGTGGTGAGCGATCCACCGCGGGCAGGGCGAGCACTATCGGTGCGACTCCATCGACGCGACGCCATCCAGTCGTAGCAGACGGTAGATATTCCGGCAGCGCCGGCGTTCCGCAAGAACTCGCAGAACGCATCGATCTCTGCATCGCGTACCTCCCTGCCGAGTACCGTTTTGTCGGTCAGAGGAAAGGCTTCCTCGATAACTTGGAGATCCAATCCTGCGTTTCGAAATGCGTTTTTCAACCGTAACAATTCGTCGTATTCCCGATATCGTTGACCGGCACCGATATTAAGGGAATTGATAACGGCATGATCGACGCCGCTTTGCTTCGCCAAATCCCACCGTTCGTCTCGATTCGGTGGTAAGATGAGTGCTTCTTTGATGGTCATTCTCTTGCGTTCACGATTGAGATTAACCTAACGCCAATTATAGTTTCCCCTCCGTGCACTCGCTAAATCGTCGGATGACGGTTTTGTTCTTGCCGTCTCCAAAGCATGTATCTGACCACGGTAGGGCACCAAACTCACTAGTGGTCTTCGGGCGTTCTCTGTTACCTCCATTCTCGGAGGTCGTCCGCGGGCGCAGCTCTACGCGTCCGACTCGACGGCTTCGATAAGCCCTTTCATGTACCCGACAGCGAAGAGCCGACCGAGCGTCTCGTAGCCGGGATTGGTGTTCTCCTCAGTCGCCATCGTCGGGACGTGATCAGGTCGCATCGGGCCGTTGAATCCGATATCCCGATAGGCGCGCATCGCCGCAAGCATGTCCGTCGGTCCGTCGTCGTGCCACGTTTCGACGAACTGTTCCGCATCTCCCTCGACGTCCCGGAAGTGGACGAAGTTGATCGCATCGCCGAAGTGGCGGATCGTTTCGGGAATGTCGACACCCATTGCGGCGAAGTTTCCTTGGCAGAACGTAATGCCGTTGTGATCGCTCGGATAGATATCGAGGACACGATCATACGCCTCGACACTACGGATGATGCGGCTCATGCCGCGAACTTCGGGTAGCGGTGGATCGTCCGGATGAAGACCGAGTTTTACCCCTGCCTCCTCGGCGACGGGAACAACCTGCTCGAGGAAGTACTCAAGGTTCTCCCAGAGTTCTTCCTCGGACACCGGCCCGGCTGGATCAGATGGCCCCCCAACCATGTGCTCGTGATTGTATCCGGTCGTCAGTGAGCCGCCGCGAGAACGAATATCGACGGCCGTTCGTGCCCAGCGACGCCCGGCCATCCAGTCGTAGCAGACGACGGGGATCCCGAGTTCGCCAACATCGCGAAGGAACTGACAGAACTCTTCGATCTCTTCGTCTCGGCCAGGCTTTCCTAATCGCGTCTTGTCCGTTATTGGAACGCACCCTTCGATAACTTCGATGTCGATTCCCGCATTGGCGAAGCTATTCCGTAATCGAAGGAGCGTATCATAGTCCCAGAATTGGCGATCGTCTCCGATTTCGAGCGTATGGACGACCGCGTCTGTAACGCCCATCTGTTTCGCTAGCTGCCAGCGCTCGTCCGGTTCGGTTGGTAAGATTACTGCTGGTTCCATGCGCTACTCCCGACGAAGGAACACGCCTAAATAAATTCTTCCTCTCTGCATCTACTCTTTCGATACAAATTCTGGTAGTTGGCTCTACCCGTGAGTCGGGATACACCATAAATTATAAATAGGGATGTGCTCACCTACCAATGAGGCATGACAGTAGGAAACAACCTGAATAGGCGGAAATTTCTCTCAACCGCAGGTGCAGCATCTGTTTCAGGAATGGCTGCGTTAGCGGGGTGCATGGGCGGTGATAATGGCGGCGTTGAAATGACGATCGGGAGTGCATTCGAACCTGGTCACATCAACGTCGAAGCCGCTGAAATGTTCGCGGAGGAGATCGAAGAACAGTCTGACGGTGACTTCGAGGTAGAAGTGACACCCGGTGGAGCGATGGGTGCAGAAGACGAGATCACGTCGCTCGTGGCGGAGCAGGGGGCTGAAGCCCACGCAGCCGGAACTGTTCCCTTCGACATGTACACGCCCGAATACTGGTTCTTCGGGAGCCCCTTCGTCATGGAGGATTACGACCACCTCCTCCGCGTGATGGACACCGATATCATGGAAGGGGTTGAGGATCAGATGATCGAAGAAGGTAACCAGCGCCCGCTCGGACAGCAGATCTACCGCGGTGAACGACACTTCACTGCCAACAGTCCGGTCACGGCGCCCGAAGACCTAGAGGGACTTGCACTCCGGCTTCCAGAACTCGATCCGTGGGTAGATATCTGGGATCAGGTCGGAGCAGATCCGACGCCGGTTGCGCTTGACGAACTCTACAGTGCGCTGGAGCAGGGGACTGCCGATTCCTCCGAGGGCGACGCGGAACAGATTTCCTCGTTTAACCTCCACGAGGTTCAATCCCACGTCAGCCTAACTGGACATCTCGTCGAAACAGGAAACATCTACATGAACGAGGACTTCTTCCAAAGTCTCGACGACAGCTATCAGGACATGGTCCTCGAAATCGGTTCGGACGTCACCGAAGAAGCGGCAGAAATCTCACTCGAGCGAGAGGATGACCTCATCGACGAACTCGAGGAGGAAGGAATGGAAGTCGTGGACGATGTCGACCACGGGGCGTTCGAGGACGAAGCCGAGGACGCAGTCGAGCAGTGGTTCGACGAAGAGTGGGTTGGAACGTGGGACGATGTCTTGAGTATCTGAACCATCCGGTACGAGTAGATCACCATGGATATTGACCAGGATTTGGGCCTTCGTCGTGACTCCCTTTTCGATGCCGTTACACTGTATACCGCGACTGCATTGTTCGGTGTCACGATCGGTTTAACGGTCGTCCAAGTGTTTGTCCGACAACTCGGCTTCCAATCGCTTGGACCGATGTACCTGACGGAGCCACTTGCACGATTCACACTCATCATTGCGACGTTTCTCGGCGCCGCAGTTGCCGCCCGAAATGATGAAAACATCAAAATGACGCTCATAACGGACCGACTCGAAAACTACAGTCCAAGCGCAGCAAGATCATTGCGAATCGTCTCGAGCGCGATCGTAATTGGGTTCGTTGCTCTCGCAATGATCGCGACGTTTCGTGCTGCGCTCGGAAACTGGTACACCAGCATCGGCGGGGTCCGAATCGTTACCGAGGGATACCTCTACCTCGGAATCAGTATCGGGCTTGCAGTGTTTCTCTTCTACGAGATCACCAAAATCAAGCAAGTGCTCGGTGTGGAAGTAGGACAGTCATCGAAAGCAAGCGCGGGATCGGATACGGAGGAACTCTAAGATGGATCTGCTAATCATCGGCTTTCTCTTCCTGGGCGTGTTGCTTCTGTTGTACGGAGCTGGCGTTCCCGTCGCAATCGCGATGGGTGTGACCAGCGTTGTCGTGATGGTCTCGCCCTATGGGACCGGCCTCAACCTGGGTGTGATCGCAAACCAGATGCTCTATGGCCTCAACACGTTCACCCTACTGGCAATCCCGTTCTACCTATTACTTGGGCGGTTGATGAATCACATCGGGATGACGCGGCGTATCTTCCGGTTCGCGCAGGCGCTTGTGGGCCAACTGCGCGGCGGCATCGCGCACGTCAACATCGTCGCGAGTATGCTGTTCTCGGGCATGTCGGGACTCGCGGTCGCTGACGCCGCCGGTCTCGGGCGTGTTGAGTACACCGCAATGCGCGAGAACGGGTACGACAAGCAGCTCTCGCTCGGCGTCACGGGCGGTTCATCCATCATTGGACCGATCATTCCCCCGAGTGTTCCGGTTATCATTTACGGCGTGCTTGCGGAGGAGTCGATCGGCGACCTCTTCTTAGCGGGCATCCTCCCAGGAATCCTCCTCGGACTGCTCATGATGGTGCTGGTCGTCGTGATCGTTCGCATGAGCGGATACGGGATCGACCAGGTGTTCGAATGGGACGAACTCTGGGAGAGTTTCAGAGGCGCGTTCCTTGCCCTGTTGACGCCACTCCTCATTATCGGTGGGATTCTCTCCGGCTGGTTTACCGCGACCGAGGCGGGTGCGATTGCGATCGTGTACGTCCTCCTCGTCGGCGCTTACTACGGCGAGCTTAACCCTCGCGGACTCCTCCAAGAAATGCGCGACAGTACAGTTGAAACGTTCTCGCTGACGTTCATCGTCGGCGTCGCCGCGCTGTACGGGCTGGTCGCGGTGCAACTCCAGCTCCCCATCATGATGGCCAACGCGATCACCGACTTCACGACCAACACCACCCTCATCATCCTCCTCCTGGTGCTCCTGTTGCTCGTCGTCGGAACGTTCATGGAGACGATCGCAGCGATCTCCATCCTCGTGCCGGTGTTGATGCCCGTTCTCGAGATCTCTGGGATCGATCCGCTCCACTTCGGGATCGTGATGATCCTCACCCTCATGTTGGGGCTCCTGACGCCCCCGTTCGGCGTCATCCTCTTCGTCCTCGAGAAAGTGACTGACGCCAGCATCGAGGAGGTAATGAAGGCAGTGCTGCCGTTCTATCTCCCGATCCTAGGTGTGCTCTTCCTCATCATCATCTTCCCCGAGATCGTGACCATAGTCCCGGAGATAGCGAACTAACCTCTCCTATCTTCGTCTGCCCCGATTAGGTTATTCCGGTCGACGAACGCATCCGTCTCTGATCGCCATTCGACCGGTATTACCACTCTCATAACCGATTTTCATTGAACGGCCGACACCCAGTTCGATGGTCGCGGCGCGAATCGAGCGCGAGATGGGCTACCAGAGTAATTATGAATCTTCGTAAACTGGATTCGGTATGGACCGACTGCTAGTCGTCGTCGATGATTCGGAGACACACCGACAACTCCTCGAGAAGGCCGGCACGATCGCCGCCGGCGTCGGGTGTGAGTTAGTCGTCCTCGATATCGTTGACGAGAACGAGTTCACGGGTTCAGTCCAACGACAGGCGAATCGTGGTGGACAGGGTGAATCCTTCGACGAGGTGACGACGAAAGCCGCGGCGAACGCCCAAGAACTCGCCGACGAAGTGCTCGCCGATGAAGACATTGAGTACGATGTTCTCGGTGTCGTCGGCAAGGTTCCGGACGACATTCTGACGGTCGCCGAGAAACAGGGCTGTGATCATATCTTCGTCGCCGGCCGCAAACGGTCTCCTACCGGGAAAGCCGTCTTCGGAGATACGGCTCAGTCCGTGATTCTGAACTTCGACGGACCAGTAACCGTACTAACGGACAACAGCTGACGTTCACGCCCACCAGCTTACACGAGAATCAGGAGAAAGCCCGCGACTTTAGTCGTGGAGTGATGCCAGGAGAGCGACAGTCAGCTCCGACAGTGGCGTGCTTGCACGGTATCTCATTTTGAACTCGAATGCGTCGTATATCATGTGGAACGCGGAAATTTGGCAGGGTATCCGAAACAGTTCCTTTGTTACAGAACCAAATCCATCAGAGATCAAGTCGGAACGCCCAATTCACAATGAGTAGTACGAGCGCGACACCAAGCAGAACGATCAGAACGCCGAACGAAACGACCCAGCCGAAGAGGTCCGCAAACAATCCAACGGCAATAGAACCGCTTGAGGCGATGACCATGTATGCCGTTCGGATAAATCCGAACCCAGTATTTCGCTCTTCAGGAGAGAGATAATCCATAAACCGCGGAATTACCGCCGCACCCCACCCCATACTCAACCCAAGTAGGACGATGCCCCCGCCGACAGCGACGAATCCTGATCCAATCACGAGCAGCGACAGCCCTACAACCCCGCCACCGAGACAGACGCCGGTCGCGAGGTCGCGACCGTACCGATCCGAGAACGACCCGACGCCGATCTGCAGGACCCCCTGAACAACGAAGTACGCCGCGAACAACCCGCCGGCGACGGTTGCGGAGTAGCCTTGGTGTTCAATCAGGAATGTTGGAAGGAATGACGCGATTCCTTGCCACGTGAAGTCGGCGATGATCGCAAGAACACCGGTGAAGAGGATAGGAGGTCGATTCATGACGCCGAGCAACGGCCGAATTTCGAGTTGGTTACGCATTGGCTGGTTCGGTCGTCGCGGTTCCGTTGGACGAACACGGAGAAAGAAGAGGACTAGAATAGGAACGGTGATGATTGCCGTAACGCTGACGGCCAGGCGCCAGCCGTACGCGACAGCGAGCCAGGCGACGACAACTGGTGTAACGAGCCCAGCCGCGGGAGCGCCTGCGTTGTGAACGCCCACCGCGGTGCCGAAATCGTCATAAATGCGGCTCAACAGTGTTGTTGCGACGCTATAGTGAAGCCCAGCTGCGGCACCCAAAAGGACGGTCCCGGCGAAGAAGACGGCGAGGTGAGGCGCAAATACGATGCTCAGGCTGAGGAGGCCGGTTCCGCCCACGGACGCAAGAATTACCAGGCGCTCGCCGTACCGGTCGGCGAGTACGCCGCTCGGAAACTGTGTTAACGCGTACGCGAGCCACATCCCAGAGAGTGCGGCTCCGACAACCGCGTTCGAGACATCGAACGTGGTAGTTACTTCAGGGACGACCGGACTGATAGCGAGTCGCCCGACCATCGTCACGAAGAACGCGAGAGTACACAGGGTGAGAACGGTATCCCGGTAGCGCCAGTTCATGGCTCTGATCGAATAGCCACTCCGTTTTTCGCGCTCGCACTGCGATAGATCCCTTTCACGTTACACGACCCACGCTCCTGACTTTACGATGGATTCCGGACATCGCCGCTCCAGCGGAATGGCAATATCGGCTTGATGGGGAATCGAGGGAAACCAGCAGGTTACGGTCGACGAACGTTCCGGCGCGTTCATACTCTATCCTTCGGTTGTGTCCGTGCGTTGATCATGTAGTCCGCAACTCGGCTCACCAGTCGAATACCGGTTGCAGTCGTACGAACGGTCACAGGTTAAAAATATAAACACTGTGATGGCGGAACAGAATTCGTGCATACAAATATACTATAAGTATACTTCTAGCCGTCTCCCAGCATTCACCGGGCACCCACCGTTCGCCCGTTGGAATGTTTCACTATATATCATTCATTCCAGAATCCTTTTATCGAGGGAGAGATGAGAACAGTACACATGGAAACGTTCGAGGGGTACGACCGACCGGTCGGACCAGCAGGCGTCCGAAACTACGTCGCTGTCTTACCGACGTCAGTCGCTGCGTCCCCGGTTGCCGAAGAGATAGCGAATCGTACAGGAGAGAACGTCCGAGCAACGCCCCATCAAATGGGGAGTGACCCACCGGACGGTGCACGCGAACAGATCGCGCGAACCCTCACCGGTGTCGGAACGAATCCCAACGTCGGCGCCGCGCTTGTTATCGATCTCGGCACAGAGACGATCACGGCTGACGAGGTAGCCGACGAGATCGCCAACGCGGAGCGGCCTGTGGAGACACTCTCTATCCGTGAAGTGGGTGGGACGACGGCCGCCCTCGAGGACGGCGCTGAGAGCGCCCGCGCCCTCTGGGATGAGATTGCGGAGCAGCGGCGTGTCGAGTGCGATGCGAGCGAACTGCGGTTCGGCGTCGAATGCGGCGGATCGGACGCGACCAGCGGAATCGCCGCGAATCCCTCGGTCGGTGCGGCCTGCGATCTGCTGGTCGAAGACGGCGGTACAGCTACATTCTCCGAGACACCGGAGTTTATTGGCGCTGAACACATCCTTGCCGATCGGTGCGTCGACAACGACGTTCGTGAGCAGATGCTGGCCCGCGTCGACCGGAGAGAGGCGAACGCCGAGTTGATGGGTGTCGACTTCCGCGGTGCGCAGCCGAGTCCCGGAAATCAAGAAGGCGGCCTCACGACCATCGAGGAGAAAAGCCTCGGCGCCATCTCGAAGGGCGGAACGACCCCTGTTCGCGGTATCGTCGACTACGCCGAGCGCCTGCCCGTCGGAGGCGGGTTGGTGTTGATGGATACGCCAGGCTACGACGTCGAGAGCGTTGTTGGGAAAGTCGCTGGCGGCGCGCAGGTGATCGCGTTTACCACCGGCCGTGGATCGACGACGGGGAATCCGATCGCGCCGGTGATCAAGGTGACCGGTAATCCGAAAACAGCCCATCGGCTCGCCAATAATATGGACGTCGATGCGAGTACAGTCATTGACGGCGAGTCAATCGCCTCAGTCGGCGAGCGAATCTACGAGAAACTGTTGTCGGTGGCCAGCGGCGAACGGACCGCTGCGGAGGTGCGGCGCTTGGAGGAGTTCGCCATCAACGAAATCCAGCCGAACGAACTGGCGGAACGACGGGGTGAAACGGGAGCATGAAGGGCGAAGTGCTCGGTAACCTCGCGCTGCATATGACCGCCGATGACAACGTCGTAACGGCCATCGACGATCTCGAGGCCGGAACCGAGATTCCGTACGACGGTGATACCGTAGAACTCGTTGAAGACGTCCCGTTCGGCCATAAGATCGCCCTGATAGCGTTCGAATCTGGCGACACGGTTATAAAGTACGGCGAGAGCATCGGTCAACTGACCGAGTCCGTCGAGCCGGGCGAATGGGTCCACACCCACAACTGCGAGAGTACCCGTGGTCGCGGAGACCTCGCCGCCGGGAACGAGGAGGTGGCCTGATGTCGGCGCCAGAAAGCGAACGCTTGTCTACCGAAGCTGCCGACCCGTTGGAGGACGACGTCAAAGCCTATCAACGATCAAACGGGGAGATCGGTGTCCGAAATCGCGTGCTCGTCGCGCCGTCAGTTATCTGCTCACACATCGTAGCAGATCGTATCGCTGAAGCTTCCGAGGGCGCCGTAAGCGCCCCGCACGACCATGGCTGTGCCCAGATCGGTGCGGACCACGAACAGACCGAGCGAACGTTGCTGAGCCTCGCACAAAACCCGAACGTTGCGGGGACGACGGTGGTTGGTCTCGGCTGCGAGCACCTGCAGAGCGGCCCGTTTGCGGACCGTATCGGAGACAGCGGCGTCCCGGTCCGCGAAACAGCGATCCAAGACGCGGGAGGGACTGATGCCTGTCTCGAAGAGGGCATCGAGGCAACGACTGACCTCGTCTCGGCGGCGGAAACCGCCGATCGGACTGACGCCGCGCTCGCAAATCTCACCGTCGGTATCGTGAGTTCGGATCTGGAGGAATCGACTCGAACGATCGCGGATCCATTGGTCGGCGAAGCTGTCGACAGCCTACTAGAAGCTGGTGCGCGCGTTCTCGTCACGGGTACCGAACGACTGGTCTCCGATGCGGATGCCGCTGCTGGCCGCGCTGAGACCGACGAGGTTGGCGAGAAGATTCGCAAAGCAGTCGATCGATCGGCGGCACAGCCCGGAAATGTTCGAGGGATCGTCCATCGAGCCGCGGACCTGCCGTTCGAGTCCGTCGTCGGAGCTTGGGGAGCCGCATCCCCCGCAGAGTTCGTCTCGTACGGGGATCGGGCGTCCGTTGACGACGGACTTGTCGTCGTCGACTCGCCGTCGCGATTCGAGGAAGCCACAACAGCGCTCGCAGCAGCCGGCGCCTCGATCGTCGTTCACGTGACCGCTGAAGGGATCCCCACTGGACACCCGATCGTTCCCGTTCTCAAGGTAACGGGAGATGGCGTGACTGCCGATGCGCTCGCAGACGATATCGATGTCAATGCACAGTCGGCGTCTCCGGATGACTTGCTCGCAGAACTCCGCCGAATAGCCGACGGGCACCCGACAGCATCAGAACAGCACGGACTTACGAAGTTCGCGATAAATCGCGTCGGCCCTTCGATGTAAGCCACGGTACACGATTTTGTTTCTGAGACGCCAGCCGATTCAGAACTGGTAGCGAGAGACGAAAAGCAGCGATCTCGGAGAGCGAAAATCATTCGTTAGATAATTCCGTATGATTCGGCGTCAATTCACTCGTATACGTGGACACTCCCGGTTTGGTTAGCTTCGATGAAGTCCCAGTCGTAGTTGACGCCAAGCCCTGGTCCGTCCGGAACCGGAACCGTTCCATTGTCGTCGATCGCATCGATGTAGTCCGAGTAATCGCCGTCGTACACCGGTGGAATCGGGTTCTGACAGTTGGGGTGAACGAGTGCCAGTTCGTAGTAGTTCGTGTTTCGCGTCGCAGCCATACAGTGACGTTGTGCCGGACCAGGCGCGTGGAACTCGACGTCGAGTCCGAATCCCTCGGCCATTCGAGCGATCTTTATCGCGCCCGTAATACCCGCATCGTACTCAGGGTCAGCTCGAACGAAATCCGTCGCCCCGTTAGCCACAAAGTCCGTATGGCTTTCGAGACCCCGGATGTGTTCGGTCTGTAACAGAGGCGTCTCGAGATGCTCACGAAGTGTCTCGTGACCATGCTGAGAAATCCCCGCATCCTTGTACGGATCCTCGTACCAGAAGAAGTCCTCTTCGTCACAAGTCCTGCCAATTTTCAGTGTATCAGCCCACGTTTCGATCTGGCAGGCCGGATCGAGCATGAGGTCCATCTCGTCTCCGACTCGCTCGCCGACGGCGTGGATCATCTCGATGATCTCCTCTGTATCCCGCTTGGCTTCCGTCCAGGTATGAATCTTGTATCCCGGATACCCCATCTCGAGACACTCCTCACCGAAGTCGGCGAAGTCTTCGGGCGTTTCGAGCCCGCCGTTCTCGTCTCCGGGGTACGTCGAGGCATAGGCTGGAAGGCGCTTGCGGTAGGTACCGAGGAGTTCGTGGACCGGTGCATCGTAGTACTTGCCGGCGAGATCCCAGAGTGCGATGTCGATCGGGCCGATGCCCATCCGGTCGTACTTGCGAAGGGCGCGTTTGATCTCGCTCCAGTGTTTCTCGCGCTCGAGCGGGTTCTTGCCGACGAGGTAATCGGCGAACATGTTGATCTGGGCGGCGCCCGGCGAGTTGCCGCCGACGTACTCGCCCGTCACCCCCTCGTCGGTGTGGATCTCGAGCGCGAACAGTTTTCGCTCCATCTCGTTGCCTGGCTCGTAGACTGGATCGAATCCGTACGGAGAGTATCCAACATCTTCAACGGTGAAGCTGAACTCGGTGGATCGAATAGCTGTAATCGTTGGCGTCGTCATGTGGGAAGCTACCATATGTATCAGATATGTGTTTCTGTTTATTGGTTCCGATTCCGGCTGCTCAACCCGACGCAACCGATTGAAAAATCGTCCGTGAGAATCGAACTCTTCGATGGAGACAGCGAGAGAAGTAGCGTAGCAGCGCATCGGCCACGTACCTTTATGGCGCTCTGAACGGTCGTTCATCTTATGGAAGCGACGATCGATCTCAGCGTTCCTGAGGAGACTATACTCGACGCCTGCGGAGAGACGGCGCTGCCGGAGTTCGGCGTCATCGAACAGATATGGGAGACGGACCCGATCCTCGAAGACCGAATCGCGGATCGAACCGGACAGGAAGTCAACGCACTCGCCCTCGAGGACGTCCCCGACGGCGGCGAAGTCGCCGTTGGCGTCGGCAGTCGAGGGATCGCTAATCTGCCGGCACTCGTCCGGGGGGTCGTCGAGCGACTCGACGAGCTCGGCTACCAGCCGTTCATCTTTCCTGCGATGGGGAGCCACGGTGGGGCCACCGCAGAAGGACAGCAGGAGATGATCGAATCACTCGGTGTAACCGAAAGCCGGGTCGGCTGCGAGATCCGCTCGAGTATGGAAGTCGTCAAAGTGGGCGAAACACCTGATCGAGGCGTCGAAGTCGTTGCTGACGAACACGCTGCAGCGGCGGACGCAATCCTTCCAATCAACCGAGTCAAACCGCACACTGATTTTGACGGTGCCGTAGAGAGTGGGCTCTCGAAGATGCTGGTGATCGGAATGGGGAAGCAGCGCGGCGCAAAAACCGCTCACGAATGGGCAATCGATTGGAGTTTTCGGAACATGATACCCGAAATCACCGAGCAACTACTCGATGCCCTGCCGATCGTCGGTGGCGTCGCCGTCGTCGAGGATCAGCACGACGAGACGACCCTCATCGAGGGGATCCGCCCGGAGGGCTTTCTCGATCGCGAAGCGGAACTGTTGGAGACGGCGTACGAGATCATGCCGACACTTCCGTTCGGCGAGGTCGACGTTCTCGTTCTGGACCGCCAAGGAAAGGACGTGAGCGGGCAGGGACTCGATACGAACGTCATCGGTCGACGGCCGTTCGCGATCAACGAACCCGAGCCAGAACGCCCGGACGTCAAGCGGATTTTCGTCCGCAGACTCACCGAAACGACTCACGGAAACGCGATGGGTATGGGATCTGCGGACTTCGTTCACGCAGACCTCTTCGCTGACCTGAACAGCGACGATACGTTGATTAACGCGATTACCGCGAGCACGATTCGAGGGGTTCGACTGCCGCCGGTCGTCGAAACGGATCGTGCGGGACTGATCGCATCACTCTCGACGATCGGCGTCGTCGACCCGGATGAGGTTCGAGTACTTCGAGCAGCAGACACGATGCATCTCGGCACTCTGTACGCATCGCAGGCGCTCGTAGAGGAGGCGCGTCAGCGCGACGATCTCCGAGTAGTTCGGGAACCGGAGCCGATCGAATTCGACGACGGACAGTTCGAGAATCCAGCGCCGCACATCGCGTTCTGATCCCACGGTTCTGGATCGACACACCGCGCCGGGGTTCCTTGTCTCCAGCAGCCTTAGGGCGTGATCTACAAACGGAAACTTAATATGTTCTTCATGTGCAGGTGTGACACACAGATGAACACGCCGTCAGTGACGCTTCCGAGCGGTGACGAGATGCCAGTCGTCGGTATGGGAACCTGGGATGTGACCGGTGATGCCGTCGAGGACTCCGTGCGCACCGCACTCGAGGCCGGATATACCCACATCGACACTGCCGAGGGCTATATGAACGAGAACGAAATCGGCGATGCGATCGCCGACTATGATCGTGAGGAACTGTTTCTCACCTCGAAAGTGCTACCGAAGAATCTCGACTATGAATCAGTTCTCCGAGCGTGTGATCGCTCGTTGGAGCGGTTGGGAACGGACTATCTGGATCTCTACCTGATTCACTGGCCCAATCCCGCCATCTCGCTGCGAGAGACTCTCGATGCGATGGAGACGCTTCACGATGACGGGAAAGTCCGAAATATCGGCGTCTCGAACTTCAGTCCGTACCAGCTCAGTATTGCGCACCACATCTCAGAAACGCCAATCGCAGTCAATCAGATCGAATACCATCCGTGGCTCCAGCGCCCGGACTGGATCGAGTACTGTCGTGAGAGCGAGACAGTCGTAGAGGCCGCCGCTCCGCTGGCCCGAACC
The DNA here is from genome assembly GCF_023913515.1 of Natronococcus sp. CG52. NCBI lineage: Archaea > Methanobacteriati > Methanobacteriota > Halobacteria > Halobacteriales > Natrialbaceae > Natronococcus > Natronococcus zhouii. Next base: position 258,193 of record NZ_CP099393.1, read on the forward strand.
GAAATCCTGGCTGATGAGGACGTCCGAGAGATCGCCGAGAAATATGGCAAGAACCCCGCACAGGTTGTTCTGAAGTGGGCCGTCGAAAACGACGTTGTCGTTATTCCGAAGTCAACGTCACCGGAACACATCCGAGAGAACCGCGAGTTATCCGACTGGGAACTCGACGCAGCCGACCGCAAGCGTATAGACCAACTCGATCGGAATTATCCGGTCTACGATGATCGTACCAGAGAGTGGGGTGACGACGTGTACGGCATCTCGAAGTAGCACTGTGTTGTGAATGCTCAATTTCAAAAGCCAAATATAAGCGACTGATCGGATTCCCGCTGGCAGATTACTATCCCGATTTCTCGAATTGATCAAGCCCATCGAAAACGAGACCGTGTCCGGGTCTATCGGGCGGAACGAGACCTCCGTTTTCGACAGTCAGGGGTTCTTCGACAACGCGATTGAGCACCGTGGAGTGGTGTTCAATGTACGGCACATTGTCGACGGCAGTAGCGAGGTGAACGTGGATTGGCTCAATATAGTGGGGTGAAACAGGGATGTTCCAGAGACTCGCAGCGCGAGCGACGGTCATCCAAGGCGTGATTCCACCTACACGCGAAACATCAGGTTGAAGGAAGTCAGCACCCTTTCGAGCCATTACCTGTTTGAACTGCGTCTCATTGTAGAAGTTTTCCCCAACAGCGATCGGAATATCGATCTGTGTACGGAGATCGGCATACGCATCGTAGTCACCTTTTTCGAGTGGTTCTTCGAGCCAGGCGAGATCGATATCTCCAATGTGGCTCGCAAACCGGCGCGCCTCGGCAACCGAAAACGCGCAGTTCGCATCGACAAAGAGGTCTACGTCCTCCGGCAAAACATTGTAGACAGCGCGGATCCGCTCTGCATCCTCAGCATATCCCCGTCCAATCTTCATCTTCATACCAGAGAACCCGTTGTCCGCAATTTCAGCTGCGTTTTCCTGTAGCGTCTCAATATCGAACTGAATCCAGCCACCGTTGGTTTCGTATGCCGGGACGAGTGTTTGGTCGCCACCGAGAATGTCGTATAGCGGCTTTCCTGCCTCCTTTCCAACGATATCCCAGAGCGCGATATCTATCGCTGACAACGCGAGTTCGGAGATTCCTTCGCGACCGATAAATGTTGTCTCGGAGCGGAGCTTCGTTCGAATAGATTCTGGCGCAGCAGATTCACCAGCGAGTTTAGGGACGAGAACATCGTCTAAAAATTGTTTGATCGATGTACCGCCCTCCCCAATCGTGTACGTCAATCCAACTCCGCGCTCTCCCGCTGATGTTTCGATTGTAACAGTTACTAGTTCTAATTCATCAAACGTCTGTGTTGCGTCCTTGAGCGCCTCTTCATTGGGAATACCATACAACCCAGTGGATATATTGGTAATTTCTGACACGGACATATACACTCCTCTCTATCATACCTATAAGTATTTCTAATTGGCCTGGCCGGCAATTCGTTAAATGTGAGCCCATAAATAATTGGTATTCGTCTGTTCATCAAGCCCGGTTACATTTTTAAAGGAACGTGTAGACAGTACCTGCGGTGACAATACATCCTCCGGTTCAGAACTAATTGCTATTATCAGTCATTAATACAAACCATTATACACCATATGGGTATATTCTTTAATTCAAAATAATAACTATTTTATCTCAGATATTATAATAATAAGGGCACTGTCTAGATGAGGGAAATCGCAAGACTGAAAGACGATGAAGTTGCGGTATCGGCCGTGAAATCAGAATCTAGATCTGACATACAGAGAGTCTGTTCCACGAGCGGCGAAAATTCGGCTGCTTCAGTATACTTCTCATGAAAAGAGATTATCTCCCTTTTCATCTATTGTAGCGAAATGGGCGCTGAAACATCGCTCTACGCTAGAAGCGCTTAACTAGACAGTGTCATAATAAGATAATTCTAGGAATAGGATACATACGTCCAAACGGTACCGTCTAGTTAGCGCAGTTTGAGGAACGAGCAAGTCGTGGAGTTAGTTTGGAATGATGCTTGTAAACCTGCTCAGCAAGAGCTATGAGGCGGATTTAGAAGAACCTTGGGAGAAAGAGTGTACGGCAACGCCCGTCAGGGTGTTCGCCGTCCGCCTCCACCAGACTAGTTGTTCACCTCGAGAGGTACAAGCGATTCTCGCTGAATTAGGCGTTGAGCGGTCTCATGGAGCGGTCTAGAACTGGGTACATCGGCTGACTGACAGCGGACACAGCCCACCGACGGCGAAGCCGTCGCGGGTCGCCATCGATGAAACCGCTGTCAAGATCAACGGTGACTGGTCTTGGGTATACGCTGCAATAGACCTAGACTCACGGCTAATTCTTGGTATCGCAGTGTTCGGACGGAAAGGCACCGATCCAGCCGCTGCGTTCCTGCATCGATTGACCTAGAAACACGATCTCGACGACACGGTGTTTCTCGTCGATGGCTACGGATATCTGACTACCAACTCCCGGTTAGAATTGAGCGGTCAGCTCGATTACGTCGAGAGAAACCTGATCGAAAAGTGATTTCATACTCTCAAGATGCGAGTTGATCGCTTCCATAACTCGTGGGTGGGCGGTCGGGCGAGTGTCAGAGAGTGACTTGAATAGTTCGTACACTACTACAATACACAACGACCACATCAGCCACTCAACGGACAGACACCAGCGGAGGTGCTGAAGCACACGTCGAGCGCGGTCAACGGAAAGCAGAAGTTCAGCGCTTCCAAGAACTCGTTTCGGGCTCGACACCACACGTCAAATACCTCCTTCGTGCATTAGCGAACCTCACCGAGAATCGCGAGGGCGACGCCTTCTCGACGCACGAAATCTACCAGGTATACCAGAGTATTGCAGATGCTGAGGGCAGTGATCCGCTGAACCAAGACCGTGTCTATCGACTTCTGAAAGAGCAGTCGTTTCTCGGCGTCATCGAATCACGACACACAGGTAGTGGACACAGCGAAGGGAGTTACCTAGAACACCGACTTATGCGCGGATCTGACGTCGTTTTGGCGGCTCTCTCGGATTGAGAAAATATCTTTTCGGGCGGAGAATGGTGGTCCTCGAGAAAGACGTTCTTCGGTGCCAGAGGATCGATCTTAGACTACTATTGAGAGTGTCATACAATAGTTCCCAACAGCCATTATTCACGATCTCAATCCTGAACGAAACACACAACTGGCGAAAACCACCGGATTACACGCGAAATGAGAACTGTATAATCGCCAGGTATGGGTGAGAGCTATTCTATGACACGCTCGAGTGTTCTCGCTTCCTCCTGATCTAGATCCCGTGGTGATCGTTGATCATCGACAGTCGGCTCTCGAAACGCTGTGCGAGGAGTGGCCGTGGCTCCGATCGGTCCTTCCGCTGATCGATGCAGCATGCGAGTCTCCGAAGCCCGATCCGACGTGTGATCTGGTGCTTATAGGCCCGACCGTCTCTCAGCAACCGCTTCCACAGTCTGTCGAGGGATTATCGTGATGCTCTCAACAATCGCTCTGCCTTGTCGGTGCTTGAACAGAGCACCGCATTTCAGTCGACCTTTGGGCTCTCGAGGACCGCTGGGATCCGAAAATCGTTGGGTAGAACTATTGATCTTTATAACGCGCAAATCCGACTTTGGTGATAGATGACAGACCCACAGGATTCTATCGAGATCGAAAACGTCGTCGCATCATCCGGTATCGGACAAGAACTTGCGCTCGAGAGTCTTGCAATGGACCTTGAGGGAGCTGACTACGATCCTGAACAGTTTCCTGGCCTCGTCTATCGCACCACAGATCCCAAATCTGCTGCCCTGATCTTCCGCTCCGGAAAAATTGTGTGTACTGGGGCAAAAAGCGTCGAGAACGTCCACTAGAGTCTGTAAATCGTTTTCGAGATACTTCGTGACCTCAATATTGAGGTCGATGAGGATCCAGAAGTTATCGTTCAGAATATCGTCAGTAGTGCCGACCTGGGTCGCAATCTCAATCTGAACGCGATCGCGATTGGGCTTGGACTCGAGAATATCGAGTATGAACCAGAGCAGTTCCCTGGGCTAGTCTATCGGCTTGACGAACCCGGAGTTGTCGCCCTCCTTTTCGGCTCCGGGAAACTGGTCGTGACTGGTGGGAAAGAAGTCGACGACGCAAGGGAGGCTGTTGGTATCATCGCTGATCGTCTCGAAGACCTCGGTCTACTCGAGTAAGGTTCAGTCTCTTTCTATAACTGAACTGCTGTTGCCACAGCGGATCTCGGTACAGAACGCGTTACGTACGGGCGGAGACGATATACACGGGCAAGAGTACTAAATTGCACTGCGAGCGACCGACGAAAGCGAGCGGTTTTTAGCGATCTAACACCGAATTCGGTCCAGTAGGAGTGGCGCTTCGAGATTGCGCCTTACAGCAGGTCCGATGGGATCGACGATTATGACATCACTGTAGTTGGCGAGCAGTGAGCCGATGACCTCATTCTAATCTTGGTTTTCTTTCCGCCACTTCTCTTGGAGTAGGACAACATTGTCACGAATTGCCCCGACCCACTCGTCAAGTGTCTCGTAGTTTTCGTGTGAATCGTAGAGCACACTTCGGAGCTGCTTGTTTTCCTGCTCGAGTTTCTCCACACGCGCTTCGAGATCGTCGAAGCGCCGGCGGACTTCTCCCTCTTCGATCGGAGTGAGATTGTAGTCTTCTTGTGTCGCTGTGAGGACTTCTTTGCCTCTATCAGTAATATGATAATTATATCCGTCTCGTTGAACTGACGCCGGGTCGCCCTCGTCGTGGCGCTTGACGAGACCAGCGCGCATGAGATTCTTGAGGTGGTAGTTCGCGAGGGGTGCGTCGATGTCAGTATCGCTCGTGATGCTCGAGGTTTTGGCGTCACCGCCGCGGTGGCGGATCGCGATCAATATCTTGTGTGGTTTCCTTGATATCTCTTCAGCAATCTCCCATGGATCCTGGTCAGCTTCCATACAGACATGTCCATCTCTAGACGGTTAAATATTTAGTTCAATTTAGCCTGAAACGGGAATTACCGACTACATCTAGCCCGGCTACCCCCTCAATACTAATCTCGAGCAACCCGCATTGAGACTCCGCGTTGATAGCCTCGAGTGACTATCAACGAAACGAGAGAAGAGTGGTTGAACAGTGAGCGATAGCAAGTGAGATTACGAGTGCCGCGGCGCGGCGCAACCAGCAGAACGAACCTCGAGGAGCGAAGCGAAGTGAGATCATCACTAGGTTACAGCAGAGAGAATCATCACCTCGAGCACAGGGTGGACTATCAGACTGAGCACCGACAAAGTGGACTATCAACAGGCTGGTAGATAGGTAGACTAATCTCGAGTGTAAACATGCAATCCTGGGAGATCTCGAGGTAGTGTCTGGGGGTCACCTCTGGCTACAGCATGCAGAGCGAGCACGGAGCGAAGCGGAGTGCGAGCGGCCAGTCGGTAACAGCGTGGCGGCGCTGAGTGGGGCTGGTCGCCGTCGGTGTCGGGCCGACAATAACGGTGGCAGTTACGACTTTCGAATTGAGTAACTGGTTGCATTCCCGAAATTAGTATCACTCTGAGCAATGATAATACTCTTGTGAACAACTCATACTTTCGTCGCGGCGATCGTTGCGGAACGACATGGTGATCTTGCAATACAGCGGGATTATCTTGACCGCAAATGAAACATCCCATATGCTAACATCAACAGACTACTTTATTAGTTTTACTGACCAGTTACACTGGCCAGTAATACTGGACAATATGACTGAATAATCTGCCGAGGATTTATGTATTAATACACAGATTATCGAGTGTATGATTCCGTACACAGTGTGGTCGGAGGCCGGCGGCGTCGGTAAGACGACGCTCGCGGCGAACCTCGCTCGAGCGCACGCGAATCGCGACCAGGACGTACTCGTGATCGACATGGATCCACAGGACGGCGGCCTAACGAATCACTTCGGACTCGACGACCGAAAGGCCGACGGCGAAGTCGATAACCTCGTGCTCCACATGCTCAACCGCGGCCGAGGTCCGTTCGACGATCTCGTTCGCTCTAGTGAAGGCGTCGATTGCATCCCGAGCCACAATATGCTCGGGACGCTCGACGACCTACTCGGGAAAGCGAAGGAACTCGAGGAAGACACAAACCCGAACCCGGACTATGAGTACGAGAAGGAAAAGCAACTCCGACGTGTTCTCGTCGAAGCAGGCGTTCCCTCCGAGTACGACGTGTTGGTTATCGACCCGCCGGCTTCGGAGGGCCAGCACCTGTACAACGCTGTCTACGCAACATCGAACCTTCTCATTCCTTTCGAGCCGTCGCCAAAAGGCGAGCAAAGCGTCAATGGGCTTCGCGACGTCGTCGACGGGATCGAATCCGAACTCGGCGATATCGACGTCGGCGTCCTCGGCACTGTCCCAAACAAGGTTAAGGGGACGAACATCAACCAGAAATATCTCGACGCGCTTGAGGAGGAGGAACTCCCGATCGCGCCGGTATCGATCGGTGAGCGCGGATCGATGCTCGGTGACGCTTGGGACAATCAGGTTTCGGTCTACGAGCTCGACTCGAATGACGATTACCGAGATCTCCGCGACTACGAGCGATCGACACTCGAGAAGTTCGACGACCTTGCTGCATACATCACCAAACAGTTCGAACAGCCGGAGGTTCAAGCATGAAATCTGGCGCGACCGATCCGTTCGCGAACGACGACCAAGACAGCCAATCCGACGACCCTAATCAGACCGAAAACACAGGTAGTAATACCAGCCAGTCTGACTCGTCAGTACAACCAGAGAACCAGCAACAGACGGCTGATTCGACTACTCAGATTGACCGTTCAGACTTACCTCGAATCCTCACGCGAGACACAGTCAAAGAGGACCGTGATGCGGTCCACCAACTGTTCGTCTACTCCGACACCGCCGAGAGAGAGAAAGAGGCTCGTCGGGAACTTGAGGATCGACTCGGGGATGTGTACAAGCTCGATGCTCGCGAGGCGATCTATCGTGCCGGGATGGAGAACATCGATGACGCAGAAGAAATCCTCCGGGAGTGGGGTGCGGATATCTGATAAAACGATACTTCCCCGCAGAAAGTGACTTCCTCCCCACCCTACTCGCTCGCTTGCGCTCGCTCCTGGAGGGTAGGGCTTCCTGTTTCCACGACGCACTTTGCAGGAACCGACTGGGTCCCGTAGGGAGCGCAGTCTCCGCAGGCGTTGATTCGGGACAGCCCGCCCCTACTTGCTTCAGTCCGCGTACCAGGATGTTGTAGGCCGCGTTCCAATCGCGGTCCGCCGTGAATCCGCACGACGGACACGAGTGCTCGCGGACCCACAACGGTTTGTCCGTCTCGACACCACACGCCGCACACTCTTTGGTCGTCCCAGCCGGATCGACAGCGACGAAGTGCGTGCCTTCGCGTTCGCACTTGTATTCGAGCATCCGGAGGAACGTTCCCCACGCCGCTCCGGCACGATTGCGGCTGTTCGACGGGATTAGCAACTATTCAAGACACGGTCAATTGGTTTTGTGGGCACTGACGATCTTAGAAGAGGAAGAGAAGACACCAGTTCGCACACGAGATATTCGAGAACCATATGAAATTTTGTGCGACAGTGAGGGGAGCAATCCCGTCTCCGATCGAGCAGTACGTGAGTATCTTGCTGAGTTGGAAACACTCGGAATCATATCATCAACACAGATTAACCGCGGCAAAGGGGGCGGAAAGTACAAAGAGCACGAATTGGACCAATCGATCTCGAGTGTCAAGGCTGGATTGAAGGAACTTCTTGGAGCGACTCCCTGACCCCACCAGTTCCGCTGTTAGCTCATCCAAAAAAGAGGGGTGGGTGCCGACACCCACCCCACTGCTTCCGCTGTTAACAGGGACAAGAGTGTCTGTACTTTCTCTTTGGACGCACTTTGTGGTTTAATACGTGTCCTATTTGTCTGATTAGCTAGAAAGGTTTTAAGCAAATGTGGAAAAATGATCTCATTGTCTGTTCATCACCAAACAACAAAACACCCTCCTCACATGGAGGGTGGTATAGTCGTTCCTTCTCTAACAGCGGAACTGGTGGGGTAGGAGGGTTCGGAAACCCATCTGAATTGGAATTCTGTCATCAATCGACTCTTGTGTTCTGTTGAATAGGGGTACGGCATCGGGTAGGTGTGCTACAGCCACGACTTAGAGCCCGAAGGAAAATATCTCAGAAATCAATCTTTGTTCTTGCCACCAATCCAGATAAGTACGCTATTCTCGACTGCAAAACGAACCGGCCTACGCTACAGTTTTCCCTCCATGAGTAGTTGTAGAAAAGCTATTCAACAGGGCATTTTGATCGGCTTTGGTATCCTCAAGCGCGATAGGTTGCGACACGAACATATGAAGTACTACGCCACGGATTCTCCATCATGCGAAGGATGCAAGGGATAAGTAAGATTCTTAAGTTGCAGTTATTTATTTGATATTTCTTGTCTCACTACGTCCCTGAATAGATGCACTCAATGCAGCATTCCCTGAAATCGATTGACGAAGGTAATGATCGTTCAGTACGGAGGTCTAATTAACAACAGTTGCTTTCATCAGGCGACCATTCGCAGGTATTGCCAGTTGTCAGGTCGTTATCGGCGATGTATGTCGAGAGACAAGCGTAATTACAGAAGTATGTAGGTGACCTACACTCATCGGTGCAGTCACGGACGCAGATAGGGTCATGGTCGAAAATACGTGACCTACAGTACTCACATGTCTCGTCCGCTTCTGGGGTTGTGACGGTCGTGGACATACCTTAACTACTAATCAGATCATCGAAAGCGTTTCGTAAATTTTTCTTAAAGCTTTGAGATCCAGTGATCAGTACACCTATGAGAAAAACTCCAGCATAAGTTGAGACTGTCGCTCTCAATGCATATGGAATTGGCATTCGTTTCGTCACTTCGTTCCAGGAACCCGCGCTGAAATAGCCGATACATAGAGAGTGCGAACGTAACGCTACGAACTCTGTCAACTAGAGGTAACATCGGTGGCCTATTCGATCGTTCGAGATGCGGAAGGAGAACTGGAGCAGTGCTCAGAGATTACCCGTTCTGAGAGGGATAATCCAGTAAATCAGTGGGCGGCCAGCTTTCCAACTCTGTGGCGACTTCAAACAGTTGGTCTATCTCCTTCTGCTTACCAAATGCCACTGTTCTGTCCTTTCGGTTAATAGTAAGGATGTTTTTCTCTACCAATTGCGGAAGATGAGTATGAATTAGCCGAACTTGGGCACGCTTACTCTTTTCATTGTTAACCTTTTCGAGCGGGATTTTGTGCCTTCGGGCAGCTACCTCTCGTGAGAGTTCCGTTATAGTGCCCTCTCCGTTTCGTTCTACCAACTCATGGAGAAGAATTTGACGGTCAGCGCTGGCAAGAGCGTGAGCTGCCTCCGTCTGATCCATATTCTATTCATTTCAGAGCAGGGCTTCCGATGGCAAAACGACTCCGTCTAATTATATTGGGAGACAGCAGCATGCCACTCACTTAGGATTCATTATATGCGATCATCCATAGCGATATGGCGTTTTCCTATACTGATCAGTATAGACAGGCTCTTGCAATCGGATCAGCAGCACTCGGCCAATGGGCTCGACGCTGGCTTCGCGACGTGATATTTTTCGGACGATCGCGACGACCTCGTACCACGGGTGGCCAGCGTACGACACGACACCGCTGTACGACCGGAGTTCGCTCGGTGCACTCGAAGAAGATATTCGAACTGTCGCAACGGCCTGGTTTACCCTTTCTACTCACAATTCAATCGATGAGTTCATTTATGAACTCCCGTTGGAGTGCATCAATTTTCGGCCTCATGATGGCTATAGTGGTTCAGTGAGGTATGAAATGAAGCCGCTGGTACGTGCATTTCTCTTGAAAGCGATCCACGGCTGGGATCACGAAACAGCGCTGACCGAGTATCTTGAACATCGACCAACCGTTTGTCACCAACTCGGATTTGAGACGGTTCCGGATCAATTGACGCTGTAGCGAACGTGGCATGACCGCTTTTCGGCTGACCTTCAAAAGACGATTCAGAAGGGTGCAGAAATCATCCTGGTAAAACTGATAACGAGGGTATCGATCTCCCCAGGGATCCGCCACCTACATTTTCAGTATGTGGTGTGGTCGGGAGAGTGGAGGCAGAACCGAAAAGCCGATAGATTTAAACTGACCGTCTTACGGTTCAGAATAACGGGTTCACTCTCAAATGGTGGGCCCGACTCTCAAGCCGACGCACTTCGGTGGCGTTGACCCCCGTAGCTTTGGGGGCGATAGGGCGGTCGACTTCCGAGCAAACTACTCAGAACTGTTGGGCCTAATTGTCTACGCCAGGCTTGTTACTCAGTGAAAACGACCCCATTTCATATCATGGAGACAAATCATACATTTTTGTCACTATCTGTCGTGCAAAAAGACGGCCGTCGGCTCACTCCCCAGACGGCTATTGGACAGATCGTGCCTCGAAACAACACGGCGTGGACCCACCTGGTCCCCTCCGTTCTCTGTCGGCGTGTGACTCAGAGCTCGCTGAACACGTCAATCCCGAGCATTCTGTCGAGTATCGACGCGACGGCTAGCCCGATACCGAGGCCGGTCAGCAGACACGTGAGGTGGGGGTGGGGGGTGGATAGCGAAGAAAACGACGAAGAGTAGTCCTCGGGGTTTGGAGAACCATCGTGAAGAGGGCGACAACTCGCTTTAACGCTCTGTAATCCAGCAGCACAATCCCGACGTTCAATATACCCTTGTCCCCTGGCTTCGAGTGCCCGAAAGGGCTCAGACGCAATCGGCTCTACGCGAGCCAATCGATCCAGAGGGAGCACTCCCCCTGCACCCTTCGCAACCCCACCATTCACCCCACCTGCCGTTTTCTCCACTTTCCCCATCGAACCGATTGACGCCCCCTACAAGCCGGACGAATTGCACAGCACTTCTCGCAGATTGGATCGTCTTGTGAGACACCGTAGGACGAATTGCCCGCTACTGGCAGCGCTCGTTTTACAGTGTGAAAGAATAGCGCGGTTTTTTCTCGCTACATGTAATAGCTCAAGATGGCCGTCGTTGACAGTTGCGACGGCCTCCGCTCGGTCAGGTCGATCGCTTCGGACGAACGGCCCATCTGTTGACAACTTTCATGGGAGGCCGCGTGAACGGCCTCCTGTTCCTCTCCATACGCATGGTAGAGTACTCCAATCGACGTCCTCCACAATCCGAGCGAATTGCGCACCACCCGTACGTATTATAACACTGCAGATGGCCAGACTAACCGGCGAGATCCGACGCTCGCCAAGCTGTTACCCCCCTACCCCTGCACGGGGTTTTGGACTACTGAGAACTTGTTAGTCGGCTCTGTTGAAACCTTTTGTGTCTGACAGGAACAGCTTACTGTGACTGGGCGCTGCTCCCGTCCAGATTCCTGATCGAACCACCTAAACCTCTCACTCTTCGATAGGGAATACTGCCATCATGGACCAGTCGAACAGTGAGTCGGGCTCCGGCGATACGATGCAAGAACGTGAGAGTGAACGCCGTCTCAACCAGTGGATACTACTGGAGGCAAATCGATGGACTATCGTCGGTCTCCTCTTGCTGGCAGTATTCATCTTGCTCGTCCTGCTCGCCACCGCCAATCCTGCCCCCGCCAGTGAGCTTCTGCAACTCGAAGCGCCGGTGGATACCGCTTTCCAAGGGCTCATCGCTGGTATCATTACCGGCGTCACTCTCGTGCTAACGATCAACCAGTTGGTGTTATCCCAGGAACTCGGTCCTCTGGGCCAACAGCGCGACCGAATGCAAGGCGCGATGAATTTCCGCCAAGACGTAGAGGCAGAGACGGAGTTGGCCGTGAGCCCCACGGAAGCATCCGCGTTTCTCCGAGCACTCGTTGAGGCTACCGAACGGAAAGCGGTGGCACTCCAGGACACTGTCGGTGACCGCACTGACGAGGAAGCCGTCGATGAGGTCACTTCCTACGTTGATGATCTGACCGAGAATGCCCAAGAGGTGAGCGAGGAATTAGCGGATGCGCAGTTCGGAACGTATCAGGTTCTCGGAGCGGCGCTGGATTACGACTATTCGCGGAAGATACACACTGCCCGCCAGATCCAGAATGATCACGGTGATGCACTCTCCGACGAGGCAAATGGAACACTCGACGATCTCCAGGAGGTGTTGGAATTTCTGGGACCGGCACGTGAACACTTTAAGACATATTACTTCCAGTGGGAACTGATCAACCTGTCCTACGCGATCCTCTTCACTACAATCCCGGCACTGATTGTAGCGTTTACAATGATACTGTTTTTCGATCCCGAACTCGTGTCGGGAACGATTTGGGGAGTGGAGAGTGTGCTCCTAATCGTCTGTCTCGCAGTAACTTTCGGCGTCATGCCGTTCATGGTACTGTTCGCCTACATTCTTCGGGTCGCTACCGTAGCGAAGCGGACGCTTGCGGTGGGGCCGTTTACCCTTCGCGAAACTGAAGAAGCAGAGGAGATTCAGTGGGAGGAGTAGTCCGGCCAGTGACCGACAGACCTACCGTGTGCACTGGGGCCATCCGTTACGGTTCAGGTAACTGATCCAGTGGTCATTCCGGCCACGGTACTGCGCATCTCGATTCAGTGCTCGGATGCAGACTCTACTGATGAATACGCGCCTTCGGTCTTGTTTAGACGCACGAAATCATCCGAGTTAGGTCGTGAGCGATTGTTCGATGTTTCTGACAGCGGCCTTAAGGACGAGTTCTCGGAACTGCCCAAACCACGTTCGTGCCTTAAGTGTTGAACCGAACCGTTTGCGCAATGCGAAAAACATCGATTCTTCGATAGAACGTTGATGGTAGGTTTCATCATCAATCCGAGCATTGTGTGCTGCATCGAGTGAGTAGAATTCACGATGCTTGATCACCGGTCTAATACCCTCGTTTCGCAGCATCTGTCGGAGTTTATCCCAATCAAACCCTTTGTCAGCGACGACAGTTTCCACGTTGTTGAGGTTTCTCTTCAGTACTTGCCACGCAATCTGCGTGTCATGTGGTAGGTTCATCGAGCAGTGTACATCGAGGATAGCCCTCGTGGAGCAGTCTACGAGAATGGTGGCCTAGACCGATTCAAACATCCCTTTGACGCGTTTTGCGTAATTATGGCTCGACGAGCGATGAGCGATACTAGTTGAGTCGATTGCTTGTACCTCTCCGGTATCGAATAGTTCCGCCGACAGCTGCAACAGCATCCGCCAGACAGGCATCTGGAGGTCTTGCTTCCGAGCACAAATGGTGGTGAAGTCCGGCAACTCATTCACTGAAAGACCGAGTTTAGCGACAATAGCAGGCATTTCTCGAAGTACATCTAGCAGTTGTCGATAAGAGTGATCAAGATATTCTCGAAGACCGTGAATCGCCACGATTACCTAATCAGCATAGCCACCTTTTCCTTTGCTGAGAGGTTCTTTTGGATCGTCTCTGACAGCTTTTTGAGATAATTCGACGCATCGTTCGGTGAAGCGGGCCAATTTGGAGTGCACATCCGACCGTGCTCGCTTCATTTCCTAGAAATCCCGACATAGTGGCAATATTACTAGCGTCTAAACACGGCCCAAGGCGCATATACAGCAGGCATCATTGCCCGATCAGAATGAGGAAAGAATTGATCAGTATAGAGAGTACAGAACTCAGTGTCGTTTATGTCGGTTTCGAAGGCTCAAGTGGTCCGGCCGTTAGATCAATATGGATGAATTGATCGTCATCTGTCAATATGGTGAGAATATCGAGATCGTTGCCAGAAAGCATGTGGACTTCAACGACTGTGCCTCCTATGTATTCGAGAGGTGTCTCATTGGAGCCTTGCCCAATATTCGGGACCCTGAGTCGTTCACCGACAAAATCATGCTCGAATGTGGTGTTTGCCTCTCGAATCCGGTAGTTAATTGGCGAGGTCGAATCGGTGGCCAGACGGACCATACACAACCAGCAGCAATCGCTTAGTCGTCGGTAATAACAACCGTTCCTATAACTCGGAAAATGTCTCTTTCCCTGTGGACCTTTCTTGAGAACCATACTATTATCACACTAATATGCTTCATGAATATTTCTCTTGAGGATCAGAACATTATGGATGGAACCAATAATTTTCAACCAACAGCCTACAATTGACGGTCCACTCTCAAATCTATGCGATTATTCCCGATATTCGTTCATTCATCAATCTATATTTTACAATCCAGAGTGAAGTCTATGGACTAAATAGCTCAGCGTGCTGCACTCATCCTCTCTATCCAATACACCCGCAGAAACCTATCAGCGCTTAAGGGTTTCAACAAGGCCTGTTAATCCGACTTATGAGTCACTGAGTAGTCTCTCTCTCTCGAGAGATATAGACTCGAAGCTATAGCGACTTACACGTTCGAAGGATCCCGAAGCCTGGGGGGAGCTTCGGGGTTCCCCATTGCTATGTTGCCGAGACGTCACAATACCTGTCAATTTCTGCCGAGCCGCATTGATTCCTACGGGAGATTCCAACTTAGGTATACGCTGCTTACCCATGGAAAAAGGACTGTGGCAGAAAAAGAACAATCCTCGAGCAGTTACGTGACAATCGGCTTGTTATCCCAAGTTATCTATTCTTCAGCGAGCGACCCGAGACGATCCACGAGAAGGCTGCACACCTTATGAGACGCATTGCTGCTGGACACCCCCTACGTGGACGGTAACAAGCGAACAGCTCTCGCTGCAGCGGCGTATCTCTACGATCTCAACGGCTACCATCTCCATGTTGATCGCCAAATCAAAGACTATCTCCGAGCGTTTGCTACTGATGCGGAGTCTGTTGAGATCATGCCGTCGTTACGTATCTCTAAGAGCGTACGAGGTACGAACCATGTCTCGAGCTGAGAACCACCCCGAGTACGAAAACTCTGAAGAGCGCCGTGAGCGCGCAGTGCGGTTCGTTGATGACTACATTGACGAGCATCAGGAGATCTTCGACGAACTCGCCAATGAATAGCGCTCGGGTTCTCGAGACAAGACGTCTTCTACTCCGCTTACCCTGAGAGCCGGATCCTCCCGTTCTAGGGCTTTGAGTAACAAACGCGACTGTGGTCTGTTCCACTTGTTCCACCCGAAGCGAATTCTCGACCCGAAACGAATTCTCCACTCGTCCCACTCGAACCAGATGAAGCGCAGCTGACAGACGTCATTCGCGCGTCTGACACACACTCATGGACAATGTATTGCGAATGCGTACACATGGGCCGTGTCAATGCTACCGTAAGTGACGAACATCTTGCGCAAGTCGAGCAAGTCAAACAATCGGCAGACAGCGACATGTTGGCAGAGTTGCGCAACGAGTACGAGAGTCGTATCACAGACCTTGAGCAAGACGTCGAACGACTGCGCAACGAGAAACGCACGCTCATCAACGATCGCGAAGAGCGCACGGAGCTGGTGGAGTACGTGGAAAAAGAAAAGAGTCTCTCCGAGCGCAAGGCCCAAGCCGGGATCGTCACGCGCGCGAAGTGGTTCATCACCAGGATGCCAGCCGAGGGAGAATAACCAACTCTATTCGCTTCTAGATACTCTTATTCGCTGGAGAATCCGATGAAAAACAAATCCTTTATAATATGAAAAGAGCGTCTTTTTCACTGTCGGAGGCACCGGAGGCGGACGGATCGCCGAGGGAAGGGAATTGCTTGACACACCACAATTCTCAACTGATCCGCCCTTACCCACCATATCTCCGGCATTCTCAGAATTGGATTATAGATACATCACACTATTCCATGAATTATCTTACTCAAAGAGATTATTTATTACGAACTGGTAAAACATCGACTAAGTACTACGCTGGCACCTCGAGCGAACACTCACTGTTGTACAAATCCTCCGAGAAGAGTTCCCTACTATCGATATTATTGCTGGGAATGTTGCTACTCCAGCGGGCGTTGAAGATCTCGCAGTCGCTGGTGCCGACTGTGTGAAAGTCGGGATCGGACCTGGATCCCATTGTACGACCCGAAAAGTCGCTGGTGCTGGCGTTCCGCAGATAACTGCTATCGATGACTGTGCAGGGGTGGCTGATGATCTCGATGTTATTATCTGTGCAGATGGCGGTATACGCACATCTGGCGATGCTGTGAAGATACTGTGATGTTTGGCAGTTTCTTTGCTGGCACCGAGGAGGCCTCCGGTGCAGTAGTCGATATCGCCGGGACCCGATACAAGCGCTCACGTGGAATGGCAACCACGGTTGCCGCCGAGAAGCGTGAAGACAAGGAAAACAATGTTCGAACAGATGAGGGCGTTGAGGCATTAACACCGTACAAAGGTCCGGTCACCGATATCGTGGACGAGTTTTGTGCTGGTATCCAGTCTGGTCTCTCCTATTGTGGCGGTCACACAATACAGAAAGCCCGTGAGAAGGCTGAATTCATTCGTGTGGCTCCCAGTGCGAAAGAACGCTAGCTGAGGCACCAAGCGACGAACACAAGTCGAGCGAACATTTTGAGGAGATAGAACTCGTCAGACATTTGTTTTCGGCAGAATCATTTCTAGGGGAAGTAGCAGCAGAAGTTGCGACCGTTCCGCTCAATGTATATGGAATTGGACTCATTTCGTTACTTTGTTTCAGGAGCCTTACTGGGATCGCCGATACATAGAGAGTGCGAACCTAGTGCGATTGTTTCTGTCATCTAATGGAGATTGTTGAGGAGCTGTGCTGAATACACAGCGCAAATGTGGCACAGACTGAGAGGCGATCAGCGCGGAAGATCGAACGCTCAGTACAGAGGTTGTATGCAGCAGAGCGGTACCAATAATATGCTTATGGTGGTGCCGTGCCTTATTGGAGCATGGTCTATTCACTCCAACGAGCGGTGGTCGGCGACTACGAGGAATGGAAGGCAATCGTGGAGGAGTTAGCAGACCGGCGTGCCGAAAGCGGGTCCCAGGGAGGTCAACTCTTCAAATCGCCAGCGAACCCGAACGAGATCGTCGTTCTTTTTGAGTGGGAATCTGAAGAAAAAGCCCGCGAGTTCATGGAGGAAGTCATCCCTGCGAAACAGTGGGATCGCGCTCGCATCCACTCGTATGAGATACACTTCCTGGAGCACGTCGAAGACCTCGATGCCTAACTATACTTACTTTCTCACTGCAAGGTCCGTACGTGTAGTTATAGCCATTTTGTCGCTGAAGATCGTGCAAGATACGCGCTCTGTATTCAGCAAGACTTGATCAAACTACCGAATCACTGCCAAGAGCAGTGTGCTGATTACAGTGCTCTGTAGGATCACTAGGCAACGGTGGATTTTGGGCGATTGATGGTAGTTAATATCTACGAATTTCGCATGAACCTTAGCCGTTCACGGGTAGTCATGTGAACCGATTTCAGCGAAACCCGGAACCAGCAGTGGATTTGGATTATCAGTCCAGTAATTGGCTGTTTCTCGGCTATTTAGGGTCAATTGCAGCGCAGCCTAGCGATCCTACAGAGCAGATTACAGAGGATAGGTGCAGCACGGCAGCACCGTTTGTTTCGCGTTGATACCGGTGAACCAGCCATTCAAGAGCTGCTGAACTGATCGTCGGAGCACTGCCTAGATAAGGGGAACCGCAAGACTGAGGGCCAATGGAGTTTCAATATCGGCTGAGGGTGTCATAGAACAGTTACCATACCAAAGAGCAGGGTGAACGTTGAGGTGGATGTGTTCAGCGACCCTGCAAGATGCTCCTTCGGTAGAGACGTTCTTCAATGTCGTGGAGACAGAGACGCTAGCGTTGTTTGAGCATCTCTCCTTCGAGTTTCTCGAAGAGCTCGACGTGTTCGCCCCGGCGGAGACGGGGCGAACACGAGACCACGAACCACCCGAGATGATGCGTGGCTTCCTTCATTGCTACTACCACGACATCTATGGAATTCGTCCCGTCGAACGAGAGCTTCGAAACACAGTCGTCTGGCTCAGCTGTGGCTTCGATCGACCGCCGTCGAGAGACGCGGTCGATCGCTTTCTCACTGATCTCGAACACGTCGTTGATGAGATCTTCGACCATCTCGTCGAGCAAGCCGCGGCAGGCGGCCTGCTCGACCTGACCTACTGCATCGATTCGACCGACGTGAGAACAATGCCCGCCGATCAAGATGCGTCGAAATGCTACGATCCAACCGCTGAAGAATACTACTACGGCTATGGCTGTACGATCGTCTCGACCGGACAAAAGATCCCTATCGCCGCGGAATTCACTGAGAGCAAACAAGCGCCAGAAGAGACGGCGATGCGCGTCACACGTGACGCGCTCGCCGTCGAACAGCCGATCTGGATGATCGGGGATAGTGCCTACGACACGCTCGACTGGCACGACCCCTGCGGCCAGCAAGTGGTCGTGCCAGTCGCTCCGTACAACGCACGAAACACTGACCACCCGAAAGACATCGAGTACAGGGTCGAAGACCGAATCGAGAAACTCAGCGAGGACGTGCAGCTGAAGCAAGCGACACTAGACGAGACGTACAACCGACGGAGTGGAGTCGAACGAACCAACGACGCAGTCAAGGACTGCGGCCTCGGGCACGTTCGCGCCCGAGGCCGCGTCCACGCACGAGCGCAGGTGTTCCTCGCGCTGTGTCTTCGCCTCGTCGTCGCAATCACCAACTACGAACGAGGAGACAATCCAGGAAGTACCGTGATCACGGTGTGAGAACTCTTCTATGACACCCTCCTTACTAGACGGCTGGAGCGGAAAATAGCTTTCTCAGCAGTCAATACATCCCGATCATTATGATAATATCGAGATTCCGGTCGTAGTTTTCATCGTTCCATGTCGCCGGACAAACGCTCCCTGATGAATAACCCATCGTAATAAATGAGTGGCTCGCCACTGGGTGTGACGCCTATTGACAGCGGTATCAGTCCTCGACCCCCTTTTCGGGGTGCCACAGAAATTCCATGACGCTGCTCGCGGTTTCCATCGACGCCGCAATCGCGGCCCTATCGTGCCTGATCGTGTGGTCGTCAGGATCATAGTCGATCACGCCTGCCTCCACTAAGTTTGGGAGATGCGTCTCCTGGAGAGTCGTCCGAACGCGACTGATCTCCTCATCCGAGGGTTCGGTCGCAGTTTGCTCCCAGCGGGCAACCCGGGCCGCGAGGTCATCGAGTGCCACGGGGTTCGTGTGCTGTTTGAAATACTGAAGGACGAGCCGCTGGCGGGGGTGTGCGATCAGACTGAAGGTGTCGTCTACCGACGCATGGTCTTCGCGTCCCATACCAGTACAATACATCCCCCAAGGACATACATTACCTTCGGTAGCGAAGGAATGTGCCTGATAGAATCTACACTCTCGAAGGTTCCGCTGGATGATGGACCTACTGCCTTGGGCAGTGCAGTCTCAGTACCTCACAAAGCGTCCCT
The DNA here is from genome assembly GCF_023913515.1 of Natronococcus sp. CG52. Classification (NCBI taxonomy): domain Archaea; kingdom Methanobacteriati; phylum Methanobacteriota; class Halobacteria; order Halobacteriales; family Natrialbaceae; genus Natronococcus; species Natronococcus zhouii. The sequence goes on from NZ_CP099393.1 coordinate 277,653, forward strand.
GCTCACTTGAACTGAAGCCGCAGTTTCATCCTGAACGGTAGTGATTGACGAAAGTTCTGACCGAAGGTCGAGCAGAGTCGTCGCTGTCGGCGGCGGTCAGCCGCCGACGAGACGGCGTTGCCACTTGCAGGGAGGCTGGCTCGATCGGCGTTAGCGGTGGAACCGATCGTCTGGTGGCCGATTTGCAGGGACGGCCCTCGTGGTGCGTCGGGCCGTCCATGCTACCCGGCACACCATCTTGATGAACTCCTTGAACGACCAGGACCAGAGGCGACGCCCGCCACGGCGGGGCGTCGCCACGTACTCCCAGCGCAAGTACCGCCAGACGTTCTGTAACAGCAGACTCACCACGACGTACAACAGCCGAACCACCGGATTTTGCGTTGTCGTCGTTGCAATGCTTTGCTCGGAGAGCCGGTACGTCGCCTCGATACCGAAGCGTTTCGCGTAGTGGTATCGGGCGTCGCGTGGTGAGTCGATAAACGGCGCGTCAGCGGCGTAGCCGTGACGCGCCACCCCATGTTCGTCGTACCGCCCGTTTTGGTAGGTACAGTCGATGTAGACGGGAAACTCGACGGTCCAGCTGTGACCGTCGAGTTTCGCCGTCAGATCGTGCTGGATAACGCGGCTCCAGCCTTCCGAGAGTTCCTGCTTGATCGTTTGTCCCCAGCGGATGATCGGCATCACGTACGCGTGGTTGTGCGCCTGAAGCAGCGTGAGACACTTGCTATCGTAGAATTCACGGTCAAGATAGACGGCCTTGACGCTGAGGTCAAGGCCATCAAGAATCCCGAGAAACTCCGCGAGGACGCTGCTGGCGGTGTCGCCGTCGGTGAGACGGCGCACCGCCAGCGTATAGCGTTTGTTCTGTACACGCGCGTAGAGAGTAGCATAGGCATGGAACGCAGTGGTTCCACGTTTCGCTTCCGAGTGATAGAGGCCGTCTGTGTCGTTTTCATCACCATAGTAGGGCCGCAGGTGGAGGTCTACACAGACCTCCACCTGCTCAGGAAGGACAGCGAGTGCGTCCTTCTGGAGAAGCGTGTTTCCAACCTGTTCAACCGACTCAAGATCGAATTTCTCGCGGAGATGGTACAGAACGGTGTTTTGGTGAGGTGAATCGTTGCTGTTCTCACAAAGCTCCGAAACCGAGGTCCCGTCGGCGCACGCGCCGACGAGGACCTCATAGATGTCTTTTGCGTCTACCTCTGCATTCTTGCCGAGATCAAGATCAATTTCCTCGTCAACTCCCTTGACGAGGAAGTTACGGAGCTGGTCCTCGTGGATTGAACCGTCCGCTTGCTTTGCTTGCTTGGACACAACTCAGCAAGCGGACTTCTCAATCAACGGCTTTGTGAAGTACTGAGTCTATTCTCGTTCAATCTACGCTGCTGGTTCGGCTGGATCGGTGACAGTAACGTCCCCGTCACTCCTGACGATAACGTCGTATCCACAGTAGCTGAACTGGAGCCGACCATCCGAACGAGCCATCCCTGTCCGTGGTGGAGCAAAGAGGGCGTCTAACGCGTCCGGGTCGGTCGCCTCGTACAACGGGTGTTCGAGTTCGACTGGATCGACGCCGTCACGGGCCGCGATCGTCTCGATAACCGTGGTACTCACCGACTGATCGTCCATCGAACGGTCTGCCGGAGCAAAATCCATTGTCGAATATCACGGGTTATTCTCCCAAAAGTCCGTTGGAAATTATACTGGTTGACATCCAGCAAGAAACACGGATGCTGGCGATTTTCCAGCTGGGCTGGTTCACTCGTCGGGGAGTTCGTTGACGACGTCAGAGCTGAATCCGTCCATCGGTCGGCGAATACACGATTGTCGAGACAACCACTCGAGAGAGCCGTCAGGAATGCCCGCTGTTGTAGTTCGTGAGCAAGGTTTCAGCGATGAGCGCGGCTGTTCCCCGACGGATCCGCTGGGAGACCGCACTGTCGCTGATGTCGAACTCCGTAGCGAGCGCATCCATTGAGGTCCCGCGTGGCACCTCGAAATAGCCCCCTCGGTAGGCCGAAATGAGCGTCTCATACTGGTCGGCCGAGAGCTGCCCGCCGTCTTCGGGCAGCGCTGGATTGTACAAGCGTCGCAACGTGAGCGGGATGTCGTGGGCCTCGCAGGCGTCACGAAACGCACTCAGGTCCTCGCGACTTCTGAACTGCAATCGGAAGTCCCACACGTCGGCGGTGCCCTCGGCTTCCAGAATGCGGGCATTGGTCTCGATAAGCGACTGGACGAGTCCATCGATGTCGGTACTCCACTGGATTTCGTAGAGAATCCGCGAGTCGGTCTGGGTGAGTTGCGCGACGCTCATCGTCAACGGATCATCTTCGAGTGTCTCCTCGATGTGGTCCGCGCTCTCAGCATCCACCCAGAACAGGGGGATGATCGCTTCGCGCAACGGGACGATTCGTTCTAATTCGATCTCGACGTTCGGGTACTCTTCAAGCACCCGGCCTAGCGGGAACGCATGGGCAGGGATACTAATGTCGGTAATGACGATCATGGGTGTTCACCTCGTGTAGTCGTGGCTGTCACCCTCCCCTCGTACTGCGGAGTGACCGCAGGTAGGGAGTGGTATACTGAGGGTAGTGGCGAGTCAAAGTTATATCTTGTCTGTCAGCGGCTTCGCTTGCGAAGGCAGGAGCGTCGGTTCTTGTGTATGAGCCGAATTTACCCTCTTTCCGGGTAAGGGGCTTCGCCTGCGAAGGCGGTTCTTATCGCCCTGACGACTGTACAGTTGTAGTACGGATCCCAGACGATCTCGCCGGGGTATAATTGGAAAGTAACAGAAGGATCCCGACGCAGCGAGGCGGGATGAGTCGACTCGAGACGAGCGAGCCATCATGTTTGATGATCCAGCTGACGAGGCGGTCGACGACGTATCGCCCAACCCGACGGAAGAACAAGCGCACGCGGCTGCGAAAGCAAAAGCGGTCGACGACACGGCGACGTCACCCGACCGCCGTGTCATCGACCCAGAGGAAGCGCGCAACACGAATTTCTCGCCAAGCGTCGTGTTTGGTATCCTTGCGGACGAACGCCAGCAATACGCCCTCTACTATCTCACCGACCACGGTGGGACCGCGATCCTCGAGAAAATCGCCAAGCATCTGGCCGCGTGGGAGAATCGGACGACCGTCGAGTTGGCCACAGCAGAAATGTCGAATCGCGTGTACGCTGGCCTCCATCACGCGGACTTGCCGAAACTGGAAGACTACGGATTCATCGAGTTCGATCGGGAGACCGGCACGGTGACGCTCACCGAGCACGGCGAGCAGATTGACTCCTCTTTGGAGTTCGCCAAGCAGAGGAAGACCAACGAGTATCTGGGCGCGCCCGGGCAGGACTCGCTCGGCTCCTCACAGACAGGCACGCACAGCGAGGAGGATCACGACCATGACAACTGAACGCCAACCCGAGACCGAGACCAACAGCACTGACCACACATCAGCGATGAAACGAGTCCTGGCCGCCTGCCGGGACTGTAAGAAACCCTATACTGCGAAATACATCGCAGACGGTAACATGCAGATCGTCGGCTCGAGGAAGGGCTGTCCGAACTGTGGCGGAACGGACTTTCAAGAACTCTCAGCCGATGGGTTCGTCCAATGAAGTGTTGATGAAGACCCAGAGACACAGCGAGAGACACCATCTCCGAAATGACTTGCCAGAGCGGCAGCGCGTGATCTGCCTCCATCAGTTGTCTCGACAGCCGAAGAGAGGAGAACTGTGAGAAGATCTCCGACTGGTTCCTTGAGAATTAGCGATCATTGTACCGCCCCGGATAGGGTGTCATCGAATTGTTTGCACACCCTCCCGCGTCAGTTGGCAAATGCTCAGTCCAGGTACTAAACCGGATTCACATTTAGACGTGAAGCTGACAACCACCACATGTGTAGGGATATATCTTATCTGAGTCGCTCGTGGAAGGGGAGTATGAGCAACAAAACTCCCGATGAGCCAGTAGATATCCTACTCGTTGAAGACAATCCCGGCGACGTTCGCCTTGCACATGAAGCGTTCAAATCACTAGAGAGTGTAATAGAATTTCACATCGTCAGTGACGGTGAAGAGGCAGTAGAGTACTTTGATTCCCACCAGTCTACAGAATCAAACCCCTACCCTGATTTAGTTCTGTTAGATTTGAGCCTGCCACAGATGAATGGCTTCACGGTTCTTGAAAAACTCGACAAAGAGCTGGATTATCCGTCACCCCCAGTCCTCGTTCTTTCGAGTTCACAGGGTGAAGAGGACATCGCCAAAAGCTACGAAAACGCTGCAAATGCATATCTTACCAAGCCAGACGACCCAACTGAATTCGACTCAATGGCACAAGCAATCGAAGAATTCTGGCTGGAGACAGCGCGACAGCCGTCTAGTCCCTCATAGATTACTTAACGTCGCAGACAATCGGCGATCCGGCCGCAACCCTACTCGGCTAACACACGACCAACGACGGGAAACCTCTCTGACGATGTGATAGGTTCTATTAATTCAAATGAATTTGCGCTGGAATTTTTGTGGATTAACGGTGTTATGGGACCACGTGAGAAGATCATCGCTGGTAATTCTCACCGATGTGACTGTGAGCTTTCGAGGATACCACTCCTACCTGCAGTGTTGAACGCAAGACGGCGGCGCTATCAGTATTGTAACATTCAGTTTTCCACCAGTGGATACGCTCTATCGGCAGATTCTGAGATCAGATGATTCACTTTCAGTCGGTTTGTTCGGTGTTCAAAACATCAGTTTCATGGCATACCGCGTGAAGTATGAACTGGACGATGGCGATGCCTCTCCCGGATACGTCCAGAGAAAGGGAACAGGCGGCGAGCCTAACTTGCTGCCTGCGTTAGGTTATGCACGATGCACTTGCGAGTCAGCTCCCGGAGCCGGCACGGCCAATTCCGGGAGCTGAGCTTCTCGTCGTCGTCTTCCTTCAATTGCGGGAAGCCTGTTTCATTCATCTAATGCTGATTGTAGGCGTCAGCGTCCATTCGAGCTTGTGGGCCTTCTGTAACGGCGTCTGTTCTCTGTGCTTGATCAACGGTCGCGTTGACTCGGAGCGACACTCTCACGGAGGTCGCTCCACGAGTAGTTTGCGTCAACGGACAACACACGCAGGTCTTCCAGATTAATAGTAGTTAAGCGAACTTTTGGGTATGGGTTATCTCAACGTAGCCGTTTACAGCATCGTGAGCAGAAACTACCGAATCGCTATGCCCAGAATTCATCTGAATCACTACCGGCGGAAGACCTGCATCCCGATGTGACCATCCCACGCTTTCTCTGTCGTGTAGTGAACGTCCTTGATCGCTAATGATCATGGGCAATGCTGGGGGTACTGAACCCGACTACTGCGCTGGTAGTTGCTGCGGCTTGTAAGAACCGCCGCCGGGAGGTTCGTGACATGTGCTCGTACCGCCGGTTGGGGGATACTGATCGCCGTATACTACGGACTTCTGCTGAGTCATCCCTCTGCTCGTCATTGTTAGCCATTGTTCCTTCTGATTCAGTATATCGACGACTCAAAAAGCAGCCCAGACCGTTACATCCACTAGATTTGCTTACCTGAGAGAAGGAGCGAGTACTACAGTATTACCCGCTGCCATAGTTCAACAGTAGATTGGCACCGATCCCAGAAATCCTCGCAATGGATTTCAATACAAAATTTTTCTGGTCTTGTGAGCGATTTCGTCTTCATCCGTGATGACATCGAGTCGACGTACGACTCCCTTGAGCTCGGCCAGATCATTCGTGATGTTCGCCTTGAAGCAATTGATAGCGAGAATCAAGGGTCAATGTACGCACATGGTGAACTCCTTTACACAGCCCGGTGTTTCACTGATGCAACCGAACTTCACGCTTTGGTGGACGAAATAACAGGATTCATGATTGCTGTTGATGCTGGTGCGATTAATGATTTTCGGGAAACTATCGAATTCTGTCGGGAAATTCTGACTGCGTAACCATAGAATTGAGTACATCCAGTCTCACGTAATCGTTCTATTCTCCCCTAAGCTTCTGAGAATGTCATGCTATGTGTAGATGCGAACGTAATGCTGATACTTCTATGAGGTACCAGTGATGTCGGCAGAGCCGAATGCGAAGTTAGATCAGAATAAGTACTACGAGGGAATCATTGTCGCGCTCATGCTTCGCCGTTTCAGTGTTATGCGCGACAGTTACTGGATTTCGATTTCGCCGCGCATCGTCTCGGGGTGAACCCGGCAGACGTATTCGACGATTTCATCGGTCGCGTCGAACTCGATGAACTGATCATCGCCGCCTTCGGTTGCTTCTTCGGTCTCGTAGTCTTCGACGACTTCGTCATTCTCATCGACGAGCTCGATATTGTGCGGCTCGCCGTCGCCTTCTTCCCAGCCAATTTCATACGATTCACCGTCCTGCAGCGTGAGTGTCGGATTCTCTTCGTCCGCAATCTCTTCTGGCTCAACGCCGACCCAGCCTTCGGTCAGGGCTTCGAGCAAAATCTGTGTATCGGGCTCGAGAGCTTCATCGTCTTCTTGTGCACTTACAGGCGCACTTCCCAACCCGATTAGAATCGCTCCGCCGATCATCTGAAGAACTCGCCGTCGTGCTGTCTCTCGTACCATCAGACGAGTCTGGCTACGACTAGATCCTTAAACCATTCATCATAATTACGGGACTGAAACAGGATGCTAACTTTTGAACCGTGAGAGAATCTCGGGAATGAGAGACTGAAGTTGCCCAAAGTCATTTCTCAGACCGTTTTGCTGCGTAACAATGGTGTGCAAGTCCCAAACCGATTTGCTTGGTTAATAGCAGGATCTGCTGGATGCACGATCCATCCCTCTCTTCAGAATGGTATTCTTGACGGCTATCGCTAGAGTTGAGTATCACTCTGTTACCTGCTTCACCTGCACTGACCGTCCCAGTTCGAACACGGCCGGTGCAAGATACGCATGTTTCTCTTTCGGATAGTTCAGAGCCAATCGGACGAAACAAAGCCAACCGTCGTGCTGAACTCATCCTCTATATTCAGCAGGCTTCTCTTGACAGGAATTTACTGATTCGATCAAATATCCGCATCACAGGCCCGCTAAACCCGCTGTAGTCTCAACTTCCAAGACCACTGAATTTTGTATAGTGATATATAGTTTATAGAACATGGATTAGAAGGGTAGGACACTCGAGACCACCGAAAACACCGGAATTAGCGAACTAACACTCTACTGTGCGTTAGACGAGTAATGTACAGTGAATTTATGTGGGTCTACACTGTATGGTCATCCGACCAAATGGAATCGACTGATCCAGGGCGAATCTCTGGGAATATGCTCTTGAGACAGTGATTGACGATCTTCTCGAGTCAGGCAACAAATCGGGGAACTACCGAGACGTCTTAGAGTGCGTCCTCACCTAGTGGCGCAAGCGACTCGAGGATCGCGGCGTCGAAACGGTCGACCGAGTCGGCAAACGAAACATGGCGAGTTACGCGCAGTACCTCTCCCAGCGCGTCGACGCCGGAAAGTCCCGCGAAGCCGAGAGCAGAATCACTGCGGCAACGGCATGGACGTACTACGACTACGTCTCGGCGTTTCTGTCCTACTGTGTTCGGTGGGACTATCTCGAAGAAAACTCGGCACAGAAAGGAATCGCACTCGATGAGCTGCCGCCACGGCCGAAGAAGAAGAGCGGCGACCAGCAGTTCTGGTCGCCCGAGGATCGGAAGGCCCTGGTTCGGTACGCCGATCGCCGAGTTCACGACGCCGTCGACGAGAAGGGTCTCGACTCACTCGAGGAACTCCGAGATCGCGCGCTCGTGTACGTCCTCGCGTACTCCGGGGCTCGGGGCGGCGAAGTCCTGAGCGATCCACGCGACGACCGGCGCACCGGCCTGCGATGTGGCGACGTCGACCTCGAGAACAACCAACTCAACGTCCTCGGGAAGAATCAGCAACGCAAGGAGGTCCAACTCCCACCTCAGGCACACGGCTCGATCGAGCGCCTCGAGCACGCCCTCGAGCCGGAGTCGCCGGCATGGCCGGTCTTCGTGACGAGTCACGCACCGTCGCTGTACAGTAATCTCCCGGACAACGTGGACCCATCCGCGGGCGAATCGCTCGAGTTACAGCGGAAACACGGCGTGGTCCCGCCGTCGCTCTCGACGAACGGCGGCCGGTCCGTCCTGAAACGGCTGTGCGACGACGCCGAGATCGACGTCGACGGCGATTACCTGAAACCGCACGGCGCGAGGCGTGGCGTCGGTGAAGCTGTCTATCGCGAGCACGGCGCGGCGGCAGCACAACGAGTGCTCCGACACGCTGACCCGCGGACGACGTCACAGATGTACGCTCATATCGAGGCGAGCGAACTAGCCGAGGAAACGGCGGAGGTGTTCGAGAACGAGTGAGTCTGCCTCCGAGATCTTCAATCCCAACTGGTACGAACGTTGACTAACGGTTGTACACGACTACACCGAGGTTCAGTGGATCCGTATCTCGCTCGTCGTTAGAATTTTCGTCTTCCTCGGGAGTTACGACGCGTGTGACGCCTCTTGCACTCACTGTACTTTCGCCGAGGATATCGGGGCGGTAGTACCGATACTTGCGGAGTCCGATTGCCGTCTCGAGGTCCGTCCAGAGGCTCTGCTCTACGAGCTGCTTCGGACTCGCCTGTCGCGTTCGCTCCTCGAGGTCTGACCCACCGAGTTCATTCATCGCCTCCAAACTCGCGTAACGGGGTCCTGTGACGCTGTACGGCGGTACTTCGGAAATGATAATTCGCGGCATAGTTCGGTGAATTCTCGCTAGGAGCGACCGTCTGCAGGCCGACTAGTCTGATGAGAAGATTCGGACGGGCGTACGTCGAGAGAAGCGTGTGAAACGGTATTTCTGACTCAGGAGACATCCGTAGAACTACTTTCTTCCATATTCAAATAGTATTTCTATATTATAATTAATAAATTAATATATCATTCATATAAAATTTTATTGTTCTTATATCTCGATCACTCATCGCACGATGTCTGATACGAACGAGACGGATACGAGCACCGACGATCCGGATGACGAACGTCGAACCTTCCTTCAGGCCGTCGGCGGAACGGCAGCGACCGTGACTGGTCTCTCTAGTACCGTAAGTGCGACCGAGCAAAACGGAGCGAGCGGACGCGACACAGTTCCTCTAACCCACGGTGTAGCGTCAGGTGAAGTTACGGCCAAGACGGCCGTCGTCTGGGCACGAGCGACCGACAAGTCGACCCTTCACGTGGAGTTTAGTTCCGACGAGACGTTCTCGCCCTCCCGGCAGCAACACACCACCGTGGACTCCACAACCGACTTCACCGGCCAGGTTCGCCTAACGGGGTTCAAATCGGCAACGCGGTACTACTATCGCGTCTGGGCGACCGCCGGTGACGGGGTGAACGGCTCCGACACGCGATCTGCTCCGGATACGGCGACCACGGGGACGTTCGTCACGGCGCCCGGATCCACCGATGAGGAGCGTGTGATGTTCGCCTGGAGTGGCGACACGTGGGGCTACGGGGATAACCCCGTTGAACCGCCCTTCCCGGGACTTCGAACGATCGCGGAGCGAGAGCCGGACTTCTTCCTCTATCACGGGGACACTATCTACGCCGACGCACAGACGCCGGCCGGGAAAATCACCGAGAACACGCCGATCGACGACGCGCTCGAGATCTACCGGGCCAAATACAAGGAGATGCGCGATCCGCCGGCTGAAGTCGCCGAGCGGACGTATCTACGAGAACTGCTCGAATCGACGTCGGTGTACACGGTATGGGACGACCACGAAGTCATCAACAACTTCGCAGGCCCGATCGAACCGCTGATGCCCGAGGGGCGGCGGGCTTTTCGCGAGTACTGGCCGCTCGACCGGGACGCTGACGCCCGACCCGGCGACTCCAATCGGTTTTACGACTCGTTCCGCTGGGGAAAACACGTCGAGCTGTTCATCATCGACACGCGCCAGTACCGCGATCCGAACGTCGAACGCGACTCGAAGACGCTGCTCGGCGACGAGCAACTCGAGTGGCTGAAAAACGCACTCGCGGACTCCGATGCGACGTGGAAGATCCTCGCTTCGCCGGCTCCGCTGGGACACCCGTCGGATTCGTGGGCGACCCCGGCGGACCGAACTGGCTACGAGACGGAACTCTTCGAGGTCGTCGAACACATCCAGACGGAGCCGATTTCGAATCTGGTCGTCGTCGCCGGAGACATCCACAAGTCGGTCGTCGGTGCGTACGATCCGGACGGTGACGGCGAGTTCGAATTCTTCGAAGCTATCGCCGGTCCGCTCGGCGCACCCGCCGGCCTGCCGGAGGACCTCTATCCGCCGCTCAATCCGACGGAGTTCTTTGCCAAGGGCGAGTACGCTAACTTCGGCACCGTCGAGGTCGACGAATTGGGCGACGAACTGACGATCGGCATTTACGACGAGGAAGGGACGGAGCAGTTCTCGAAGACGATCCACACGTCAGATATCAACCCGGAGACCGAGTCTGTAGACCGCATCGAGAGCACGTTCGACGAGGACGCCGACGGCTGGCTCATCTCGCAAAACGGCGGGAGCGACCATCCGAACTATCGTGAGAGCGATGGTAATCCCGGCGGGCATATCTGTGACGCGGAAAGTCAGGGAGGGGTTGCTTGGTATTATCAAGCACCGTTCAAGTTCCTCGGCGACCGTGAAGAGTTTTACGGCGGAACGCTCTCGTTCGACCTTCGGCAGGCCCGAACCGACCAACAGTTCGACGCCGAACCCACGGAAGGCGGCGATATACTGCTCGCGGGTGGCGGGAAGAAAATCGTCTACGAGTTCCGCGATTCGGATGCGACCCCCGGCGAAGAATGGTCCGCGTTCGAGGCACCGCTCACGGCAGATGCTATCTGGGTCGACGTCACGAGCGAAGAGCCGCTCGCAACTGAAGAGACGTTCCGGTCCGTTCTGAGCGATTTAGAGGTCCTCCGTATCCGCGGGGAGTATCGGTCCGGAGACGATACGAGTTACCTCGATAACGTCGTCCTCACCGCAGAGTAAGCAAAAACGGGCAGGAGGGACTCTCCCTCGATCTCGAGCGCGGATGTACACTCGAGCACGCTGTGCAGAACGACGACCCCGCCGCCGAGTCAGACCGTCGTGCGCACTCGTTCCTCGAGATCCGGTCTTTCGAGCCACTTCGGTTCATCCCACATTCGGGTACTGGTCTTTCGTGCAGATTCAACGATCGTCATCAACCCGCTCGAACGTCACGAACGAAGAACACACGATCTCCACCGGTTCACTCGGCGGCAAACTCTCCGAACGTTTCGCGACGAACAATGTGTGAGCGGTATTCTACTCGCTCCGTTCGTTGACAGAGCGTTGCTTGATCTCGAATTGGCAGTAATTCGTGAAGAAGTTTAGTGGATTCGCCGGTGGAACGGTTTCCTCGTGTGCCTGTTATATTAACGTAATCTAATTACTTCTACGTTACCTGAATTATAAGTGTGAGAGGATTAAACTATTGAGTGATGTCATCTGAAACCACCCACGACGGACGAGATTCAACTCTAAATAATCAGTCTAGAGACGAGATGTATTCTCTACTCGGCCGCCACGTGAAATCATATGAAGAACACATTTACTTCGTGTTTCGTGTTCTCGTCGGGCTGTTATTTATGCAACACGGCGCCCAGAAACTATTCGGTCTCTTCGGTGGCGTAGACGGAAGTGGAAGCGCTGCGCCGTTGCTCGGTATGTACGGTGTCGCCGGCGTTATTGAGCTAATCGGAGGTCTCCTCCTTGTCATCGGCGTGCTGACTCGGCTCGTCGCACTCATCACGGCTGGACAGATGGTCGTCGCTCAGTTTATCGCTCATCTTCCAGACGGAATCGTCCCGATCCAGAACGGAGGAGAACTCGGATTACTCTACATCGCAGCGTTCCTCGTCCTCGTTTTATACGGAAGTGGACAGTATAGTCTCGAGCACCTGTTTCTCGATCGCGAGATCGTTTAGGTAGATTCGATTGCGGCCTCTTCAGCACTTTTCGGGACGCCTTCGGGAATCGAAAGATTCGGATCGGTAGCAACATTACCGGTTCGTACTGCCCCTCGGAACGTTCCACTATACGAGCCGGATTCGAAATCGATACTCCCACCTCCGTGAGTACGAAGCGTTTCAGGATACGCTCCGGCAGCGAAGTGGGAATTTTCGATCGTGACCGGACCTGAAGACCCGACCCAAACGGGATAACCGTTGCGTTCGGTGAATCCGTCGTATCCGGGACCGTAGTCGGTGTCGTCGTTATACGCGACACAATTACGGAGCGAGTCGTCGGGGCTAGCACAGTGAAAAGTGGCGACCCCGTTGTTCTTTCCGTAGCAGTTCTCGAATGTGACGGAGCCGGCACCCCCAGTATCGGAGCAGTAGAATCCGCTGTTCGGATAGCCTTGGACGTTACAATACCGGAAGGTAACGTCGCTGTCTCCCTCGTTGTTGCAGAAAATCGCGCCGGGCCCGTGTTCGTGGTCGCTACCTTTCTTCGTCGCGCCGTCGCCGAGATAGAGGTTTTCGACGATCACTTCTCCACTAGATGCCGTGACCAGTATTTGGAAGCCAGCACCCTGGCACAACCCTTTAAACCCGATATTTCGAATTACCGAACCCCCACCGTTGACTACGAGCGTGAAAGACCTCCCCCTCGTGAGATCGATAAGGGTATTTTCGAACGTCTCTCCCTCCCCGATCCGGACCATCTGTCCGTCGGCCTTGAGGACCTCGTACTCCTCGGCCGTAAGAGCCCCTACTACAGTCATGCCAACTTTCGTCATGCCCCCTGCAGTAATACCCAGCCTGGTGGCCGCACCTGCTACAATCGACTGAACGTACGATCGCCGCGTTAATCCCGCATTGCGCTCGGAAGTCGAGGACTCAGTGCGGTCGGTAATGCTGGATTTCTGCGCCATACGTTCGAGCAGCGATGTGCGTCACTTGTAAGCTTTTCCGCAAATTTGATCAAGTATCGTGAAATACAAATAATATATTCGCATTCGTCCCAGGTACTATCACATATTGGGCAGAAATGTTTACGATCATGAGGGGGAGAAATTACAGAAAAGTATACTCCACTCACGACGTAGACGGCAATACATTCGCGCTTAAATCCCTACGATTACAGCGGAAATCTGGTGTCAAAGACGCTGAGATAGACGCCGACGGTGACTCTCTTCAACCGTACAGTCTCCAGGTGCAGCGTCGGTAAGGTCACCGATCGCGAGTACAGTGTGACGGCCGGTGGGTAGGTTTCTGAGGGTACATCGAGTCTCCCTCGCGTACGCGGGGGATCAGAGATGCCGTTCACCCGTTAGAAATCATGACACGCTAAAGTGCATTCAACATATAGGTACTGATTATGATACTAAAGGCAAGGTTAATATTAACTTCTATCAATAGTTTTGGTTGGAATATCATGGATCGACGAAATACACTCAAGCTGATCGGCTCAGTAGCAGGCGTGGGTCTGTTCGGTGCGACGACTGCGACCGCGAACGAGACGTGGGCTCGCGAAGAGACGAAGCGGTTCCTCACTCACGAAGAGGTTCAGGATCTACTAGGTAACTTTGAGCGACGAGCTCGCGTACCGTTCGAGACCGAGGTCATCGGTGAAAGCCTCGAGGGACGCGAACTCACCGTCGCCAAGGTCGGCAGCGGCGACACCGACGTCTTCTTCGCGTCTGAGCAACACGGGAACGAGCCGACCGGCACCGAGGCGCTCCTGCGGGTGCTCCGACGTCTCTCGGCCGGCCACGATATCCTCGACGAACTCACGATCCACGGCCTGCCGATGGTCAACCCCGACGGCGCCATGCGTAACCAGCGCGAGAACGCCCGTCCGGACGACTATTGTTACGAAGATCCGTTCTTCGGAGAGCAGTGTGGCCCTGCCGACCCGAACCGTCAGCACTACTTCGAACTTCCCGAGGAGATCCTTCCCGGACCGAAACCCGACGAGAACCCCTCACCCGAGACCCAGGCGATGCTCGATTACGTGCTCGATCTCGACCCGTTGTGGGTCGCCGACCTCCACACGCAGGGAGGGATGTACTACGACGAAGAGGAGGTTCCGGGAGATATGTTCCACGCGTCGAACTTCTGGCCGATTGCGGACGAGGCCGACCCCGACGCAGTCGAGATCTCGCAACGGCTCAACGTCGCGATGTACGACGAGGTCGACGGCTTCGGGAACGCTCAGCTGTCGGTCTATCCGGGAGGAAATACGGTTAACATCGGGCGCAACGCCTACGCCACCTACGGCTACGGAAGTATCCTGTGCGAGATGACCGGCCAGCTCGACGATCGCGGCGAGGCGATGGAGGGACAGCTGACCCGAATCATGGCCGCGGAGTGCGAAACCATCCTCGAGGAGACCGCCGACGGGTCGCTCTACGACCGCGATCCCGCCCGCGTCGATGAAATCCCAGATCGGCCCTTCGACGCCGGCGACTGGCCGTGGGAAGAGACGGAGTAGGCGGCTACATTCGGCTATCCTTCGTTCCTCGTCGGGCTGTCACGTCGTGATCGTCGGTCCGAACCCGTTTCCCCGTATCGGCTGTAGAATTCCGCTGCACAGCCGCACCGTCGGGTAAACTGCACGAGAGGCAGTGGTTGCCTCGTCGCCGACGGTCACATCCGGATCAATAACTGCCGTCTACCGATCCAGACGGTACACCGAAAGCTGCGGCAGAATTATCGTAGAGAGAGACGATAGAGACACACACTTCACACGAAATGAGTGATATGAACGCGGAATTCCGGGAGACGGTGTGGGCGCGTCACTCCAACCCGAAGAGCGGCTGGAGTCGATTAGCCGGAGGGTTCGTGATCGTCGCCGCACTCTACCATCGCAAATGGCGGCTGATGGCGCTCACGATTCTATTCTTGGCGATCAATCCGGTGTTGTTTCGCGAACCCTCCGAAGAGTCGGACGATTGGATGTACAAGGTCGTGCGGGCCGAAGAACGCTGGACGAACGACGGAAATCGTCTCATCGGTCTCGGCTATCCGCAGATTCTTAACACGGTGAGCATTCCGGTCGGACTCTACGGGCTCTGTGCTGCGTATAAGCAGAAGCCGATCTCGACGGTGGTTTTCTCACTCGTGTCACAGGCACTCAACCAGTGGTGTATGAAGGAGATCATCGACTACTACGAAAAAGTCGATTCACACTAGGAACAGATCAGTTATTACTCATATATACTTGGGAGACACGTGGCAAACACCTCACGGTCGATCGCAAAACGACGCGCGATATCCAGGAGGAGCTGATCTTCGGCGACGAGGAGGGGATTCTCGAGGCGATCGACAATGCCGACAGCGAGCTCGACGCCGACGAGTTCGTCGACGAGGCCCTGTCACACTCGAAGGGTCGGGGCGTCGCGAAGACGATCTTCGACGAGGGGCTCCGCCAGGGTGTGACTGACGGGACCGACAGTGATCTCGAGGCGGGCTGGACGATCCCCGTCGATCAGGAGCTCCGAGCTCGTGCCGAGCGCTACACGGGCGGGAACGTCGCCAGTATGTCCGAGTTGAATCACGCGATCGACGAGGCGAACGGGACGCTCGTCACCAAGGTGACGACTGACGACGGTCGGCGAGTCGGGCTCACTGACAAGGGCCGCTCACAGATCTTCGTCACGGGTTCATCGACAAACGCGGGCGTCGCGAAACACCGCGATATCGGTGAGGAAACGTACATCCACCTCACGAAGCTCGGCCTCGAGTCCGAGGTCGTCGAACAGTCGGGCGTGCAAGACGTTGACGGGATCGCGCGGATCCGCGAACTCCTCCTGGAGCACTACGAGGAGGGGTACTTGGACGTCCGGCCACGACTCGCGCAACAGCGCTACGATCGGCTCCAGGAGGAGCACCCCATTGTGGGGTACCTTACCGACGGCGCAGATGTGACAGTCGAGTTCGAAAGTACCACGGGATCGACGAAGAAGGGCCAGACCGTCCGCAACTTATCGAAGGCATTCAATGCTGGCCAAGTCTGCGTTTTCGTCGCTCGAGAGGGGACTGCTCACGATGTGTGGGACGCGCTTACCGAGCCGGAGTACGTCCAGGATGTCGTCGGTGATCGTGAGATCTTCTATAACCTGAATAAGATCTACATCGACGGCGAGAAGCCCGTGATCGAGAATGCGCGTACGGCCGTATGGTCGCGCAACCGCGAGACTGGTGATATCCGCCTCGAGGATGAAGACGGGGTAGTTCGGGCCCGGTTCGACGATCTCTCGAAGATCTTCGCCGATCGTACGAAATACGATGGGGTGGCCTCCGAGTACGACGAGGACGATCTCGGTCGCGACGGTCCACATCTCACCGTGAATGAGCCCGTGATTCCTGATCGTGAATTTCGCAGGGAGCTCCCGACGACGGAGGACTTCCGCATTGTGGTCGTCCCCACGGACTCCGCTGGCGATGATCCACTCGAGGCGCTCAGTGTGATCGACGAGAAGGGGGTCCGTTCGCTCGAGGAGGCTGCAGACTCTCCAGGATGGGTGAGTGATCTCGAGTCTACTCGAGGGCCACACAAGCCCGAACAAGACGTCCAGGAGGAATCGGAGCAGGTAGAGAGCGAGACAACGGTCGAGGAATCGTCCCTGTACAAGGATCTCAAGCTCTAGAGCTTCGCACCTCTTCGTGGTTCTTAACTTTAAGAACGGCTTGAAACAGCTGTTACGTAGGGATACGAACCTAACCCGGATGATTATATCAGGAACTGTAGATAGTGATGAAGTCGTGCTGAATACAGGGCGCGAATGCAACACGAGATTCGGTCCGACTCGCGAAGATAATGACCGTGACCGGTCAGTACAGACAATGCACGTATCGATGTGAATCCCCTTTTGTCGGTATCCGGGAATGATTACCAAGCCAGACACAGCGGGATCACAAATCGGGTATCACTTCGTCTCTTCGGGAGTTTCGGACTCCGAATCAGCCGTGAGAGTGGATGCCCGGATAGTCAACCCGCCTGGAAACGCCTGCCCACCCAACGTCGCCTGCGGAACGTGTGGTCGATCCTCCTCCTTCCGGATGCTGACTCCTGAAACAAGACCAAGAACGCTTTGTAGCCCTTCTTCTACTTCCGATGGAGATGGAACGGTCAACACGACGTTCTCAAATCGGCTTTCTTCCCATGATCCGAGAGAGTTTGTGATTCGCCCATCCTCTGGATGAACTTCGATACGGAACCCCCACGGCGGAATGAGGAATGTCCGAGGGCCCTCAACCCCTTGAACAGTCCAGTCTGCTTTCTTAGCCCGCTCGATAATCACGTCGAACGCGGACGTCACAATCCCAAAATGGTCGAATTGTACCCGTTTGCCCCGAGTGAGGGTAACATTCGCCTCTCCTCGTTGCGCATCTTGCAGCCGGAACTGAAACCCTTCCGGTGGTTTCTCACGTGGCTTGACTACGACCGTTTCGCCATTGACTGATCCAAATCTAGCGCGAAGAGGGAGTCCATTATCCGCCAGTACCTGTTCTGCGTATTTGATATCGGGGACGTGGTAGTGTAGGTGGAACAGTCGCGTGTCAGGTATATCCATACACTACTACTGCCGTTTTCGGATATAAGGGTACTTAGTAATCGATGCGCGGATCAGCACTGATCAATTTGCAGGCCGATTGACCGATTGATTCAGCTATGACCGCTCGGAACAAACGAAAGGGGTGTGCTGAACTCATCCTCTGTATCTTGCACGCCCACTCTGTCAAATTTTGGATGAATTGGACGAAGCGTGCGAGATACACAGCGCGAATGTGGTACGGATGGTGGTTTGGATGGAACGGCATCAGATCGGTAGATTCCGAGAATTCAGTGTACGAAAATATATAACTATTCGCACCCACAACATTATCCGTTATATGAATCGAGACGTATTCTGGTCATCGGTTGCCGAGGTTGGGATAGAATCTCTACATCTCATCGAAGATTCAGCAGGTGTCGCTGCTGAGAGTGTCGTCATCGGTTCGGTCGATGGTACAACGTTTCGCCTTCGCTACGAAGTTGAGTGCGACCGCCAATATCACGTTCAGCGAGTGAACGTTGCCACCCTCGGCCGGGAATCAGAATCGATAACACTTCGGGCCGATGGGGAAGGCAAATGGACTGATGGTCAAGGAGAGGAGGTATCGACACTGAATGGATGCATCGACGTGGATATTTCAGCAACACCGTTCAGTAATACACTACCAATTCGACGTTTGGAACTCGACCAGAACGAGTCAGCCGAGGTGCAGATTGCATATATTGCAGTGCCCGAATTACGTGTTGAGGCTGCCTCTCAGAGGTACACCTGCCTCGATCCAATCGACGAGAATGGCGGACGGTATCGTTATGAAAGCATATCCAGTGGCTTCACGGCCGAGTTGCCGGTTGACTCGGATGGACTCGTCATGGATTATCCAGGATTGTTTGACCGATTTTCACCCTCATAACCGCTGATAAATCCGCACTCGTAGGTAACGGCCTATTCGGACATGTATACCGCTTAGAACGCGCAAACCATGCTGAATGCATCCTCTGTATTCAGCACGCTGTTTTTGACAGCGACTCGGTATTTCCGTTAGACTCTGCTGAATAGATAGCGCGTATCTTGCAGGTCACATAGTCCCGATCTCGCGGTGAGGTAGACCCGCGAAAATACCGCTAATCACTCCGCCCCATCATCCGACCCGACCAAACCGTACTCAATCTCCCCTGCTCGGTCGTATCGGAGCATCTGGACCCCGGTGCTCGACGTCTCGGCGGCCGTCAGCTCGAGGTTCGCGGGGACGGTTCCGTCCCCGAACAAGCGCTTCCCCTCGCCCAGGACCAGCGGGAAGACCCAAAGCCAGAACTCGTCGACGAGGTCGTATGCGAGCAGCGTCTGGATCAGGTTCGCGCTCCCCTGCACCAGGATGGTGTCCCTGCATTCCTTCTTGAGGTTCTCGACGGCCTTTGTGATGTCGCTCGAGAGAAGCGTCGAGTCGTTCCACTCCGCCGCGTCGAGGGTTCTGGAGGCGACGTACTTGGGCATGCTGTTCAGTTTCGTCGCCAAGAAATCGTTCTCCGTATCGACGTTGGGCCAGTATGAGGCGAAGATCTCGTACGTCTTCCTGCCGAGCAGTAGTGCATCGGCCTCGGCGAATTGGCTATCCAGAATCTCGCCCATCTTCTCATCCGAGTAGTTGACCAACCACCCACCATGTCCGAAGCCATCGTCACGGTCCTCGTCAGGACCACCCGGTGCCTGCATCACGCCATCGAGGGTAAGAAACGTTCCCACAACGAGCGTACCGCTTGTTTCGTCTGGGTGGGTATCGCTCATACATCCAACTAACGTGAGAGCAGACGATAGCGGTTTCGCTGTACGACGAATCGGCCGGCAAGTACGCCGCCATGGAGCGTATTCAGGGGTTTCTGGGCGTGCGGAGGCTCAGACGAAGGCTGCTGCGTCGCGCCTCCAGACCAGTCGCGGAAATATCGCACGCCAGAGCGACACGATATCTCGACCGACACGATTTCTAGTCGTTTCGTAACCACAGCCACTACAGGCTGGCGAACAGGCTTATCGCCAGTCTGCCGACCAACACGTCAACCATCGCCTGTAATGACCGTTACCTGTATCCTCTGTAGATATCGCTCTGCTGAATACATCCTCTGAGCCGTGTTTAGACGCGGGAATTCGATGGCAACGAGGCTTACAGACCGAGAGTGGATATACAGGGGTTGGAAATGGAATTGACATCGAGGAATTGATCTTCACAATTTCGTTTCTACAACCGTTTTGCCGAGGTTGGAGGGGTATCATTGCCTCGATCAGTAATCAAAACTCCGAACGAGGTATCGCATATCGGCTCAGTATCGAGCCACAGCACCGCTCTCACGAGCGTCTAAACAAGGCTCAAAGGTTGCATCCAGCGGATCTACAGGCTATTCAGGTTCTTCGAACCGACGATTCGTCGTCGGGATTCTGGAGCGTAAACCAGAATGTCGCCCCTTCACCCAGCGTCGAGTCGACCCCAATCTCGACCCCGTGGCGCTCGACGATTCGCTTGCACAGCGCCAGGCCGATCCCCGTTCCGACGTGTTCGTCCTCCGTGTGGAGTCGTTGGAACACCTCGAAGATGCGCTCTTGGTCCTCGGGATCGATGCCGATGCCCTCGTCGGTAACCGACACGGTCCACTTGTCACCGGACCGCGTGGCCGAGACGTCGACGCGTGGCGACTCGTCGCCGCTGTACTCGATGGCGTTCTCGAGCAGGTTCTGGAATAACTGGCGTAGTTGACTGACGTCGCCCTTGATCATCGGGAGCTCCTCGATCGTGATCTCGGCATCGTGCTCCTGGATCTGGAACTGGAGGTCGGCCAGCACGTCCTCCAGGACGGCGTTTAAGTCCACTGGCTCAAACGGTTCTCCCTGTGTCTCGACGCGGGAGTACTCGAGCAGTCCGTTGATCATCTCGCGCATCCGCTCTGCGCCGTCGACGGCGAACTCGATAAATTCCTCGCCGTCTTCGTCGAGTTCGTCGGTATATCGATTCTCGAGAAGCTGGAGGTAACTCGACACCATGCGCAACGGCTCCTGAAGGTCGTGAGACGCGGCGTACGCGAACTGTTCGAGCCGATCGTTGGACTCCTGGAGCTTGCGCTCGCGTTCCTTCCGCTCGGTGATGTCCTGGACTGCCCCGCGGAGCGACACGACATTTCCATCTTCGACGTCGGGGTCACCGATGACGCGGAGCCAGCGCACCTCACCGCTGGGTGTTTCGAAACGACTCTCGATGTCGAACGACTCGCCGTGTTCGAAGGCTTCCTCGAGCGCACTTTCGACGATCGGCCGGTCCTCGTCGTGATAGACGTCGAGTGCGTCGACTAGTGGTGGCTCTTCGTCGCTGGAGAATCCTATGATATCGAAAAGGTGTTCAGTCCAGAACACTTCGTGCGTGTCTGGATCGATCTCCCACCCGCCAAGGTCCGCTATACGTTCCGCTCGCTCCAGCAGGTCGTGCGTCCGCTCGAGCTGCCATTCACGTTCCTTGCGCTCGGTGATGTCCCTGAAGTACACCGACAGACCTGATTCCGACGGGTAGACGCGGACGATCTCCCATATGCCCAGGGGTTCCGAATAGCGCTCAAAGCTCATCGGCTCCTGGGTTTCTAGCGCAGTTTCGTATTTCTCGAAGAGCGGGTCATCCTCGTCGACGTCGATGGCCTCCCAGGGAGTCCGTCCCAGGAGTTCACCGGCCGGCGTGTCGAAGTACATCTCCGCGTGGTCGTTAACGTACTCGAACTGGAGCTCCTCGTCCAGTGCATAGAAGGCGTCGTCGACCCGCTCAAATACGTCGTCGAGCTCTTCCTTCAGATCGTCGCGCTGGCGTTCCAATCGCTCGGCCTGTACCTCGAGTTGCTGCTCGTACTCGCGGCGCTCGGTCATGTCGCGCGTGACCTTCGTGAACCCTTGGAGTTCTCCTTCGTCGTCCTGGATAGCGGTGATCGTCACGTTTGCCCAGAACCGCGAGCCGTCTGCTTGGACCCGCCACCCCTCGTCTTCGATCTGGCCTGCAGTCACCGCCCCCTCGAGGTTCTGCTCCGGCACGCCGTTGGCGATGTCCTCGTCGGTGTAAAACGCCGAAAAGTGTTCGCCAAGGATTTCGTCTCTCGAGTAGCCCTTAATCCGTTTGGCCCCGTCGTTCCAGCTCGCGATATTGCCGTCGGGATCGAGCAAGAAGATGGCGTAATCCTGGACAGCACTCACGAAGGCGCGGAACTGCTCTTCGCCGGGCTGCTGGCTACTCGATAGATCTTCCTGGGGTTTCCACCAAACCCTGCTCGAACCGTCTCCTCGCTTGGTTCGGATCTCCCCTCGTTCGACGAGGTCTTCCAGTCGGCTTCGCGCGCCGTGTGGGGAGCACTCAAGCGCCTCTGCGATCTCTTCAGTAAAGAACGGCGTTGATTGCTTAGATGTTTGGCTGAAGAACTCCCGGATGGCGTCTCTGGTTACGTCCTGTGTTGGTCCCGGAGATCCCACATCCTTCGAATCTCGTTGTGAACATATAAGCGCTAGGTGTTCCCAAAATAACTGCCTCCGCGTCTCCTCCGTTTAGCGCAAGATATACGCTGTATATCTCGGCCGACTCGACGAACCTGACCGATACCTGCCAGAACTTTCGGCGGTCAGTTCGCCGATCTACTGATCGACTGATTCAGCGCAGTTCGATTGGAAGAAACGAAGCCGGTTCGCTGCATCCATTCTCTGTATTCAGCAGGTTGTTTCTGACAGATTTCGGGC